>NZ_CP061309.1:1534006-1904269 GCF_018687955.1 Polynucleobacter ibericus | reverse complement strand
AGTTATCCACAAGCAAGAAAATCGTGGAAAACCTGTGGATAACTTGTGAATAATAGAAAAATCCTCATTTAAATTAACGATTTAAGAGAAATTTAATAAAAAATAGAGAAAAACACCTACATATTCGTCAAGATGGATTGACCTTTTGCTCTGCAACAAGGAAAATACTTGGTTTTCCAGGGATCTATCATGAAAAGAACTTACCAACCGTCAGTAACCCGTCGCAAGCGCACTCACGGCTTCCGTATTCGTATGAAAACCAAAAGCGGACGCGCAGTTTTAAATGCACGTCGTGCAAAAGGCCGCAAGCGTTTGGCTGTTTAATTTAGCCATTGAATAGCGCAAGGATTTCTGAATTATTAAAAACACGCCCCAAGACAAGTTTGTATTGGGGTATGTATGTTGCATCCACTCAAGAGGGCGCTAAGCCTGACTTGGGGGTTGCAGTAGCAAAGAAGTTAGCCAAAAGAGCGGTTGATCGAAATCGCCTAAAGCGGATGATCCGCGAATTGATTTGGGCGGCTCAAACCAACACATTAAATAAAGATGTTGTGGTTAAGCTCAAAAAACCAATTGGTCGCGAGACCCGAGGCAGACTCAGAAAAAAAGAAAAAGAAACTTTGCGGTCTCAAATTTCGGGGCTTCTTTAAAGTGCGCGTTTTAAATAATGCGGCAATTAAGCTGGTAAAAATTTACCAGCTCGCTTTAAGTCCGTACTTGGGGATGCGCTGCAAATACGTGCCCAGTTGTTCGCAATATGCTTGCGACTGTTTTAATCAATATGGATTTTTGAAAAGCTTGGGGCTGACGTTGTGGCGCATATTGCGCTGTAACCCATGGTCACACGGCGGTTATGATCCTGTAGTAAAAGAATCAAAACACCAACTTAAGTGAATGTAAATGGACTTTAAAAAAACAATTCTTTGGGCAGTATTCTCGATGTCGGGTCTCATGCTCTACAACAATTGGCAGGTTCATGAAGGCAAGCCATCCTTATTTGGGGGTGCGCCAGCGAACGCTCCAGTAGTTGCCGAAAAGACTGCTGCGGGAAGCAAGGTTGATGTGCCGACACAAATCTCAGGCTCACCAACAGTGGCAACAGCCCCCATTGCAAGCACTGGCACCATTGAAAGCGCAGAAAAATTCACAATACAGAATGATGTTCTGGTTCTACAAATCAGCGCAAGTGGTGCAAATGTTGTTGATGCGAAGCTATTGAAATCCTTAACCGCAGAAAACAAGCCGGTTGAGTTATTTCAGTACACGCCCACCCATAAATATTTTGCCCGCTCTGGTTTGATTTCATTAAACAGCGACCTTCCAAACCACACTAGCACCTTTAAGTTAGTTCAATCTGGTAAAGATGGTTCAGGTAGGCCCTTTGCAGTTTTCGCCAGCGAACGCAATGGCGTCAAGCTTGAAAAAACCTTCATTCTTAATCCAGGTAGCTACGTAATTGATGTTGGGCATCGGGTTACCCAAACCAGCAACAATCCTAACCCGCTTGTTCTATACACAGAGATTGTGCGCGATGCTTCGCAAGAACAAAAAATCGGCCCCTTTGATGGCGCTTTTTCAGCAAGCACCTTTACTGGACCTGCTGCTTATACAGATAAAGAGAAGTTTAATAAGCTCGAGTTCACGGCAATTGATAAAAACAAAATCACTATTCCTACCCAAGTAGCTGCCGGTGAGCCAGCTTGGATTGCAATGGTTCAGCATTACTTTGCAAGCGCGTGGATTCCGGGCGACAAAGTTGCACGTGATATCTATGCAAATCGGATTGACAATAACCTATACCGAATTGGTATGCAGACTCCACTGGGCGTAGTTGCCGCAGGCTCTACAGTGGTTGAAAAAGCTAAATTGTTTGTAGGCCCACAGGAAGAGCGCGTTTTAGAAACGATTGCCCCCGGGTTTGAGCTTCTAAAAGACTACGGCTATTTGACTATTTTGGCAAAACCCATTTTCTGGCTTTTAGACAATATTCATTCTTATGTCGGTAACTGGGGTTGGTCAATCATCCTGTTGACCATCTTAATTAAGCTGGTGTTCTTCCCCCTTTCCGCTGCAAGTTACAAGTCAATGGCGCGCATGAAGGAAGTTCAACCTCGCTTGGTGGCTATGAAAGAGCAGTACAAGGGTGAGCCACAAAAGCTAAATCAAGCCATGATGGAGATGTATCGCAAGGAGAAGATCAATCCGTTGGGTGGTTGCTTGCCTGTCCTAATTCAGATCCCTGTATTTATTTCTTTGTATTGGGTTTTATTGTCGTCTGTTGAGATGCGTGGGGCGCCTTGGGTTTTGTGGATACACGACCTTTCCGTTCCTGATCCGTACTACATCCTGCCAGTCATTATGGCCGCCTCCATGTTCGTACAAACCAAGTTGAATCCAACCCCACCAGATCCAATTCAGGCAAAAGTGATGATGTACATGCCAATTGTTTTCTCGGTGATGTTCTTCTTCTTCCCGGCTGGTTTGGTTTTATATTGGGTTGTAAACAATTTGCTATCAATTGCACAGCAGTGGCAAATTAACCAAATGTTTGGAAAAAAGCCCGCTAAGTAATTTGCGTGCTGCAAAAAGCTTGTAATAAGTTGACAGCAATGATGACGAGAAAATTGCCTATCATTGCTGTCGCAACAGCGTCAGGCAAAGCGGGTGTGGGTATTGTTCGTATCAGCGGACAAAACTTAAACCCTTTAGCGAGCGCCCTCTTTCAAAAGAAGCTGCTTCCACGACAGGCAAATCTATTAACCTTGTGCGATGAACATGGCCATGCCATTGATCAACTCATTGCCATTTACTTTGTCGGGCCTGCCTCTTTTACGGGTGAGGATGTTTTAGAGCTGCAGTGTCATGGGGGCCCACAACTCCTTGAGTTGGTAATGAAGCGCTGCCTTGAGTTGGGTAAAGATGAGGGGCTGGTTATTGCGGAGCCCGGTGAATTCACCCTGCGCGCTTATTTAAACAATAAGATTGATCTAACTCAGGCTGAGGCAATTGCAGATTTAATTGATGCGCAAAGTGAGGCGGCCGTACGTGGTGCCGCTCGATCCTTACAGGGCGCTTTTTCTGACGACATTAATAACTTGATTGAGGAGATTACTCAACTCAGAATATTGGTTGAGTCGACTTTAGATTTCCCCGAAGAAGAAATTGAGTTTTTAGAAAACGCGCAAGCGCGTCAGCGCTTGGCCGCGGTAAAAGAAAAACTCCAGGCCTTGCGCGCTGGAGCTAAGCAGGGAAAAATCTTACGCGATGGTATCCAGTTGGTTTTAGCTGGTGCACCCAATGTCGGAAAAAGCTCCTTGCTTAACCGGTTAGCCGGCGAAGAAGTGGCCATTGTTACTCCTATTGCGGGCACTACTCGAGATCGCGTCAAAGAGAGCATCACCATCGATGGTGTGCCAATGCACATTATCGATACTGCTGGCTTGCGTGAGACTGTAGATGTGGTTGAGGCTAAAGGAATAGAAAGATCTTGGGAGGCTATTCGTTTGGCTGACTTGGTGATTTTTTTGACTGACTCACAATCTACCTCCCAGCAAGACGACTTAAAATCTCAGATTTTGAAGGAACTACCTGCTAAATGTGCCGTCCTTGAGCTCATTAATAAAGCGGACTTACTTCAAGATTCACTCAAGGCGACATCTAGTGGAGCCCTGTTGATTTCTGCCAAAACTGGCGCGGGAATTGAGCAGTTAAAGCAAAGGATTTTGGGGTTGGTGGGCTGGGCTGGGCCTCAAGAGGGAGTAATTTTGGCCCGCAGAAGGCATTTAGATTGTATTGAGCGAGCTGCTGAACATATTGATAGATCGGAGCAATTCGCTGCAAATGGCAACAATTCCCTTGAATTATTTGCAGAAGAGCTATCTTTAGCGCAAAAACACCTCGGGGAAATTACCGGAAAACTCCTTCCAGACGATCTTTTGGGAAAAATCTTCACCCAATTTTGTATTGGCAAGTAAAGGGTTTGTGCTGGGTCGGGTCAACACCGCAAATATGACCAAAATGTTAAAATCGAAAGATTAAAAAATTCAATCTTTCATAGGAAAACATATGACTTCAACTACCAGCGGCCAGATCAATGTGAATGCGCCAGCTTACGTAAAAAACAAGCGTTTAATTGAGTGGGTTGGTGAAGTTGCCGCTCTGACCAAGCCTGATGCTATTCGTTGGTGTGATGGCTCACAAGCAGAATACGATGAGCTCTGCGAGTTACTGGTTTCGGCTGGAGTATTTAAGCGCCTTAACCCTGCCAAACGTAAAAACTCCTTTTTAGCATTGTCTGACCCTGAAGATGTTGCGCGTGTTGAAGACCGTACCTTCATTTGCTCTGCCAAGAAAGAAGATGCTGGTCCAACCAATAACTGGGTTGAGCCTAGCGAGATGCGTGCAACATTGAATCCATTGTTTGATGGCTGCATGCGTGGCAGAACAATGTATGTGGTGCCGTTTTCAATGGGCCCAATCGGCTCACCCATTGCACACATTGGCGTTGAGTTGTCTGACAGCCCTTACGTTGCAATCAACATGAAGTTGATGACGCGCATGGGCAAGGCAGTGATTGACCAGTTGGGCGCTGACGGCGAGTTCGTTCCTTGTATTCATACGGTTGGCAAGCCTTTGGCTGCTGGCGAAAAAGACGTTGCATGGCCTAACAACAAGAACAAATACATTGTTCATTACCCAGAAACTCGTGAGATCTGGTCCTTTGGATCTGGCTACGGTGGCAATGCATTGTTAGGTAAAAAATGTTTTGCCTTGCGCATTGCGTCGAACATGGGCCGTGACCAAGGCTGGTTGGCTGAGCACATGTTGATCTTGGGTGTAACTTCACCTGAAGGTAAGAAATACCATATTGCTGCAGCATTCCCGTCTGCATGTGGAAAAACCAATTTCTCCATGATGATTCCTCCAGCAGGATTCGATGGCTGGAAAGTAACCACTATTGGTGACGATATTGCTTGGATCAAACCACGCAAAGATGCCGTCACTGGCAAAACCCGTTTATTTGCGATCAATCCGGAGTCTGGCTATTTTGGCGTAGCTCCTGGAACTAATCGCCAAACAAACCAAAACTGTATCGACTCATTGAACCAAGACGTGATTTTCACTAACGTTGGCTTGACTGATGATGGTGATGTTTGGTGGGAAGGTTTAACAGAAACTCCACCAGCACATTTGATTGACTGGCAAGGTAAAGACTGGACTCCAGCTGATGGCGCTGCTGGTCGTAAAGCCGCACATCCAAATTCACGCTTCACAGTTGCTGCAACTAATAACCCAGCGGTTGATCCTAATTGGGATGATCCTGCGGGGGTCCCAATTGACGCGTTCTTGTTCGGCGGCCGTCGTTCAAACACTGTGCCTTTGGTTAGCGAAGCACGTGATTGGGTTGAGGGTGTTTACATGGCTGCGACATTGGGCTCAGAAACTACCGCAGCAATTACAGGGCAGATTGGCGTTGTACGCCGTGACCCGTTTGCAATGATTGCATTTGCCGGCTACAACATGAGCGACTATTTCCAACATTGGCTCAATATTGGTAAGAAGCTTGAGGCTGAAGGTGCAGTATTGCCAAAGATCTACTGTGTGAACTGGTTCCGCAAGGATGAGAATGGTAAGTTTGTATGGCCTGGTTTCGGCGAAAACATGCGCGTTCTTTCATGGATTTTGAATCGTGCCGAAGGCAAAGCTAATGGCAAAGAAACACCGTTTGGCATTACTCCAGAGTACGCAGATATGCACTGGGGCGGCCTTGACTACTCAGCAGAGAAGTTCACTAAAGCCATCAATGTTGGTATTGATGACTGGAAGAATGAGCTTAAGCTGCATACAGAATTGTTCGAACACCTTGGCGATCGTTTACCAAAAGAGTTGAAAGAAACTCGCTCTAAGATCGAACAACGTTTGAATGCTTAAGTTCCAAAAGACTTTAGTAATACCCACCGTTTTATTTAGATTTATTCAATGACCAAACCCCAACACCATGAAATAGTGGTGATTGGGGCGGGCATTTGTGGGGCAACCATTGCAAATGAGTTGCTTGAGCGCGGCAAATCAGTTTGTATTGTTGACACCGCCGCATCCCCAGCCACCGCCTGTTCCAGCCATGCTTATGCCATTGCTCATCCGCACATTGGTAAAGGCTCTCCACGCTTATTGCGTCTAACGCGCATTGCATTTTTGCTTGCTGAGGCTCGCTGGAAAAATGTATGGCGACAACATGGGATCTTTCAGCCAAGCAAAAAAGATAAGCCCTTTGATCTTATCGAAACGACAAGGCACTTGCGCTCTTTGGATCTTGATCAAGATATGGCTGTTGCTATGGATGCGCAAGAGGCCGCTAAGGTTTGTGGGATTACGCAAAGCGGCGTTTGGTTACCGCGAGGCGCGGGCTTAAATTTGCTTGAAACAAGCAAGCAGTTGCTGCAGAAGCATGAGCGCCTTACTTGCCTTTGGAATACACGCGTTACACGTCTAGAAGCGCATGGCAAGCAGTGGTATTTGTTTGATGACTCAAACAAACTCATCCTTTCAGCAAATAAAGTTGTTTTAGCTTGCGCCCTTGAGGCTAAGCCATTGATGAGCAGCATTGGCATACGTTTGCCCTTAAAGCCAGTGCGTGGTCAGCTGAGTATTTTCACGGTTAAAGATGGCGATGCTTGGGTCAAAAAACTACCTAACGTTGGCATTTCTGGTGATGGATATTGCCTGCCTGCCGAGCGCCAGGATGATGGGAGCTATCAATGGATTGTGGGCTCGAGTTTTGATGAGGGCGAGAATGATCTTGCTCCAAGACAAGTAAGCGATGATTTCAATCGGGAACAAGCAAGGGGTTTGGTGAACTATCCAGAAGGCGAGCTTTGCTCATTAGCCAAAACTGGAGAATTTGTTGGAGTCCGATGTGTGGCGGGAGATCGTTTACCAATCATTGGGGCGCTCACTCAACGCCCGGGAATATTTTTAGCTACTGCCCTGGGGTCAAGGGGAATTCTGTGGTCCGCTCTAGCGGCTAAGCTAGTTACTGCTCAGCTACTAGAGGATGATTTAGCTTTACTAGCACGCTTTGGTTTTGCTGCAGACTTGGTTGCTGCGCTGGCGCCTGCCCGCTTCTTCGCTGGAGCCTTGGCCGCACCTTCAGCTTTAGGGGCTTTGGCCTCAAATTCAAAGCCAATTTTGCCAGCAGAATCCAAGGCCAAATAGGCCTTAAAGCCACGGCCAGTGCGGTTAGATTTAAAGTTGGTCAGAAGATCGGTTTTGCCCTCTTTCAGCAATTTCTGAACCTGCTCAGCTGACACTTCTTGCTGAAGCACTACTTTTCCAGTTTTGAAATCACAAGTTTTACTTGGGCCAGTATTGTTTTCGCAAACATAACGCATGCCATCCTCGTAGACTGCACCAGAGCACTTTGGACAAACACCTAAAGCTTGTCGACCTGTGAAATCCACTGCTTCAGTTTCATCATCTTGCGTATTACCAAAGTCAAATTCAAGCTTAAATCCTGCATTTGGATAATCTTTATCGTCCTCTGGGATTTCACTTAACTTAATAATGGCAGCAAATGGGCGCCCCATTTTGCTGCGGAATCCTTGCAGTGGTCCAATGGTTTTTTCGCGCAACAATTCTTCAACTTCAGGATATTCAAACGCACGCCCACCCGGTGTTTTGCTGATAGTAAAACCACATTTCTCACAAGCAAAACGGCGGTAGTTCTCTTTGACCGGACCCTTGCAGTGCGGGCACGGCGTGGTCATTGTGGCGTAGTCGCCTGGAATAGTATCGCTGTCATATTCTTTGGCACGCTTCACGATGCGCTGAGTCATCTGCGCGATTTCTTGCATGAAGGTATCGCGGTTCATCTTGCCCTGCTCGATGAGAGATAGCTTGTTTTCCCAGCTACCCGTTAAGTCAGGGCGTGTTAATTCTTCAACATCTAAGCCGCGCAATAAAGTCATTAACTGAAAAGCTTTTGCAGTTGGAATGAGCTCACGCGCTTCCCGCACAATATATTTTTCAGCAAGTAAGCCTTCAATGATGGCGGCGCGTGTTGCAGGTGTACCCAAGCCCTTTTCAGCCATGGCTTCGCGCATGTCATCATCATCAACCCACTTGCCAGCACTTTCCATCGCAGAGAGCAATGTAGCTTCCGTATACCGTGCAGGCGGTTTGGTTTTTAGCGGTACAGCAGCAATAGACTCAGTTTGTACTGCTTTGCCCTGTTGTACTGGAACAAGCTCATCATCTGCTTGATTGGATTTACCGTAAACCGTTAACCAGCCTGGGTTTACAAGAACACGCCCCTCTGTTTTGAAGTGGTGTCCAGATACCTCGCTAATACGTGTGGTGACGCGGAATTCTGCGGCAGGATAAAACACTGCCAAGAAACGACGTACAACTAAATCGTAGAGCTTCGCTTCGGGCTCGCTTAAATTCTTGGGCGTTTCTAATGTTGGAATGATCGCAAAGTGATCAGAAATTTTAGAATTATCAAAGATCCGTTTATTTGGCTTGACCCAACCATATCCTGCTTTAGCTTTTGGATCCTTTGGATCGCCCTGCAAGATTTGTTTAGCAAAGGCGCGATAGTCTTGCGAGTTATCGGCAAGATTCTCCATGGTTTGCTTGACGGTATCGAGGTAATCCTCTGGCAGCGCTTTTGCATCAGTACGCGGATACGTTAATACCTTGTGACGCTCATATAAAGCTTGTGCAAGACCTAAGGTATTTTTTGCAGAGAAGCCAAAGCGCGCATTTGCCTCACGCTGTAAGCTAGTTAAATCAAATAACTGAGGGGCAAGTTGCGTGGCGGGCTTAGCTTCTTCTGTAACGTTTGCTTTTTTACCGCGACATGCTGCAACAATGCTTTGTGCTGCCGCTTCGCTCCACAGGCGATTCTCGCGTGCATCAGGCTCAGCAACATCCTTTTTAAATTTCGGGTCAAACCAGCGGCCTTCATAGATGCCTGCTGCAGCAATAAATTCTGCCTTCACCTCCCAATAATCTTTGGAGATAAATTTACGAATCAACTCTTCGCGCTCCACCACAATAGAAAGAGTTGGAGTCTGAACACGACCTACGGTTGTGAGAAAGAAGCCACCGCTCTTACTATTAAATGCAGTCATCGCACGCGTGCCGTTAATGCCGACTAACCAGTCCGCTTCTGAGCGACAACGAGCAGCATCAGCAAGAGGCTTCATATCCTCATCAGTGCGCAAATTAGTGAAGCCCTCACGAATTGCTGCTGGGGTCATCGATTGCAGCCATAAACGTTGAATAGACTGCGATGCTTTTGCATGCTGTGCAATTAAACGGAAAATAAGTTCGCCTTCACGTCCCGCGTCACAGGCATTAATTAGTGAAGTGACATCTTTGCGTTTAATGAGTTTTTGCAAAACCTTGAGGCGCGACTCTGTTTTTGCAATCGGACGTAAATCAAAATAAGGGGGCACCACTGGTAAATTAGCAAATGACCATTTGCCACGCTTTACGTCAAACTCTTCGGGAGCAGCAATTTCTAGTAAATGACCGACCGCAGAAGAGATTAAGAATTCATCGCTCTCAAAATAATCCTCATACTTTGTAAATCCGCCTAAGGCCTTGGCAATGTCATTGGCAACAGACGGCTTCTCCGCAATGATTAGCGCCTTGGGATGGTCCCCGGCGGAAGTCTTTGAGCTGCTTTTTTTGGTAGTTGCTTTAGTTGCCACGCGTTTTTGCCTAAATTTGAGCTAGAAATGATGTTTTTTTGGGCAAAACGGATGACCAATCTAAACCAAAATCTGGCTTGGCCAATTGCATGCCCCTTTTTTATTATTAACCGATAAATTGGGAAAAGTCCAAAAACCCCTATTTTTTGCTTGTTTTAACCAAGCGGAGAACTTGAGTTTTTAAATAAAACCCCTCTTTTTGGCCTACTAAATGGGGTTTTTCGCTAAAAACGCAGCTCCTCAAGAACATCGTCAGGCTGAAAGGCCAGTTTTGCCCCTTGTTGAATCAGTAGGTGGCAGCCAGCAGAATTTGGCCTGTGAATGGGCCCAGGAAGGGCAAAAACCTCCCTTCCCAAGTCTGCTGCCAACCTGGCGGTGATCAGGGAGCCGGACTTTTTGGCTGCCTCTATTACGACTACGCCGAGCGCTAGGGCAGCAATAATGCGATTTCGCCTTGGAAAATGAAATGCTTTTGGCCCCGCCCCGATGGGCAGCTCTGATATCAAAAGGCCTTGTGTGCTTATGGAGCTGGAAAGGACGATGTTTTGACGGGGGTAGACGACATCTATCCCCGTACCTAATACCGCTGCAGTATGGTGGCTGGGGCCAAGCTCAATCGTGGCTTGGTGGGCAGCGCTATCAATTCCCCTTGCCAAGCCTGAGAGGATCATCGCGCCTGTCTTTGAGAGGGCTTGAGCAAATAGGCGCGCATTTCTTAAGCCCTCAAGACTGGCGCTTCTTGAGCCTACGACCGCAATCATCGGGATCTTGAGAAGCTGGATATCACCATATATATAGAGTGTTGACGGAGGATCGTATAAATCATAGAGACGAGATGGGTAGTGATAGCTTCCATAATCGATTCGGGTAACTGGGTTTGGGGTGGATGATATGTGCATAAACCAATTTTGTTCTTTAGGGGAATTGCAGCAATCGGGACAGACTGATAGCTCTGTTGGATAATTCCTATATGGCTTTGTTAACTGTCCTTTGCTATCCAGACCCCCGCTTGCATAAGGTTGCTAAACCTGTGGCAGAGGTTGATGCTCGCATTAAAAAAATTGTTGCCGATATGGCGGACACCATGTATGAAGCACCTGGCGTTGGCTTGGCGGCAACACAGGTAGATGTTCATGAGCGCATCGTGGTGATTGATGTATCTGATGACCAAAATGAATTGATGGTTTTCATTAACCCAGAAATTATTTGGGCAAGCGCCGAAACTAAATCGTGGCGTGAGGGATGCTTATCTGTGCCGGAGTTTTATGACGAGGTTGAAAGGCCTGCTGAGATTCGCGTGAAAGCACTTGATATTGAGGGTAAAGAATTTGAAATCGATGCTGATGGTTTGTTGGCAGTTTGTTTGCAGCATGAGCTCGATCATTTGCAAGGCAAAGTATTTGTAGAGTATTTATCAATACTGAAGCGAACCCGCATCTCACAAAAAATGAAAAAGCGCGCAAAAGAATTAGTGGGTCAGCGCTAAGCGCAGCAATGAAGATCGTCTTTGCTGGAACCCCCGTGTTTGCTGCGCAAGCAATGCGCGCAATCTCCGACGCTGGTCATGAAATTGTGTTGGCCTTGACGCAACCTGATCGCCGCGCTGGCAGGGGTATGCACCTGCAGGTAAGCCCCGTTAAAGAATTTGCTTTGCAAAAAAATATTCCTGTATTGCAGCCAGAGACTTTAAGGCGCAATAGCCCAGACCCTCAGAAGCAGGCCCAGGCCCAGGCTGCTTATGAGCATTTATCCTCAGTCGAGTTTGATGCCATGGTGGTGGTCGCGTATGGCCTGATCTTGCCTCAAGAAATATTAGATATTAGCGAAAAGCCAGGTAGACATGGCAGCTTTAATATTCACGCTTCCTTATTGCCGCGTTGGCGTGGCGCTGCACCGATTCAACGCGCGATTGAAGCGGGTGATTTCAAAACAGGTGTTTGCATTATGCAAATGGATGCTGGTCTAGATACAGGAAATACCGTTCTAGTCGCTGATCTTGAAATTGCAAGCGATGAAACGAGCGTTAGCTTGCATGATCGATTGGCGCAACTCGGTGCCAAATTAATCGTCGATGTTTTAAATGATTTACAGGGCGGCAAAAATTTAGTGCATGAGTCACAAGCTAAAGATGGAATCACCTATGCCGAAAAAATACTGAAGAGCGAAGCAGAGATCGACTGGACCTTGAGCGCCAAGGAAATTGATCAGCGTATCCGCGCTTTCAATCCTTTTCCGGGAGCGAGCAGCGTTCTCAATGGACTGGCAATCAAGTTTTGGAATTCAAGGCTTGCAACACCCCAAGTTCAAGTCTCAAGCGGTAAGCCGGGTGATATTTTAGGATTTAGTCATGAAGGCGTATATATTCAGTGTGGCAATGGAGTTCTCGAGGTTTTAGAAATGCAAAAACCTGGCGGGAAAAGAATAGATGCTAAGACATGTATGCAGTCGGTTGGCGAACAATTGTTGCGCTTTACAGCAAAGGAGTAGAAATGTTTAATTTTGCAAAGACTGCTGTTTTGATGGCAGCAATTACTGCCTTGTTTATTATTGTTGGCGGCATGTTGGGTGGCGAACAAGGCATGTTATTGGCATTACTCATGGCCATTGGCATGAATTTTTTCAGTTATTGGTTTTCTGACACCATGGTTCTGAAGATGACTAATGCACAGCAGGTTGATGAGAGATCTGCGCCTCAGTTTTATGCCCTAGTCAAAGAGCTTGCTGAGAAGGCTGGACTTCCCATGCCTAAAGTATTTTTGATTAATGAGGATGCGCCAAATGCTTTTGCAACTGGGCGCAATCCCGAGAACGCCTCGGTTGCAGCAACAACCGGCATTTTGAAAATTCTCTCGAATCGTGAATTACGTGGTGTGATGGCCCATGAACTAGCGCATGTTCGTCATCGGGATATTTTAATTTCGACTGTTGCCGCAACAATGGCTGGAGCTATTTCGGCATTGGCCAACTTTGCTATGTTTTTTGGTGGGCGTGACTCGGAGGGTAGGCCCAGCAATCCAATCGCGAGTTTGATGGTGGCAATCTTGGCCCCAATTGCCGCAAGTTTGATTCAGATGAGCATATCGCGAGCCAGAGAGTATGAGGCGGATCGCGGTGGAGCAGAAATCAGCTCTGACCCAGAGGCGCTTGCACACGCATTAGAAAAAATTCACAACTATGCCCAAGGCATTCCATTTCAAGCAGTCGAGCAGCATCCTGAAACTGCGCAGATGATGATTCTTAACCCCTTAAGTGCCGGGGGTCTTGCCCAACTTTTTTCAACCCATCCGCCTACTGAAGAGCGGGTGGCACGCTTAATGAGTATGGCTAAAAACGGGATATATCCCGGAGCAAATTAATTTGACCGATCAAAAAACACCACGCAGTCTCCCGCTTTCAGAAGCAATTACGATTGCTGCTCAAGCGATTAGTGAGGTAATCAGCGGGAGATCGCTCACAGAAGTTCTAGATCAGCTTGAAGCACATGAGCGACCGATCGTGCAGAGTTTGAGTTTTGATGCCCTCCGTAAATGGGTGCGCTCTCATGAATTGATTAAGCAATTTATTCCAAAAACGCCACCGCCAGAAGTGGATCATTTATTAAGCGTCGCTATAGCTTTATTTTTGCAAGACGCAACAGAGAGCAAAGGCTATCCAGCTCACACGATTGTTGATCAGGCGGTGAGGGCGTGCGGCGAATATGACCAAACCATGTATGCCAAAGGCTTGGTGAACGCAGTGTTGCGCAAGGTAAGTCTTTTGGTTCAGCCGCCAGAGGGTGAGAAACATTTTCCACCAGACCCCATTCCAATGTATGTGCCTGCTTGGTGGCGAGCAAACTTGAAGCGCAATTATTCCAAAGTATGGCAAGCCATTTTGTTCCAACAGGCTAAACGTGCGCCATTAATTTTGCGCGTAAACCAAAAGCAATATACGCGTGAGCAATATCAAGCTTTACTCTCTGACGCCGGGGTTTCCTCAAGGCCCATAGATGAAGTTGCAGGCATTCAATTATCTGCCGCGCTTTTGTTGCCTGAAGCGGTGCCCGTATCGGACCTACCTGGTTTTTATAGCGGAGCCGTTTCTGTGCAAGATGCAGGCGCACAACTGGCTGCAGTCTTATTAAATCCTCAGGATGGTGAGCTGTTTCTCGATGCTTGTGCTGCTCCTGGTGGAAAAACGGCGCATTTATTGGAGCTTGCAGATTGTTCAATGCGGGCATTGGAGTTGGATGGTGCGCGCATTGGAAAAATTGGCGGCAACCTGGATCGCCTCCTTTTACATTCTGACAATGTGAAAGTATTGCGCGGCGATGCTTCAAAAGCTTCATGGTGGGATGGCGTTCTATTTGACAAGATTTTGCTAGATGCCCCTTGTTCAGCCTCTGGCATAGTATCCCGTCACCCCGATATTCCATTTCTGAGGCGGGAGGCAGATATCAAGGCGCTACAAGAAAGACAGCGCGCGATTTTGATTCAAGCGTGGAAGATGCTCAATGCAGGAGGTACCCTTTTGTATGTAACCTGCTCAATATTTCCTGAGGAAGGTGAGGAACAGGCCGCCTGGTTTGCTGGGCAGCACGCTGATGCGGTACGATTGGACGCTCCAGGCCAAATTTTGCCCGGTGAGTTTAATGATGGTTTTTACTATGCTTTGTTTAAGAAAAATGGGCCATGAGCCGAAGAATTAAACAATTCCTCTTTTTGTTTTTGATGGTGTTGGGCGTTTTTTCAACAACCGTTAGCGCAGAAGGCATCAAGATCAAATCCTTTGAATTGGAGAAGGCGGATAACGACTGGCTTCTCAATGCTACTTTTCAGATTGAGCTATCCCCCGGCCTAGAAGATGCAGTACAAAAAGGGGTAGTTCTCTATTTCCAAACCGAGTTTGATTTAACCCGATCACGTTGGTACTGGTTCGATGAAAAGTCCGCGTTAGTACAAAGGCAAACCCGTTTGTCTTATCAGCCACTGACACAGCAATATCGAATTGCCTCAGAGGGCTTTTCATTTTCTGCCAAAACTATTTCTGAAGCATTGCAGGCAGTAGGTAGCATTGGGGGATGGCGAGTAATTGATAACGCACAGCTCGACCCAAGCAAGTCATACACGGCTGCCCTACGTATGACTTTGGATCTTAGCAAGCTGCCAAAACCATTTCAGGTAAATGCACTGAATAACCGTGATTGGAATGTGTCGAGTGATTGGTATCGCTTTCCATTTTCCGCAAATGGCCCCAATCTAGTTAAGCGATGAGACCGATTGCAGCCCTGTTAGACGCAAGCTTTTTTTCATCGAAAGCCTGGCGAAAGAAAATAGTTCCAATCACGATTGGGTTAATCGGCGCATTTGCTTTATTACTATTAGTTTTACTGGCAGTTGCCTCATCCAATACAGAATTTTTTGATAACTACTTTATTTGGCTCTATGCGGCTAATGTGGTTATTGGAATCTGTCTTACGTTGGTGATTTTGACTTTAGTCGGCGTAATTGCAGTGCGCTGGTATCGAGGACACTTTGGTACACGTTTGATTGCAAAGTTAGCAATGATTTTTGCATTGGTTGGCATTGTTCCTGGTCTTATTTTGTATGGCGTTTCATTGCAGTTCGTATCTCGAAGTATTGAGACTTGGTTTGACGTCAAAGTAGAGACGGCCCTTAACTCGGGCCTAGAGTTGGGGCGCGTTACTTTGCGAGTGGCCCAAGAAGAGATCTTAGGCGAGGGAAATTTTATTGCCGAACAGATTGTGCAGGCCCCCTCAGGCGCTTCCTCAGATCAAGTTGCCGCAGCAGTTATGAAAATTCGTAACCAATTTGGCATTCAAGAGGTTAGCCTTTTCAATATGCAGCGTAATTTGATCTTCACTAGCGAAGTCAAGCCAAAAAAATATTTTCCTGCCCCTAGCGCTGATGTCGTTGCAGAGGCATTTAAAAAGAAGGGAATTACCTTCTTAGATCAAATTGAGGTGGATGGCGGTCAGGGCGGATACCGTGTCAGGGCCATAGTTCCTATTACTCGAAAAAAGTCTAATCACAGCAAATTGGATGCAGGAAAAGATGCGGATGATAAGTATTTTTTACAGTTGGTACGTTACATTCCAACTCCGCTGGCTAAAAATATTTTTGCTGTGGAATCTGCCTATAGTGAATATCAAGAGAAAGCTTTGGGGCGCACTGGCTTGCGCAAAATGTTTGTTGGCACATTGACGCTCACCCTTTTCTTCGCAGTATTTGTTGCTATTACTCTTGCCCTAATGTTGGGCCGGCAGCTTGCCCGCCCGCTCTTAATGCTTTTGAGGGGAACACAAGCTGTAGCGCAAGGGGATTTGTCTCCTAAGCCAGAGCTTGATACTGGCGACGAGCTAGGTATGCTGACACGGCAATTTAATGTCATGACGAGACAGTTGGCTGATACCCGTACCTCATTGCAAGAGTCCAAGGCATTCTTGGAGCGTGTGCTAGGAAGCCTTACTGCCGGCGTATGTATCTTTGATAAAAATTACAACGTAGTTTCTAGCAATGCAGGCGCAGATCGTATTTTTGGTCAAGACCTCACGCAACTTGATGGAAAGCCCCTCAGTAGCAATGCTGCGCTATTGGAGTTTGAAGAGGCTATTAGAGAAGGTTTTGCAACCATGAAGCTTGCAGTGGTTGGTGGGGGCGAGATGGAGCAAAAGCCTGCTCAGACTAATGCGCCGGTATGGCAAAAACAAATTCAGCTGCACCGTACGAATGAATTTGAAAATGAATTAGGTGTGACATTATTTGTTCGCGGAACAGAGCTTACTGGTGACTTACGTATGGTGGTTTTTGATGACATTACTGATGTTGTGAGTGCGCAAAGATCGATTGCATGGAGCGAAGTAGCAAGACGACTTGCCCATGAAATTAAGAACCCTCTAACGCCAATTCAGCTCTCAGCTGAAAGGCTACAACATAAGCTTGCTGGCAAATTGAGCCCAGAGCAAGAGGAAATGATTAATCGCAGCACTGAAACGATTATTGGTCAGGTGCAGGCGATGAAAGAAATGGTGAATGATTTCAGGGATTTTGCAAAAACACCAACACCACAATTAAAGCCGGTTTCGATTAATACGCTGACCTCCGAAATTCTGGGTCTTTATGAGGGCAGTCCCTTGCGTACGAAGCTAGATCCCAATTGCCCGGAAATCATGGGCGACCCTACACAGTTAAGGCAGGTAATCCATAACTTGTTACAAAATGCTCAAGATGCGACATTAGAAGGGCCTCATCCCACCAGTCCAGTTGAGGTCAAAACGGAGCTGGTACCTTATGGTGAACACAATAGTGCGGTTCAAAATGCTGTGAGATTAACAATAAGTGATAGTGGAGTTGGATTTCCAGCTAAGATATTGGCAAGAGCCTTTGAACCTTATGTAACAACAAAGAGCAAAGGTACGGGACTAGGTTTAGCGGTTGTTAAGAAAATTATTGATGACCACTCAGCCAAAATTGAAATTCGGAACCGTATGCAGGGCGATGAAGTGATTGGTGCGCAAGTGTCAATATTGTTTATGAATCTAGCAAAAGAGGCAGCCTAAGCATGGCTAGTATTTTGGTTGTTGATGATGAGATGGGAATTCGTGAGCTTCTCAATGAGATTCTCACCGATGAAGGCCATACTGTTTACGCCGCAGAGAGCGCTGTTCAAGCACGCACTATCCGTGAGCAGATGCGCCCTGATCTAGTCTTATTAGATATATGGATGCCTGACACTGATGGAATTACCCTATTGAAGGAGTGGTCCAATACAGGACAACTCACAATGCCAGTAGTCATGATGTCTGGTCACGCAACAATTGATACTGCTGTTGAGGCTACGCGTATTGGCGCACTCAATTTTTTAGAAAAGCCAATTGCATTGCAAAAGCTTTTGAAGACAGTCAGCAAGGCTTTGGAGAGCTCTCCTAAATATGTCGAGCCAGAACAAGAGCGAGCCGTTCAATCCAATTCAAATTCCTTGGCGGCGCCAAAGCAGGCGGCCGTAGAATTAGTTGTGGCGCCCGCTGAGGGTGAGTACATTAGTGGAATCGCAAAAACCTACTTTGATCTTCCTCTCAGGGAAGCAAGAGATTTGTTCGAGAAAGCGTATTTTGAGCATCAAATGCAAATCATGGGCGGTAGTATGACCAAGATTTCAGAGTACACAGGCCTAGAACGTACCCACTTATATAGAAAGCTCAAGGCTTTGGGGATTGATACCTCCCGCAATAAAGGCGAAAGCTAGGCACCCATTTAATTGGGTAAACCACCCCAAAGAATTGGTAAAGCTACCGAATAAAGGCAACTAGAGGTAATTTGATAGAACCCCAAACCAATTCGTTATAATTCCAAGTCTTGGCCTGGTAGCTCAGTCGGTAGAGCAGAGGATTGAAAATCCTTGTGTCGGTGGTTCGATTCCGCCCCGGGCCACCAAGAAACACCAAAACCACCTTCGGGTGGTTTTTTCGTTTGACCTTGGGGATGAAGCTCCGTGGCTCAGCTTTTTACCCCCGTTGATTACTCCAGTTAATATATGTACAATGTACATATGACTTCATTGCGATTTGAATGGGAGCCCAGAAAGGCTTCGGCTAACCTGAAGAAACACGGCGTTTCTTTTGAAGAAGCGAAATCTGTGTTTTATGATGAAAGTGCCAAACTAATTTCTGATCCTGATCATTCGGAAGATGAAGACAGATTTATTTTGTTAGGGGTAAGCCATTCTCTACGTGTAATTTTGGTTTGCCATTGTTATCGAAGTGAGGGCAATGTCATTCGTATTATTTCAGCCCGTAAGGCAACTGCCAAAGAGATAAAAACTTATTAAAGGTTACGAATATGCGTAAAGAATATGATTTCTCAAAAGCTCGTAAAAATCCATATGCTTCAATGCTCAAGAAGCCCATTACCATAAGACTAGATGAAGATTCAGTGAGCTACTTCAAGTCTGTATCAGAGGAGGTGGGCATTCCATATCAAAGCCTAATCAATCTCTATTTGAGAGATTGTGCGGCCACTCATAAGAAACTAAATCTCAGTTGGAAGTAGTCTAGAGGTTGGATCGAGCATCCTGGGCCCTGGTCGATTCCGCCCCGGGCCACCAAGAAACAGAATAGCCCACTTGTTGGGCTATTTTCATTTGGGGTGCTGGACTATCTAAGTTAATATTTCACTATCCGACACTCAACATTAAGGCCGGCAATGAATTTTCAATTTAATAGATATTTCTTAATATCAGGTTTATTAATGTTGATGTGCGGTTTATTGGCGCCCATTTACTCGCCTTACGCAATGGCACAAATCGGCTTGCTACAGGCCCACCTGATTGGTGTTGTACAAGCCCTTGTATTTTTTTCTTTTGCCTGGATGTGGCCACAACTATCCTTGCCACCGTTTTCAAAAAAGATCGCAACCATCTCTCTATATGTGTCTCTTTGGGCTAACTGGCTCGGTACATTTTTCGTAGGCGTATTTGGCGCGGGAAAAGAGCAATATATTGTTCACCAAGACTTAGTTCCCGGTGCTGTAGGTTTTTGGAATCTGGCAACCCTAATGCTTATTAGCCTTTCTCAGTTGGCAGTGTTGAGTGTTCTTTTGGCAATAGTTGGGTTTATGAACGCAGATTCAGTAAATAAAAAGGCGAAATTAATTAACGCATTTTCGCTACTTTCATTTATTGCCCTTCTAGGCATTAGCTTGTTTCAAACTTTTAACCCAGAATATTCAAATGGGTAGGCATCCTCGGTCCCGGTCGATTCCGTCCCGAGCCACCAAGAAACACCAAAACCACCTTCGGGTGGTTTTTTCATTTGTGGTTTGGCAGGTGTAGATGCCATTAGAGCCGTATATCTCTAGCATGAACCGTCCTTTAAAAGGACGAATCAATTAGACATCCCTGCGTCAGTCGATGTCGTTTAAAACGACAAATATTGTGAAAGGATCTATATTGATGCTAGTTACTTTATGAGGCTTTGGATGAATAAATTAAATATCCTCTTTTTAAGCGTTTTCTTGCTGCTTCCAATTTCAGCAAGCGCCCAGCTTCTTGACGCAATCCGTGGTCACGCACAAGATATTAAGTCACGTTTTGAGGACAACCAAAAAGTTGAAGGCGAAATCCTCAAGCGAGGACAAATTGATAAAAACGCTAAGGGACAGGATTTGATACACAATTCCTCTGGTGAGTGGTCGTTAGTCAAAGTTGGCAATCAATTATTTTTACAGTCCAGCGAGGACTTTAAGTCCAGCCCTGGGCCGGACTATCACATCTATATCAGCAGTAAACCTGCCATTAAAGATAATGATGAGTTCAGTGCCCAGCAGATTGAGGTTGGTCGCATTAAAAAGCCCAATGGTGCCGCATTCTATCTTTTAAAGACGCAAAACCCAGAAGAGGTAAACAGCGTGTTGATTTGGTGTAAGCAGTTCAAAGAGTACATAGGATCAGCTGATTTACTTTCCGTAAGGTAAGAAAACGAAGTTTATGGCTTTGCTATCTGATCTGGCAAATGAGATTGCATTTATTGAGATGCAGAGCCTACTGACAGATTTCGTGTAAAACAAAAGACATAAATTAGGTTTAAAGTATGGATTCGAATAAGAGGAGACAACTATGAATAGAATTAAAACCGTATTAATAGGCTTAGTCGCAGCCGTGACTCTTGCCGCTTGTGCGTCAATGACTGGAGTAGCATTAGCCCCCTTTACTAAGGCTAACGATGGCGTTTTAGCAGGTAACAACAACATGACCTTGTATATCTATACCAAGGATGTAGCCGGCTCAGGCAAGTCAGTTTGTAATGGGATGTGCGCAACGAATTGGCCACCTCTACTAGTTGATGGCAGTCCTGCCGTCTCTGCTGGCTATTCAATCGTTACACGCGATGATGGCAAAAAGCAGTTAGCTTTTAATGGCATGCCTTTGTATTTCTATGCCAAGGATACAAAACCTGGGGACAAGATTGGTGATGGCCGCTCAGAAGGTGCGTGGCAGATTATTAAGATGTAATTAATTAGAATTTAACATCCCAGGCTCTGGTCGATTCCGCCCCGGGCCACCAAGAAACACTAAAACCACCTTCGGGTGGTTTTTTCATTTATGAGGCGAGATAATTCAAGCTATCAATTTGAGGTTGCTTATGAATCCGAATATAAAAGACGTTATTGAAAAATGTGCTCATCAATCTCATGCTGGTCTTCTAACCTTCCCAGAGGCATTGGGTCGCTTGGTTGAGGTTGGCGTCGAATCATATTTCGCTGATTATCGCAACCAATCAACAACATATTATTTGTCAAACCATGAGGTTTGTACTGTCCCTATGGAGATGCCTCTGGTGGAGATCCCAAATTCATTTAATAAAGATGGCATTGTTTCAGCCATTCGCGGAGCTCAAAGTGATGCGGTGAGATATCCTGAATTTCTTAAGTTAACGATGTCTGCCGGCTGTGTCGGATACATCGTTTGGATAACTGGAAAGCATGTGAGTTATTTCGGACGGCAGGGCGAAGTTCATATTGAGCATTTTCCGCAAGGATGAGAGTTCCTAGGCTTCGGTCGATTCCGCCCCGGGCCATCAAGAAACACCAAAACCACCTTCGGGTGGTTTTTTCGTTTGTTGGGCGTAGAATGGAATTATGAGAAGGATATGTATCGCCCTTTGCTTTAGTCTATTCGCCAGCTTGATTCACGCGGCAGTGATGCCTATTAATTTATCGGCACACCAGCCTCAGTATCAAGTTACTGATAACTCAGCTCATCATTGTGACGAGGTGGTGAGCAAGTCTCACGATACCAATCAACCCTGCCATGGCGACAGTTATCAGTGCTGTTTGGGTTTGGTAGTTATTCCAATATTGAGTATTGAGTTATCGGCAGTCTCTACCCAAGCCCCGTCTTCAAAGGGCTCGTCATTGGTTCTTCAGCCAATGATTAACTTCATCTATAAACCTCCAAAAGCCTAAGTTAATTTCGTAATACAAGTTAGCTTGATATGTGACGTTTAGTCACGCTTAAATTTTGGAGAAGCACAATGAACATGACCCACTACATGGAGTTATTGGCTGTTAATCAGCCTTGGAATTTAATTATCTTTATGGCCATACCAATTGTTTTGGCCGAAACCTTAGCTATTACTGAGTTATATTTACTCTTTACTCGCAAGTTCAATGGTGCTGTTTATTACCTCAATCGCTTTTCGGGAATTGCTGTAGGCGTTTATTTTGTTGGGATCATTTATTACATCGTGACTAATGCCATCATTCCTATTACCCAGGCGGGCGAGTGGAGAACGGTGATTGATGTAATCGCTGTTAGTACTTATGTCATCGCAGGATTGCCGCTGATCTGGATTGCCCTACAAGAGTTCGGTTTGGTTAATCGAGCACTAGATCAAATGGGTAAGTTAAAGATTCATGCGATATGTGTTGCCTTGTTCTTGGTATTTGGACACATCGCCATGATTGCCGGCATGCTTGATCCAAGTATTCTTGGCTATAAGGGTGCGAATGCCCATCAAATGAGTGGTAACTCGGATCATGAGTTTTGCCATCCAGAGGAGCATGAAAAGATGATGAAACAACATCAGAAAATGATGAATGGTCAGATGCCAAAGAACAATCAAGGCCATAATCACTAATAACTTAAGGATCAGGCATCCTCGGCCCTGGTCGATCCCGCCCCGGGCCACCAAGAAAGAGCAAAACCACCTTCGGGTGGTTTTTTATTTGTGAAGTTTGGTTGAGCATGTTACCGTGTGCCACATTCTATTGATAAGCTTTCAAAATGCTAATTCAAAAAATTAAGATATTTTTAACCCCATTTTGCGAAGCAACGCCCGCCTGCCTTTTGGTTATGGTTCAAGGCAATATTTGGATGGCAACCTTGGACCACCTTCAAAAGGCAGTCGAGACAGGATTTATCACTGGCCTTGGCGTTTTGATCCTTTCACTTTTTACTCATCGATGGTTTAGCAATAAATATCTAGTCGCTGGAATTGCTGGTGGCATGTGTTTTATTGCTGACCTATTAATACACCCATCCCATTTTGGTGGCTATACAACGGAAGCAATTACGACCGGAACGTTCACCGCTATTCTTTCCCTGCTAGCGAACTTTGCGGGCAAGAAACTTTTTATACATGGAAGAGCTAAGTTATCTAAAGGATAAATTAAGGATTAAGCACCCTAAATCCTGCGTCGATCGATGTCGTTTAAAACGACATGAGGTCCTAATGATTATCTATGGCGCTTATGGCTTTCGAGCTTCGAATACTTAAAGCATCATCTTCATATTGACGACGCATTTCTCTGCGAAGTTGTGCTCCTTTGTGGCGACGTAGCTCATCTGGTGTAGTAGGTGTAAATGTTGGCACAGATGAAGGCTTGCCGTCTTGGCCGATAGATACCATCGTAAAGAAGCAGCTATTTACATGGCGTTTAATCTGCGACTGAATGTTCTCTGCAATGACTTTAATACCAATTTCCATTGATGTATTGCCGGTGTAGTTCACTGAAGCAAGGCACGTAACCAATTCCCCCACATGAATAGGTTGCCTAAAAGTAACTTGATCCACGCTAAGGGTAACAGCTTGTTTGCCAGCATAACGACTGGCACAAGCATAAGCTACTTGATCGAGCAATTTGAGTAAGTCGCCACCATGAACGTTGCCAGTAAAGTTGGCCTTATCAGGGGTCATCAGTAACGTAATCGTTAGTTGGGCATTCGAGTAATCCATAAAATTTATTGGTATTACTCTAGCTCTAATTTTTGCTTGGTTACGACTGTTTTATAGGTCGCATATTCTGCTGCAATCTCTTTGGAGAATGCTTCTGGCCCATTTACATTAATGATCGACCCCGTGTCTTCAATACGTTTTCTAACGGCGGGATCTTCAACTGCTTTTTGAGTGGCGGCATAAATCTTATCAACAACATCTTTGGGTAATCCTGCTGGACCAAGCAGGCCATAGTAAGCCATCCTATTTGCTGGTGCGAGACCTACTTCAGAAAATGTCGGTACATTTGGCAAGAGAGGAATACGTTTTGGTGCAGCAATTACAATGGGAATTAGACGACCATCTTTGATGAAGGGGAGCGCTGATGGCAAGTTGTCAAACATGATAGGAACTTGACCTGCCACAACGTCAACCAAGCCAGGCCCGGCACCACGGTAAGGAATATGTACGATAAAAGTCCCTGTTAGGCTTTTGAAGAGTTCAGTTTGCATATGACCAATGCCGCCAGTACCCGAGCTAGCATACGAATACTTTCCTGGATTTTTCTTAATTACCTCAATAAATGTTTTGTAGTCACGAGCCGGAAAATTGGGATTAACGACGATGATATTTGGTGTCGCAGCAATATTGGTAATTGGTGTGAAATCCTTGATTGGGTCATATCCAATTTTGGTATTGATGGCCGGGTTAGACGCAGTTGTGGAGACGGTAGCGATTCCTAAAGTGTAGCCATCTTTTGGTGATCTTATTACCTCGGTTGCCCCAATGGAGCCACCCCCGCCAGCTTTATTTTCAACGATGACAGACTGCCCAAGTTGTTTGCTTAGGGGGTCAGCGATACTGCGAGCGATAATATCTGTGCTGCCTCCAGGAGCGAATGGAACAATGATTTTGATTGGCTTGGTTGGATAGGATTGTGCTGCTACGCCAAAGCTAATTAAAGATGTGCATGCCATTAAAAAAAGTCTACGAGCTAATTTCATTGCGCTTTCTCCACGGGATTAATTACAGAAAATGAATACGTTAATTGTGATCTTAGAATAGCCTAAGGTTAATTTACTGAGCAATATTTCATCCCTAAATTAGGGCAAATTGGACGAATGATTCATTTTGCTCTTTCAGCATCAGCTTAAATGATGATTTTTCAAAGATGAGGGGTAATCATTTTTAGGTTTTTGCCCATAATGCATATAGGGTCAAAAATTACTTAATTTGTGAAAAGTTTAATTAAGAATCTAGTACCGCAAATTCTTTAAATAACGCCATTTTCACGATCATATCTACCGCTTGACCGATGACCACGGTTTTTTGTATAGAATTTACCAATGACAAACCTAAACCAGCTTCCTACAGATTTACCTATTCCTCAAGATGACGGTTCAACCAATCATTTGAGGGGAATGAGGCTCCCTAATGTTTCTTTAAATGCGACAAATGGCAAGAGCGTCAATCTTGGAGACATCAAGGGCAGATTAGTTATCTACTGCTATCCAATGACAGGGCAACCCAATGTTGCTTTGCCAGATGGCTGGGATCAAATTCCTGGTGCAAGAGGTTGTACGCCTCAAAGTTGCTCATTTAGAGATCACTATCAAGAGCTTCAAGCTTTGGGTGCAGAGGTTATAGGTTTAAGTGTTCAAACTACGGAATATCAAAAAGAAATGGCCGATAGACTGCACCTGCCATTTCCGGTTGTGAGTGATGAGAACTATCAATTTCAAAAGGCATTGAATATGCCCACCTTTGTAGCCGCTGGAATGACATTACTAAAGCGCGTTACATTAATTGCGAATAATGGCGTGATCGAGGCAGTTCACTATCCTATCTTCCCAAGTGATAGTGATCCAGCCTGGGTAATAGATTATTTGAAGAGCCATTAGAACTGGCATCCTAGTCCCAGCTACTGACGCTTAGGCCTATCAAGAAATACCAAAAGCACCTTCGGGCAGTTTTTTACTTGGTGCTTGCAAGTTGCCATGAGAAAATGAAAACATATTAGCCAATTGGAGAATGAGTGCAATGAAAAAACTATTTATTTCAGTAGTTACAGGTTTATTTATTTTGATCTTAACTGGTTGTGCTGCCAGCTCAACATCACCTGTCGGTGTGAATTGTGACTATAGACAAGAGAAGCCTTTATGGGAGATGCCTCTGGATTGCCAAGGGCGCTAGTTCTGAACACAGCATTTTTTGTTTGTATGTTTACTGGCAATATCGCTTAAAGCAAGTAAATTTCATCGATAAAAAAGAGGTAGCAATGGCTACCTCTTTTTTATAAGTAACTACGGGTTTGATTAAGTGAACAGATCTGCGTTCATCACCTTAGTCCATGCCGCGACGAAGTCTTCCACAAACTTTTCTTTGTTATCGTCTTGGGCGTAAACCTCAGCGTAAGCTCGCAGTACTGAATTCGATCCAAACACTAAATCAACTCTAGTTGCTGTCCACTGAGTTTTTCCTGTGCTTCGATGAACAACATCGTAGCTATTTCGCCCCGTTGGTTTCCATAAGTAGTTCATATCGGTCAAATTAACAAAAAAGTCATTGCTCAGAACACCTTCTTTGTTTGTAAACACCCCTTGTTTTGTTCCCCCATGATTTGTTCCTAGCACCCTCATGCCACCAATCAAGGCGGTCATTTCTTGGGCTGTCAGACCCATCAACTGAGTGCGATCTAATAACAACTCTTCAGGCATAACCACATAGTTTTCTTTAAGCCAATTCCGATAACCATCTGCTAAGGGCTCTAATACTTCGAACGATTCCACATCGGTCATCTTTTGCGTAGCATCACCACGACCATCAGTAAACGGCACCTTGATGCTATATCCTCCAGCTTTAGCGGCCTGTTCAATGCCAATATTGCCAGCCAGTACGATGATGTCAGCAACACTTGCGCCTGTTTTTTTAGCGATCGATTCGTAGATGCTCAGTACTTTAGATAAGCGCTTTGGTTCATTGCCTGCCCAATCTTTTTGTGGCGCCAAACGGATACGAGCACCATTGGCGCCACCGCGCTTATCGGAATCTCGGAAGGTGCGAGCACTATCCCAAGCGGTCGCAATCATCTCGCCATTTGATAGGCCGCTAGCTTTGATCTTGGACTTCACAGCTTTTAGATCATATTTTTTAGAACCTTTTGGAACTGGGTCTTGCCAGATCAAATTTTCTTTAGGCACATCTGGACCAAAGTATCTTGCCTTAGGACCCATATCGCGATGAGTGAGTTTGAACCAAGCTCTCGCAAAGGTTTCGGAGAAATAAGCCTGATCTTTGTGAAACTTTTCAGATATCTTGCGATATTCAGGATCCATTTTCATTGCCATGTCAGCATCAGTCATCATGGGCATAGTACGAATCGAAGCATCTTCTACATCAACTGGCTTATCTTTTTCTTTGATGTTGATGGGTTGATATTGCCATGCACCAGCTGGACTCTTAGTTAGCTCCCAGTCGTAATTCAGCAATAAGTCGAAGTAGCCGTTATCCCACTGGGTTGGGTTGGTTGTCCAAGCACCTTCAAGGCCGCTGGTAACCGTATCACGACCAATGCCGCGCGTCTTGTGATTCATCCAACCAAGACCTTGTTCTTCAATTGGTGCAGCCTCGGGCGCTGGTCCCAAGTTTGCGGCATTACCATTACCATGGGCTTTGCCAACTGTATGTCCACCAGCGGTTAGTGCAACAGTTTCTTCATCATTCATGGCCATGCGCGCAAACGTCACGCGAATGTCCTGTGCTGTCTTAAGCGGATCGGGTTCGCCATCAACACCTTCGGGGTTGACATAAATTAATCCCATCATGACTGCAGCCAACGGATTGGCTAAATCACGCTCACCGGAATAACGACTGCCCTCGCCACCACTTTTTTGAAGCCACTCTCTTTCTGAGCCCCAATAGATATCTTTTTCTGGATGCCAAATATCCTCACGACCAAATGAGAAACCAAAGGTTTTTAATCCCATGGATTCATAGGCTAGTGTGCCTGCCAAAATCATGAGATCGGCCCAACTAATCTTGTTGCCATATTTCTTCTTAATTGGCCAAAGGAGTCTTCGTGCTTTGTCTAGATTAGCGTTATCTGGCCATGAATTCAGCGGAGCAAAGCGTTGATTACCTGTGCCGGCCCCACCCCTTCCATCGGCAATACGATAAGAGCCTGCGGAGTGCCAAGCCATACGGATCATGAGGCCACCATAGTGACCCCAATCGGCTGGCCACCAATCTTGACTGGTAGTCAGTAATTTTTTGACATCTTTTTTAAGTGCCTTGGTATCGAGTTTCTTTAATTCCTTACGGTAGTTAAAGGATGGCCCAAGTGGGTTTGTTTTTGTATCGTGCTGGTGAAGTATGTCTAGATTCAGTGCCTTAGGCCACCAGGCCATTGGGGTGTTGCTAACCTCAGTATTCGCTCCATGAGCGACAGGGCATGTGCCTTTTGATGTCATATTGATCTCCTTTGTAGTAAATCATTTTGGTTGACTATTTCAGCTTAACGGATTTAATTTCATTTGCTTGATTCTGATGTTATTTTTCTTTTGTGACAGCTATACGCCTGTCAATCTCCCTTGTATTTCTCTTTTTCAACTCCATCCGTTATTGTTTGTGATGTGCTGATCTTGTTCCTATTGTGGATATCAGTCCAATGAATTTAAATGAACCTATCGATCGAATAAATCGATAAGCTGACCCTACCTAGGGCCGCCAAGAAGCAGAAAAACTACCTTCGGGCGGCTTGAGCTTTGGTTCGGCAGAAATGTGGATTGTCCATTAGGATGGTCTTCTTATCGGTAAATACACCTCCACTTCTATGACTCGTTTTCGTCAAATCATTGCCCCCCTTATTTTTTCCCTGCTTAGCCTATGCTGTATGGGGCAAGCAATAGCAGCCCTAATGAACGATTTGCAGGATGGCCAGTATGTTTTATTGATGAGACATGCTGATGCTCCGGGATATGGAGATCCTGCAGGTTATGTCATTAGTCAATGTGCCACACAGCGCAATTTGGGTGAGTACGGTAAAAAGCAATCTAAGGCAATTGGTGTATGGCTAAGTAATCAAGGCATTCAAAAGGCCGATGTGTTTAGTAGTCCATGGTGTAGATGTTTAGATACGGCAAATCTTTTGAATAAAGGCCCAGTAAAAATTGAGCCATCACTCGGATCTTTTTTTGACGATATGAGTTTAGAAAAGAAGCAAACTAAAGCATTAGAGGGTTTCATTAAAAATGAGCTAGCTAAACAATCTAAGGCGCCACTTATTCTGGTGACACACCACGTCAATATTCAGGCCTACACCGGAAAAGTAGTTGGTGTGGGCGACATGGTTTTGGTGAAGGTGAATAAAAACGGGGAATATCTTTCACACACTCTCTATCCAAGCCCCTAAACATATGCCGTTAGACATTCTTATTTAAAGGACCCCTATGAAATACTTATCTTTTACGTTTTTATTGCTCCTGTCTTTGATGGGGGCTTCTTGGGCCGCAGATACTACCCCCGTTAAGTCAGACCCAGCCTGGTTAACCGAAGCAAGGGCAAGTATTAAAGCAGAAAAATATGATCAGGCAATACAGCAATTACAGTCTGCTAATGAAACAAGTTCAGCCGATTGGAATAATTTACTGGGTTACAGTCTTCGAAAAAAACAGCCACCTGACTTAGTGGGCGCAGAAAAATATTATCAAGCTGCTTTAAAAATAGATCCAAACCATCGAGGCGCTCTCGAGTATTACGGAAAACTCAAGTTAATGAATAATGATTTGCCAGGGGCTGAGGCATTATTGGTGAGGCTGGATAAGGTTTGCACTTTTGGGTGCGAGGAATACTCCGATTTAAAGGGAGCTGTACAAAAATATAAGACTAAAAAATAGGAGGCAGTATGTATAAGCTCATAGCCTTTGATGCTTATGGCACATTATTTGATGTGTATTCCATGGGGCAGTTAGCAGAAGAATTATTTCCGGGGCATGGCCAAGCATTTGCTTTGATGTGGCGTGATCGTCAAATCGAGTACACCCGCTTAGTGACTATGAGTGACCCCAACCCTAATGGTAGCAAGCACTATTTGCCATTTTGGGAGCTAACGATTCGCTCTTTGCACTATGTCTGTAAACGGATGGGCCTAAATCTCACTCCAGAGTATGAGAAGCGCCTGATGGATCAATACGCAAAATTGACTGGTTTTGAAGATAGCTTGACCGTTCTTAAGACCATTAAAGGCAAAGGCATCTCTACCGCAATACTGTCCAATGGAAGTAGAGAAATGTTAGCCACCGTCGTTGATAGTAATGGCCTAAAAGATTATTTAGATAAGGTCGTGACTATAGAGGATGTGCGTTTATTTAAAACAGATCCTCAGGCCTATGCGCTTTTATTAAAGGCATTCCCCGTCAAGAAAGAAGAAATTCTCTTTGTCTCCAGCAACGCTTGGGATGCTCTAGCGGCCAAGTGGTATGGTTTTGATGTGTTCTGGGTCAATCGTCTTGGACACCCCTTTGAAGAAATTGGTGAAAAACCAAACTATGAAGGCGCATCACTAAGCAAGGTGTTGGAAATCATTTAAGGAGAAATTAATGCTACCAGTCACCTCTATCATTGCGGCTGTTTTAACCATCATCTTTGTCAGACTCTCTTTCGCTGTGATTGGCTTAAGAAGAAAAAATCAGGTTGGCATAGGAAGTGGTGGTCATGAAGATTTGGAGAGGGCTATCCGCGCACAGGGAAACTTTGCAGAGTATGTTCCATTTGGCATTATCTTGATTGCTTGCCTTGAGTTAAATGGGGCTCCTTGGTGGCTGGTTGCTATTCCTGGCATTACTTTAATCATAGGGCGCCTGATCCATGCGGTTGGTATAAATGAGCCTCCACCCAATTTCAATAAACGTGTTTTGGGAATGAAATTTACTTTTGTAACCCTCCTGAGTTTGGCAGCCCTCAATTTGGGCTGGTCTTTATATCAATTGCTTAACTGATAATCAATAAGATTAAAGCGGCCTACCAATCCAAAAAATGTGATTGATAAATGCCCCCAAGAATCACTAAAACCACCTTCGGGTGGTTTTGCCTTTATGGAGATTTGCCCGTGCAACTTTAAGCGCTTCCTTAATCCCCAGTAATTTAGTGATGTATTAGTTTTTGCTGACATATCTTAGGCGCATACTAATCAAGTATATGGAGGATTTATGAGTATGAAGCTTGTGTTGTTTATGTTGTCTTTGGGCATTTGTGGATTGGCAAATGCTACTAGTCCACAAGAATTATTAAAAACCTATGAAGCGCAATCAGGCAAAGCATCAGCCAGCAGAGGCGAGCAATTTTTTAATGCCAAACATGGTAAAGAGTGGAGTTGTGCTTCATGCCATGAGAATCCCCCTAATCATGATACGAAGCATATCGTTACTGGCAAAGTAATTAAGCCTTTAGCCCCGTCCGCTAACCCAACTCGATTTACAGATGATGCCAAAGTCGACAAATGGTTTAAGCGCAATTGCAATGATGTGCTCGGTCGTGACTGCACTGCGCAAGAGAAAGCAGATGTTCTCGTTTGGTTAATGAGCGTTAAGTAAGGTAACAATGAAAAAACTATTGATTTTCTTATCAACTGCATTCGCAGTTAGCTCAGTAATGGCTGCAAAAATGCCCATGCCATCAGATATGCCTAAATCTTATGAAGCTGAATGCGCGAGCTGTCATATGGCTTATCCACCAGGATTGCTAAGTGAAAAGAGTTGGCAGAACGTCATGAGTGGACTTACGAAACACTTTGGTACTGATGCAAGCATTGATGAAAAAGACAAAATCGAAATCACCAATTGGCTAAAGCGGAATGCTGCTACCAAACAAAAATACAGTGAGTTAGCTCCAGAAAATCGCATTACAAAAACGTCATGGTTTATTCGTGAGCATGAGGAGATTAAGGCCGATGTATGGAAAAGGCCAAGCATTAAGAGTCCAGCAAATTGCGGTGCCTGTCATACCACTGCAGCAGAGGGTATTTTTAGCGAGAAAGGTCTGAAGGTGCCGGCCAAATGATTCATAAACAACCTATCTTGGTCTGGGATGTGCCAACTCGTATTTTTCATTGGTTGTTGGTCATTTGTTTTGCAGGTGCTTGGCTTACTTCTGAGAGTGAGCGACTGCAAATGATTCATTACGCATTTGGTTACTCTGCTTGTGCGCTTGTCTTGTTTAGATTGGTATGGGGTTTGATGGGAACCAAATACGCTCGATTCTCCCAATTCATAAAGGGCCCCCGAGAAATTATTAGCCACTTTAAGGGTATGTTGGGCAGCTATCAGGAGGCATCACCGGGGCACAACCCCGCTGGTGGCATCGTCATGCTTGGGCTGATGGCCATCATTTTATTAATTGGTTTAACAGGCTACTGGAGTGTGAAAGAGTTTCTTGGAGACTGGATGAGCGAAGCGCATGAAGTAATTGCCAGCCTAGCTTTGGCATTGGTGATTATTCATATTGCCGCAGCAGCTCTGATGAGTCTTTTGCAAAAAGAAAACCTTGTAAGAGCAATGGTGACCGGTAAGAAGCAAGGGTTACCCGAGCAAGCAATTCGGTTCCCACAATATTTTATTGGGCTCCTCTTGGTCTTGGGTTGGGCGTACTGCTTTTATGCGGTCCTGACTGGCGCCTTGCCGAGCCTGACGCAATAAGGAGCCTTGAGTAATAAAAATACCGCCTGCGGGTGGTTTTTTTATTGAGAGATCTGCTATAAATTAGGCATCACTCCTGGAGCAAATATGACCCAATCAAGCCGCCGCAATTTCTTAAAAACTTCTGCTATTGGTGCCGCTACATTTTCTACTACAAATGTTTTGGCTCAAAACACAAACTTATCTCAAAAGACAATTGCTGAGGTTGAGGCCTTTGAGGCAAAACGAGATGCGGATACAACGGCTAATTGGAATGACGGCTTGGTTCATCCTGCTCCATATAAGAATTTATTTGCGCAAGGTAAAGAGCGAGGTTTAGCCTTGGGTGGCGGTGGAACACCATTGATTGCTTGGTACGCGGGGTACTGCAATGCGCTTAAGAAAGCGGGTATAGATTTAGGTGCAGCAGATGTTGCAGTTGGTACTTCTGCGGGATCTATATTTGGAGCAATGCTGACCTCCGGACATTTTTGGCGTCTTTTGAGTGAGATGGATCTTTTCTCAGATTTTCCTAAATTGCTCGCAGAAATGATGCCCGCACTGCAATTTAATTCCTCTCAATTAAGAGCGCAACGCGCGGAACTAACAGTTCGTGATGGATCGGCTGCATCTATTCAGCGTATTGGTAAAGCAGCCATGGCTTCATTAAATCCGGATGGCATAGCTAAGTACAACAAGGTAATGAAGAAGTTGCTCACAACTGCATCATGGCCATCTGATGGAATGTTCACTACAACAATTGATTGCTATACAGGGCAACGTCTTGTTATTTCCAAAGAAAGCAATATTCCCATTAATGTTGCTTGTGCGGCAAGCGCTTCTGCGCCGGGGCAAGTAGGGCCAACCTTCGTAAAAGATCGCTTATGTATGGACGGCGGTATGTCTCAAAGCAGCACCCATAGCGATGTGATTGCAGGAGTTAAGCGAGCAATTATTATTTCCTTAGGTGATGGAACGATCAATGAGCAGAAACAAGGACTACGCTTATCGTCTCTGCCAAATACCGTTAATCAAGAGGTAAAAGATTTGGAGGCTGGTGGCACCAGAACAAAACATATCGTTGTTGGTCTTCCTCCCGGTCTATCTAAGGTAGAAAATCTGATGGATCCAAAATGGATTGCCCCCTATCTCAAGTATGGCAATGACAGGGGAATAGCGGATGTAGCGATGATGAAGGCGTTCTGGTCTTAACGCCAATCTGGCAAAAGTGCCATCAGGTTATAATTTTTAATAGCAGGAGAGCGAGGGGTTTCCCTCCACCGAAGGCGCAAACTCCCATGAACGCTCAGGTATCCACCAGGAAGGTACTGCTTATCCTAAATAGCCGTCTGGAGAGTCACCATCTTTATGGTGCACCGAAGGAGCAAATCCTAAGCTAGGCTTAGGGTGAATCTCTCAGGTATCAAGGACAGGGGGAGCGGCATCCATCGGCATAGCTTGTCTATGTCTGCGATGGGCTGCTTTGGGAGAGTCTCATGCAAATTCTGATCGAATAGTTTGACGAACTTCGTCGTGCTGCCACAGCAGCTTTAATCCATTGACTCATTGACATTCCCCAAAACGAATTCATTTTAGGCATTAACTTATTAAGGCAAATGTATGACAAACAAATTTGTTGAAGAAGCTCCATATCATCCAGGCTATGAAGACGCCAGCTTTAAAGGCGCAGCCTCACCCCTGGCTGCAGAGATTGATCTCTTTAGAAAAAGCAATTCCCGTTACTTAAGCTTTGCTGATGTGATCGTCAATTTTTGCAAATCAGACCAAAATAAATGACATTTTGCTAGGTAATTGCAAAGAAAATAAGCCGCCTGCGGGCGGCTTATTTATTGCCTATTAGATTGTTTCTAATAGGAGTGCTACAGATCTAAATTATCTAGTGCTAAATCTTCTAGATGACTGGTGTCTGCCCAGCGCTCAACTTTCCAAGTTAGTCCATCATGACTAATCCAGTTGAGCGAGGCGTTAGGTACAGCAACAGCTTTTTCCGCATCTAATGGCTGATTGCTTGCAATTCTGTACATCATATCCAATGCGCCACCATGACTGATCAACAAAATAGTTTGGCCTAAATGCTGCATTTTGATTTGTTCAAGCGCAGTTCTGATGCGGTCTGCAAATTGTTGAATGCTTTCACCGTCGCGTAAATTCTCTTCAATATTTCTGCTGAGATGAGATTTCCAGAGCTCCGGTTCTCGCATTGGAGCTTCATCGATGGTCAGTCCTTGTAAAGCGCCAAGGTGACGCTCTCGTAATATTGCATTACTTATTGCGCTTGTCTTAAATAATTCTTCGATAGCTTTTGCGGTCTTTGCTGCGCGCTGAAGATCGCTCGTGTACAAAACATCAAAGTGCAGATTAATATTTTTGAGTGCAGCTGCCATTTGTTTAGCCTGCGCTAGGCCTCTGGCATTCAGGTCAATATCCGTATGGCCTTGCAGGCGACGCGCAGCATTCCAGTCGGTCTCGCCGTGGCGAACTAAACAAAATCGAGTAATAGTCATGCGGCAATAATAAAGACTTAATTATTTTTGAGAGTCCAGGCGCGCGGATTGTGCTCAAAGCCAATGTGTTCGTAGTATTCGTTTGCCTTAGGCGCGGCTAAAAGGACAATCATGCATTCGGAACCGAGATGCGCTTTAGTTTCTTCTATTAGTTGTTTACCAATGCCGGAGCGTTGGTATTTTTGGTCAACTGCTAAATCTGCTAGATAAGCCACATAAGCAAAGTCAGTGAGCGAGCGAGAAATGCCTACTAGCTTTTGACCGTCCCAAGCGGTAATGGTGAGATTCGCATTCTTGAGCATTGCCTCAAAGGTTTGCTCATTGTGAACCGGGCGACGCTCACCAAGGGTTGAGCGCTTATAAAGATCAATGGCTTGCTCAGCCGTTATGTTTGCGTTATCACGGTATTCAATCATGCAATTTCTCGTTCAATAGTTTGTCGCCAACACACAGAGTTCCCGAATTAAGCACCTCAGCCCGAATGCCTCCTCGTCCTTCGAAAGCTTCCATGAAGCTTGGCCTACTAAGTAGTTGTGCTGGTCTTTCACAAGGGGTGCATAGTTCCGTGCCTAGCAATTGGAGGCTACCTAGCTGGAATTGCTGACCGACTAGATCATTCAGATCGCTGGCGGTAACTCCTTCGAGCACAATGTTGCGACGTGTTTCAGCCCCAATAAAAGTAGGCTCATCACCCGCTTTTAACCAGTCATTTGCCGTCTCAATACCAGATGAGGCAATCAGGCTAATGTGACGTACTTTTATTGGCTCAACAGTGGAATATGCTCCTGTGCCCAGCGCATAACGGTCGCCCTCAATACCAGCGCCCGCCTTGACGCTAATATGGCTGACAGATTGCATCTGCGCACCAGCGGAGGGTGCAAGATAGATGGCTTGAATATGGATGTTCAATTTCATAAGGAATGCTGACATATTACAGCCCACTTAATCAGTATTGTTAATACAATCGATTCAATATTGAATAAAGGGCAATGGTGAATAAAGAAAGCAAAGGAATGCTAATTGGCTTTATTGGCATCCTTATTTTTAGCCTAACCTTACCAGTTAGCAAGATTGCTGTTCTTAGCTTTAATCCTTACTTCATTGCTTTCGGCAGAGCTCTCCTAGCGGGCTTGGTAGCACTAGCTTATCTTGCCTACAAAAAAGAACCCACTCCTACAAAAGTTGATTTTGTTAAGTTTGTAATTATTGCGTTTGGTGTAGTGTTTGGATTCCCCATCTTTACTACTGTAGCAATGGCTCATGGTTCATCGTCCCATGGCGCAGTGATCTTGGGAATGATGCCGCTTGCTACCACCGTGATTGGAGTAGTGCGCTTCAAAGAAAGACCCTCTTTAGGATTTTGGCTTGTATCTCTATTGGGAGCCGGCTTAGTTGTTCTGTATGCCTTACTCAAGAGTTCTGGAAGTTTTACTTATATTGATGGCCTTCTTGTTCTTGGCGGAATTAGTGCATGTATTGGCTATGTAGAGGGCGGTGAGCTCTCTAGAAAAATGAATCCTCGCGCCGTCATTTCATGGGCTTTAGTGATCTCATTGCCACTCAATATTGTCATGACATGGCTAACTTATAGTCCAGGGTATATAGATGCTGGAGCGGTTGCCTGGACAAGTTTTATTTACCTCAGCTTATTCCCCATGTTTCTTGGCTTCTTCTTTTGGTATGAAGGACTTGCGATTGGAGGCATTGCGAGAGTGAGTCAAGTGCAGCTGATGCAACCTTTTTGTACGCTAGTAGCTGCTAGTGTTTTGCTGGGAGATTCACTTACTATGATGAATTTAATCTTTGCTGTATTGGTTGTATCAACCGTCATCCTTGGAAAAAGAATGTTGGTAATACGAACTTAGAGGAATAGAGTTTTGTGAAATGATGCAATTAAAAAGCCCCATTTGAGGGGGGCTTTTTAATTATGCGGCAACAACTGTATGTTTACTAAGGGCTCGTAATATTTTGCCCTTTTCTTTTGGCTTGGTGCTTGCTTCTAGTAGCTTTGTCAGCTGAGCTACATTAAGGGGTCCTAAGCGCGCTTTTCCTGTTTTGGTGAGCATGGAGTCATTTTTTCTGGTTCTTTGATTTTGGCCTACAGCCATGAATTTTCCTAGAGTTATGGCATGATGAATCTCCGAGGCTTGCGTAAGAGATTCCCCTTTCTAGGGCGCACAATAGTGATCACAGTTCAGAATAACAGTTAACTAGTATGGGCGCTATGATGTAGTCATGATAAATCTACCAAGCCTTGTATTTGCCTTAGTAATGGGCCTCTTGATGTCTTTAAGTATTACGCTTGCTACTACATTTGTTCGAGTCGGCCTTGCAGAAAATTTTTGTTGGGTATGGCTTGAGGTGTGGTTAGTCGCTTATCCAGTAGCTATTGCTTGCATTCTGATTTATCGACCGCTTGCGAGCAAGATCACTACAAAAGTTTTGGCAAAATTAGCTCTGAATAAACCCTAAATCATAGGAAGGATTTTTAAATGAATGCATTGATAAAGTCATCCATTTTGGGCATATATTGCATGACTATGTTGGGTGCTTGTGCTGCGGTGTATACCGATGCATCGGACTCAAACCATGTTACTTTTCTCAATAGCAGTGGCGAATCGATTGAGCAATTAACCCAGAAAGCGGGCGCCTACTGTGCGCAGTATGGCAAGGTTGCCTCATTCAGAAGTAGCGATACTCAGTTGGTCGCCGTATTTGATTGCAAGGCAACGCGTTAAATCAACAGCAGTTTGGTTTTCAGCCCGCTAGGTCTGATTGATAAATTAAACCGGCGTGCTCTCTGAGGGCATGGAATTGAATCGATTCCCAGCGTTGTTGAGCAACATCTAACTCTGATTTATGAGATGCCAAGAAAACCGAGGCACCTACAACGTCTTCCGCCATACGGTGGATGTTTTCTTGGGTGAATTTTTTCAGGGCCACAGGATCATCTGAGCTAACCCAACGAGCTAGGCTGTAGCGTGCTGGTAGAAGGCGCACTTCTGCGCCATATTCAGTCTGCAGACGATGGCTTACCACTTCAAATTGCAGCTGACCAAAGGCGCCAAGCAGCATAATGCCGCCAGCCATAGGCCTAAAGACTTGAATGGCACCCTCTTCACCCAATTGCATTAGCCCAGTACGTAATTGTTTTGAACGTAAAGGATCGGCAGACTCAACCATGCGGAAAATTTCTGGAGCGAAGAATGGCAAACCAGTAAATTGCAACTGCTCACCTTCAGTGAGAGTGTCACCAAGGCGCAGGAGACCATGATTGGGCAAGCCAATGATGTCACCCGGAAAAGCCTCATCCAAAATATCACGTCGTTGCGATAAGAATGAGAGCGCATTGTTGGTGCGTACCTCTTTACCGTTTCGACAAATTTTTAATTTCATACCACGCTGAAAGTGACCAGAGCAGATGCGCAAAAATGCAACGCGGTCACGATGTGCTGGATCCATATTTGCCTGAATCTTGAACACTACTGCAGAGAATTTATTTTCAGCTGGGCTCACCTCTCGCTGCAATGCTTTGCGTGACCCTGGAGATGGTGCAAGCTCAACCAATGTATTCAGAATCTCACGTACACCAAAGTTATTAATGGCTGAGCCAAAGAAGACGGGTGACTGACGCCCTGCCAAGAAGGCTTCAAGATCAAAAGCCGGCATTGCTTCTTTTATGAGCTCGACTTCAGCCAAGGCATTTTCTAAGTCAGTACCAAGACGCTCTTTTAGGGCTGGATCATTAATATCTACCACCGCATGAGAGTCTTCGGTTACGCGATCTTCACCTGCCTTGAACATGCGCATACGAGAGTTCGCAATATCGATCACACCCGCAAACGATTTACCCATACCAACAGGCCAGGTAAATGGAACTACCTCGATGCCGAGCGCCGTTTCAATCTCGTCCATTAACTCCATCGGAGGTTTTACCTCGCGATCCATCTTATTAATGAAGGTCACGATAGGTGTATTGCGCGCACGACAAACTTCGAGCAAGCGAAGTGTTTGAGATTCAACGCCGTTAGCAGCATCGATGACCATGAGTGCCGAGTCAACGGCAGTCAGAACTCGATAGGTATCTTCAGAGAAGTCTTGGTGGCCAGGCGTATCCAATAAATTAATGATGCAATCACGATATTCCATTTGCATCACTGAGCTGGCTACCGAGATGCCCCGCTGCTTTTCAATCTCCATCCAGTCAGATGTTGCATGACGACTTGCTTTGCGTGCTTTAACGCTTCCCGCAATTTGAATAGCGCCTGCGTAAAGCAATAATTTTTCAGTAAGCGTGGTTTTACCTGCATCCGGGTGAGAGATGATGGCAAAGCTGCGACGTCTTAGTACTTCTGCGCCTGGAGTGCTGGAGGTAGGAGTTTCGATGGTAATTCTGCGTTGATTAATCTAGGTTCGAACGCAATTATAAGCGTGTGAGGCTTGTCAGAACTGCTCTTCAGGCCTGACATAGCGCCATTGACCTGGAGGTAGCGGGCCCAAGGAGATGCGACCCATTCTGACGCGTTTGAGACCAATCACTTTGAGCCCGACCATTTCACACATCCGACGAATTTGGCGCTTACGACCTTCACGCAATACAAAGCGCAGCTGATCTTCATTTTGCCAACTTACTTGTGCAGGCTTAAGTTCCACGCCATCTAGCGATAGACCATGCTTTAGGCGATCCAAATCCTCGAAAGAAAGTAAGCCCTCAACGCGCACTAAATATTCTTTTTCGATGGGGCTATTTTCACCAATCAATAATTTAGCAATGCGGCCATCTTGGGTTAAGACGAGCATTCCAGTAGAGTCAATGTCTAACCGTCCAGCTGGTGCCAAGCCTTTAGTGTTAAAGCGTGGGCTTCTACCTTTATCTAGCGGGCTAGCAAAGTAATTTTCAGGGGTGATTAATGAAGCTGCTGGCTGATATTCTTGCTCATCATCATAGTGAGAGATATAGCCAACCGGTTTATTTAGGATGACGGTAATGCGAGATGCTTGTTGCGCCTTGGCGCCTGATTGCAACTCAATTTTTTGATGGCGAAATGCTCGTGTACCGAGCTCATTAACAACCTCACCATCTACAGTCACTAATCCTTGCTCAATATAAGAGTCTGCTTCTCGACGTGAGCAAAGGCCAAGCTCAGAGAGTAATTTTGAGACGCGTACTTTTTCTTCCATCCCCGCATTATCCGTCAATTACTAGCCCTGGGGAGACGTCATTCATTGCTTAGGTCCTCACAATATGAACACTACAGGGGGCCTCTTCGACGATCTTGGTCATAGAGGTTCTCCAGGGCGCTACCTTATTGGGCAACTTATGTGATGCTCCAATCAGAATAAGGGACGCATCATTGTCTTTGGCAAACTCCACAATACGTGAGGCGGGATCCATGGCTTCTAGTACGTGATATGAAATTCTTTCTGGTGGTAGCTTTAATGGTTTGGCCCAATCCATCAGCTGCACTAAATGGCCGCGCACAATTCCGCTAGCCGATTCCTTTTCTTGATTGCCTTCGAATGTAGGGGTGCCACTAATAGTGCTCAAACAAATCAATCGGCTTTCAGGATAGGCGTGCAATAAATTCTTTGCTGTGATTTGCATGCGCTCACGCAAGTCTTCGTCAGACTGACGTGTATCGATTGCAGCAAGCATAAGCGGGGCATCAAAGTTGCCCATACTAGGACGCAGACTTGGAGAGGGTTCATAGCCTGCAGCCCTAAACATGCCCTTCAGGTTTTGCCAAAAGCTAGGCGGCTCTACTCGGTCAGCGCGTTCAGTGAGAGTAACTCCCTCGGGGTCGCGCAACACTTGACGCAGGCGCGCAGCACTTTGATAGCGATCTGCAGCACGTGGCTCAAGACACCTAAGCACTACCTCTTGTAACCAGCGTGGAATTTCTCTTCGAATAGCGCGTGGCGGAAATGGTTCAGCCCACATCCTTCTGCGCAGACCACTCATTGTTTGGGGGTTACCAAATGGTAGCTCTCCAGTCAGGAGCTCATACATGATTGCGCCGATAGAGAAAATATCGCTGCGCGAATCAGAGCGAATCCCAGCCACTTGCTCTGGAGAAATATACGGCGCAGACCCAACACCTTTACGCATCTCTTCAGCGAGCAAATCTGGGAAGCGAGCGTGATGCGATAAACCAAAATCAATGAGGGTTAGCTTGCCCTTATCATCTACCAAAATATTATCTGGCTTGATATCTAAGTGAATGGCATCTTGAGAATGTAGTGATTGAACTGCTTGCGCTAGATCTGCGCCAATGCGCACTACCTCATCAATCGTAAATACTTTGCCTTCCTTGATGTAGTCCTCTAGTGGACGACCTTCAACTCTTTCCATCGCAATATAAGGGCGCGTGGCCATATTGCCAGACCCTAAATACTTTGGAACATAAGGACTCTTCAGCGAGCGCAAGATAGTGAGCTCAGTTTCAAAGCCAATCAAGCTTTCTACAGGCTGATCTTTACCTACCCGCGGTATCTTCAGCAGAATAGGCTCATCTATGCCTTCTTTAGTTGCCGAAAAGAGGCTCGCCATTCCGCCGCGATGGACTTCCTTGCCCAAGACAAAGCCATCCACTACTTTGCCTTCCTGAAATATATCGTCTACTGCTTCAATATCGGTGTTGATTGGCATTGATTTTATTTGCCGGTAATAAGGCGATTTGCCAAGTCTTCTGGTAGCCCAGCGCGACGTACTTTATCTGCAGCAGTAAAGTGATCGTAGGCCACGCGATGAAATGTAAGAATTTCAGCTTCGGGTTCAAAGACAGCAAAGCAGGCCTCAGGATTTCCATCTCTGGGTTGACCAAGAGAGCCCACAACACCTACCCATTGGCGATGATGCAGTACTGGAATTTCATCACCAGGATGTGGTGCAAAGCGAATCAATTTCCCAACCGCACTTTGATAAAAGAGTGCTTGCTCATGTGCATGTCCAACAAAGGTGTAATTTTTTCCAGAGTTTTGTACACAACGCCACGCACTCATGCTGTCCGTAATGTAATTCCAGTCAGCAGGATTGTGTGCGGATGCATGCACAAAACAGATTTTCTCTTCTTGAACAATGAGCGGTAGATTTTTAAGAAACTCAATATGACTATTGCTGAGTTGAGATTTGGTCCATTCAATAGCAGCGTTAGCGCTGGCATTCATCTGCTCGCGACTATCCTTGAAAACAGCTTCATCATGATTGCCAAGAATGGCGATCGCCTTTTGGCTTTCTACAAGATCGGCAATGCGATCAATCAGGGCAATTGGGTCAGCGTTATAGCCCACGAGGTCACCTAAAAAAACCATGCGGGTAACGCCGAGCTCTTGGGCACGAGCCATGCAGGCTTCAAAAGCTTCTAGATTGCTGTGGAGATCGGCAAATAGCCCAATTCGCTCTGTCATGCCTCAATGATAGGGCAAGTGACCTTTATTTAGAAGGGTTATAGGGGCTTTGACCGCTATCTGGAGAGTTTTTAAAGCGCTTATGTACCCAGTAGTACTCAGCTGGACGAAGACGAATCTCATCTTCAAAATATTGATTAAGGCGCGCAGTGTCTGACTTCGGATCTGTGCCTGGAAAGTTTTCTAAAGGCTCTCTAATTTCGCAAAGATAGCCTGATTTATCAGCCTTTAGAGTAGTAGTCATCAGGCATACATCGGCGCCAGTAATTTTTGCTAAGCGGGAAATGGTGGTGATGGTATTTGTTTGAATGCCAAAAAAAGGCACGAATTCAGAATCCTTAAGTCCTAGATCAATATCGGGTGCAATGATGATGAAGTCCCCATTGCGAATTTCTCGAATGATTGCTTTGGCATTGCCTTGTCGATCGATGGAGTTTCCACCAAAACGATTACGCCAATCCACGATTTTTTTGTTGAAGAATGGATTTTTCATTCTTTGAAAAAATCCAGAGGTACGTGGCCAATGTTTTTCTTTGGAGAGTGCGCTCAAAATAATGCTGCCCTCAATGCCTGTGAAGTGCATATTTACTAAAATTCGCGGTTTTTTGCTGGATAGGTCTACTGCAGATTTCACCTCAATCATATTACTCAGCTGTCTTGAACTTCCGCACCAGATAATACTTTTCTCTACCAGGCTGCGTCCAAGTAATTTCCAATGTTCTTTGGCAAGTTCATCGACTTCGGTGGGGCTTAGTTTTGGAAAGCACAAGTGGAGATTTGTTTTTACTACTCTATTTCTATCGCTCGGAATACGAGCGGCAATATATCCAAGACCATAACCAATAGCGACTAGTAAGCTATAAGGTAAAAGGGCAAGAAGCCTGAGTAGGATGACGCCTACTTCATTAGAAATGGATTTGAGCAAATTAGTTTTGCTCTGTTTCGTAGCGCTTAACCGATTTGGCATAGCGCTCTAGCATTTCTTCTGTAGAGCTGATTGACATACCCAAATCATTGACTAAGCCTGTGTCAAGACGATATGCCCAGCCGTGGACAGTAAGTTCTTGTCCACGTGCCCAGGCATCTTGAACAATTGTGGTTTCACAGACATTTACCACTTGTTCGATAACATTTAATTCGCATAGGCGATCTTGACGCTTAGCTGTTGGTAGCAATTCACCCAAATAACGCTCGTGTTTTTGGTGCACATCCTTCACGTGACGCAACCAATTATCAGCAAGACCAACGCGACGATCGCTAAGTGCTGCATGAACACCGGCGCATCCGTAGTGACCCACCACCAGAATATGTTTGACCTTGAGTAAGTCAATCGCAAACTGAATAACAGACAAACAATTGAGATCGGTATGAACTACTACGTTAGCAACATTTCGATGGACAAATAGCTCACCCGGCAATAGGTCTACGATTTCATTTGCAGGCACTCGACTGTCTGCGCAGCCGATCCAAAGATATTGTGGCGCCTGCTGATTAACCAAGCGCTTGAAGAAGTCAGGATCTTTAGCAATCATGCCTTCAGCCCACTCTCGGTTGCTTGTAAAGAGATGTTCTAGAGCTTGGGAATTTTTGTATGGCATGTTTTAAGTTTAAAGTACTTTAATGACACCTATTTGGTTAAAACAAACCCCCGCCGGAATTACGTTAAATTTGCATTGCCAACCCGGGGCAAAGCAGACTAAAGTCGTTGGCCTTCATGACGGCTGCTTAAAAATCTCGCTTCAGGCTCCAGCCTTAGAAAATAAGGCTAATGAGCTTTTATTGGCCTGGCTTTCTAAGCAGTTAAGAGTACCTCAAAAACAGATTCAATTTGTTTCGGGTCAGAATAGCCGTAAGAAAAGAGTGGAAATTTGGGGCCCTATTAGTCCCGAGCAAATTGTTCAATTATTGAGCCCAAAAAACTAGGGCCGACGTTTACCAAAAAATAGCCCACAAAATTCCGAGAATGAGTACCCACTTGCCTACGTAGTAAACAGATCGATGTTTTGCTTTCAACTTTTTGGCTTGCGCGCGGAGATGATAGAAATAGGTAAAGAGAACATTTACAAAGCCTATTTTTTCACCCTCCACATTTTGGGACGAGGCGGCACTCATTACGTGGCGCCCAAACCAGCGATTAAATAGCTCCACTACTTTAGTGTAAACAGGGCGCTCAACATCGCAAAATAAGATGATTCTTTGCTGATCTGTTTCATTGGCGGCGAAATGAATATAGGTTTCATCAAACATGACCGCTTCACCATCTTTCCAGAAATAACGCTCACCATCTACATCAATAAAGCATTTGGGATCATTCGGCGTGACTAAGCCAATGTGATAGCGTAAGGAGCCTGCATATGGGTCGCGATGGCGCACCAGCGTTGCCCCCGGGGGCAGAGAGGCGAACATGGCGGCCTTGACCGAGGGGATGGATTTCAGAAGTGCCACAGTTTTGGGGCATTTTTCTAGGGCGGATGGCACCTCTTTCCCGTACCAACAGAGATGAAAACGCTTCCAGCCGGTACGAAAGAAAGAATTAAAGCCAATATCGTTATATCCAGTCGCTGCTGCGATCGATCCAACCTCCTGCAAAGAAAGTGCTTCTTGGCGTATGGTTTCCCAGTTATCTTGGATGGGTTTCATCTCAGGAAATTGACTAACTGGAATAAAGGCACCTGCCTTCACTTTTGAAAATAAATATAAAAGAGTATTTACTGGCGCCAAAAGTACTTGGTAGTCAGTAAGGGATCTGACAACCCCAAAGCGAACTTTTCCTCTGAAATAAACGAAGACCGCAGATGCTACAAAAATAAAAAAGATGATGTGGCGAATTTCCATGGGTTTTATCTAAGTGAGGTAATTGTTAGTATTTTAATTTGTATGTTGCAGCTAAATAGACTATTTCTTCCGCAGGGAAGCTCATATACTGTGTATAGAAGATATAAGGACCTGCTAAGGGTTTGTGTGGAGATTTACCAAGGAAATTCTGATGAATAGCTTTACAAAGTGGCTCTTAAGCCTTGTTTTAATAGGGTTAGTGGGTATTTCTGTCTACACATGGGGTATGCTCACTTGGAGTTATGGAAGCGGTGAGCGCGCAGGGTATGTGCAGAAATTCTCTAATCGCGGCTATATTTGCAAAACCTGGGAAGGTGAATTGGCCATGGTTTCCATGCCAGGTACGATGTCAGAAAAATTCCTCTTTACGGTGCGTGAAGATGCTGTGGCGCAAAAAATCAATGCTAATTTAGGCAAAAAGGTTGCCCTAAAGTATGAGCAACACATTGGTTTGCCAACTACCTGTTTTGGCGATACCGAGTATTTTGTTTCTGATATTACTGTTTTGGAAGAGTAATTTGTAGTCGTAGTAAAAAATTGCTGTAACGCAACTTTATTTTTGTAATTTTTTGTGGTTAAAATCATGTAAGCGTAATGTGCGCTGACATCAATATCTATAAGGAGCTTCACTTGAACAAAGCCGAACTAATCGCAGCGATTGCTGACGACGCGGAGATTTCTAAAGCCAAAGCTGAATTCGCATTGAATTCTGCAATCGACACAATCATCAAAGCTGTTACTAAAGGTGACTCAGTACAACTGATCGGCTTTGGTACTTTTGCATCTGGTAAGCGCGCTGCACGTATGGGTCGTAACCCAAAAACTGGCGAGCCACTCAAAATTGCTGCTGCAAAAACTGTTAAGTTTTCTGCTGGTAAAGCATTTAAAGATTCAGTTAACAAGCGTAAGAAGTAATTCTTCCTTTGTTAATAAAAAAGCCCGGTACGCCGGGCTTTTTTATTTCCTTCAGATACAGAGGAAAAGGGCTGCATCCAATTGGGTTAGCTTTGCACTAAGCGTCGATGACGATGAATGCTCATGAGTATTCCTGCCCCAAATCCTAGCGTTACAAGTGCTGTACCGCCATAACTTATAAATGGCAGCGGCACCCCAACCACCGGTAATAAACCACTTACCATTCCGATATTCACGAATGCGTAGGTAAAGAAGATTAAGGTTACTGCTGCACCAAGTAATCGCGTAAATAAATTTGGCGCACTGGCAGAGATGGCTAGGCCCCTCTTAATTAATGCAAAGAAAAGTCCGAGCAAAACAAGATTGCCTAACAGACCAAACTCTTCCGAGAAAACGGCAAATACGAAGTCAGTATGTTTTTCTGGAATGAACTCTAAGTGGGCTTGCGTTCCCTGGAACCAGCCTTTACCAAAGAATCCGCCAGAGCCAATCGCAATCATCGATTGAATTGTGTGAAAACCTTTTCCTAATGGATCACTTGTTGGATCTAGCAAAGTACAGATGCGGTGTTTTTGATAATTGTGTACCAGCGGCCAAACCACATCATGAGCACATATAGTGCTGCCGAAAATAATGATCAACAAAATTCCCAGAACACCGAGTCCTACGAAAGGCAGAATCCATTTCCAGGGCAGGCCAGCCAGAATGATGACGTATAAACCTGCTGCAAAAACCAAGAGAGCAGTTCCTAAATCTGGTTGGCGAGCAATTAAAAAAACAGGGATCGCCAAGATGATGGCAGCAACACCATAGTCCCACGATTTTTGAATGCCCTCACGCTTTTGAAAGTACCAAGCAAGCATTAGTGGCATTGCGATCTTCATGATTTCAGATGGCTGAATAACAAATCCAATATTGAGCCAACGACGCGCACCTTTTTTAATTAATCCAAATACAGCCACTGCGACTAAAAGTGCCACACCGAATCCATAAATCCAAACCGCACCCATCTCCAGCCATTTTGGTGGGATGCGTGAGACAACCCACATCACCACAAATGACAATGCGAGATTGCGTAATTCATCTGCGATTTGAACAGGTGTATTTTGACTAGCAGACAGGAAGGTAAAAAAGCCAGCAGCCGCTAAGCCAAGCAGAATAAGGCCTAGCTGACGGTCTAAGCCTGCAAAGATTCCTAAGAAAAATCCTTTAACTTTAATTAAGGGGCTCTTTTCCATTCAGGAATCTCCTTAGGCCACTTGCCCTCTATGTAGTAGTCCAGTGCCTTACGCGCAATTGGTGCAGCATGTTGCGCACCAAAGCCTGCATTTTCAACCACCATTGCTATAACAATCGTTGGCTTATCGACTGGAGCAAATGCGATATATAAAGCGTGATCACGTAAAAATTCTGCAGTGGCGCTGTGCTTATATTCTTTTGAGTTCAAGCTAAATACTTGAGCGGTACCAGTTTTTCCGCCCACTTGATATCCGGTGCCTTTAAATGCTGCCGCAGAAGTACCAGTAATGTTTACCTCTAGCATCGCTTTTTTAATCACCTCAATATTTTCAGCATTCAGATCGATGCGATAACTTTCTTTTGGTGTCGTTAACACCCGATTGCGAGTAAAGGGATCTTCAATTGCTTTAACTAGGTGAGGCTTCATGACGATGCCGTTATTAGCAACGTTTGCCATGGCATGAGCCAATTGCAAAATGGTGAACGCGTTATAGCCTTGACCAATGCCTAAAGAAATAGTTTCACCCTCGTACCATTTTTGTTGCTCTGGTTTTTTGAAGGTATTTTTCTTCCACTCTGTAGATGGTAATACGCCTTTTGATTCACCTTGCAAATCAATGCCAGTGATTTGACCAAAGCCGAGAGGCTTCATAAAGTCATGCATCATATTCACACCCATATCGCGTGCAAGCAGATAGTAATAAGTATCACAAGACTCCACGATTGACTTTTGCATATCAACAATGCCGTGACCACCTTTTTTATCATCGCGGAAGGTGTGATTACCAAAGTCGAAGTAACCAGGATCAGAAATCGTTTGTGATGGCGTGCGCTTTTTATTCTCTAAAGCAGCAAGCGCCATAAAAGGTTTATAAGTTGATCCTGGTGGGTAGATGCCCTTTAGCGGACGGTTATAGAGTGGCTTCTGCGGAGAATCATTGAGCTCTTTCCAGGTAACGGAATCAATCCCCTCAACAAAGTCATTTGGATTGAAGTTGGGTTTAGATACAAATGCCAACACGTCGCCCGTCTCTGGTTCAATGGCAACAAACGCACCACGGAAATTGCCATAGAGTTGTTCAACTAAATATTGCAACTTGATATCAACAGAGAGCACAACATTTTTACCGGGCACCGATGGCGAGCTTGAAAGTGTGCGAACTGGTTTACCGCCCGCAGTAATTTCAACTTGATCGTATCCAGGCACACCACGCAAAACGTTTTCATAGCTTTGCTCTAGGCCAATCTTGCCGACGTACTGAATGCCCGGCAAAAAAGAGGCTTGCAGTGCATCGGGGTCATCAGCTTTGGCACCCTCAATTTCAGCCTGCATGCGCTCCTTATCTTTTTGGGAAACGCGCCCAATATAGCCAATAAGATGGGAGGCTAATTCGTTATATGGGTACTCCCGAAAGCTTCTGGCGCGGATTTCTACCCCAGGGAAGCGATAGCGATTAGCCATAAAACGGGCTGTTTCAGTCTCGTTCAGCATCGATCGTAGGGGAAAAGTTCCCATATTGCGGGAATCCTCTAGAGAACGCTTGAAATTGCGGCGATCTCGAGGCGAAATATCAATGATTTCAGAAAGATCATTGATTAATTGATCTACGTTGCCTTTGACCTCTTCTGCATTCACATCCAGGGTTAATGCAGAATAGTTACGCCCAATGACGATGCCATTACGATCAATTAAAAGACCGCGGTTGGCGGGCGCGGGCACTAATGCAATGCGATTGCTCTCTGCCAGCAGCGCATATTTTCCATGGCTAACAAGCTGCAGCCAAACTAGACGCGTGATGAGTAGTAAAAAACAAAATGTGACAAAGAGAGTCGCAATGTGAATGCGCTCTTGAAATGAATCGAGATCCGGTTTTTTAAAAGAAACCATGTCAATTCTTAGAGAGGTCGATTGTGATCAACATCTATAGGGCGACGCTGCGGTGCTAGCAAGATGCGGGTTGCTAATGGCCAAAGCATTGCTTCAATTAGCGCCTGAATAGCGCCAGTCAGAGCCCACCAGTAGAGCTCACCGCTCAGCAGCCAATGTGCCAGCACTGGAAATAGTGACACCAATAGGAAAATAGGCAATAGGTGTAAGGCTTGCGAGAGAACGCTCAGAGCCACAATGCGTCGATGCCATGAGATGGCCACATAGGCTACGAGCGAATAACTAAAGGCATGTAAGCCCAATAGATCTGAGTTATGAACATCCATCATCAGACCTAAAATGAAAGCGGTAATCACGCTGACATAACGATGCTGATGAATATTCCAAAACACGATACTCAGAATTAGCCAGTCGGGCACCCAACCATAATTGCCAATAGGCAACAGGTTTAATAACAGTGCACAAAATAAGCTGAAATAAATGAAGACCGGATTTACCGGGCGCAGAATATAGCCGCTCTGGAAATCGATCATTGCATTCCTCGCGCGCGAGTTTGACGTCTGCCTGGCGTATTGGTTAAAGGTGCGCCAGTTGCAGATTTGTTGTTAATAGCGGGAGCCTTTGCATCAAATTGCGGGTCATACAAAAGTGCAAGAGCTTGGCGATAGCGATTAACTGCGGCAACTGGTACGCAAAATACATTTGAAGAATTCTTATCGGCATTGCGCTCAATTTTGCTAATTACTGCTACAGCAAAGCCAGGAGGGTAAATGCCGTCAATTCCCGAAGTAAGCAAAATGTCTCCAACTTCAAGGTCGCTGGCAACTGGTAAATAGCGCAGTTCTAAAGGGTTGCCGCGTCCAGCCCCAAAAACGGCCGCACGCAGTCCGTTACGCGCCACTTGCACAGGAACCGCAAAATCTCGGTCCTCGAGTAGCGAAACCTCTGCAGAACGCTCATAAAGGCGCACCACTTGACCCAATATGCCGGAATCATTGGCGATTGGGTTGCCCAGCTTGAGGCCATCATTGCTGCCACGATTAATGACAATGCGCTGAGAAATTGGGTTAGGTGGATTAAATAGAATTTCAACTGGCAATGTTTTGAACGGCACTTGTTTTTGCAAAGCCATCAGCTCGCGCAAGTTTTGGTTTTCCACCATCAAAAATTCAGATTGATTTGCCAGCAAGGAAAGTTCTGCTTGACGCACTTTCATCACTTGGTTTTCTTGATCAAGAGTCGATCTTGTTGTGAAATACTCTGATGTTGCTTCAAGCGCATTGCGCGGCATCATCATCACATATTCAAGTGGTCGCAAAATCCAATTGACGTTATTGCGGATGGGGTCGAGTGCTTTAAAGCGAAAATCGATCAGCATCAGAGCGATGCTGATCGACAGACAGACAATCAGTTTAAGTAAGGCCGGAATGCCCTGTCTGAAAAGTGGTGGAGCGCTATGTTGCAATTCCCTATTCGACGTGTATGTCGCTTACTCGTGCGAGAACACTCCGCCTAACTTATCCATGCGCTCGAGTGCAATACCGCAACCACGAGCCACGCAAGTTAATGGATCTTCTGCAACATGAATTGGCAAGCCAGTTTCTTCAAGCAAGAGGCGATCCAGGTCGCGTAGTAAGGCTCCGCCGCCGGTCAGCATCATGCCGCGCTCGGCAATATCAGACGCCAACTCAGGTGGAATCTGCTCAAGAGCAGCTTTAACTGCAGTGACAATTTGATTCAATGGATCTGTTAATGCTTCCAAAATTTCATTGCTAGTAACAGTGAAGCTACGTGGAATGCCTTCAGAAAGATTGCGACCCTTTACTTCCATCTCGCGCACTTCTGCGCCAGGGAATGCAGAGCCAATTGTTTTCTTGATCAGCTCAGCAGTTTGTTCACCAATCAACATGCCGTAGTTACGACGGATGTAATTGGTAATGGCTTCATCAAACTTGTCGCCACCAACGCGCACAGAACCTTTGTAAACCATGCCACCTAATGACATCACGCCAACTTCAGTTGTGCCGCCACCAATGTCGACAACCATCGAACCAGCAGCTTCGGAAACTGGCAAGCCAGAGCCAATCGCAGCAGCCATTGGTTCTTCAATCAAAAATACTTGTGATGCACCAGCACCTAATGCAGACTCACGAATTGCGCGACGTTCAACTTGAGTAGATCCACAAGGAACACAAATGATGATGCGTGGGCTTGGCTTTAATAATTTGCTTTCATGCACAAGCTTGATAAATTGCTTGAGCATTTGTTCGGTAATGGTGAAATCGGCAATAACGCCATCTTTCATTGGACGAATCGCCTCAATGTTGCCTGGAACACGTCCCAACATGGCTTTTGCCTCTTTACCAACGGCCAAAATGGTCTTTTTGCCATTTGGACCACCCTCTTGGCGAATTGCCACAACAGAGGGTTCATCGAGGACAATACCCCGCTCACGCATATAAATTAAGGTGTTAGCGGTTCCTAGGTCGATGGCTAGGTCATTGGAAAAGTAGCTGCGGAAAAAACCAAACATGATGTAGTGGGAAAATAGAAAGTGTTAATGAAAATATATAGGAATGATACTCTAGCGCCCCATGAAACTTGATGATGTCCAGCGCATTGCGCACCTTTCGAGGCTTGAGTTAAATCAGGCAGAAGCTGAGGCAGTTTTGCCTCAATTGCAGGCTATTTTTTCCTTGGTGGAAGAAATGCAGGCTGTTGATACAACCGGTCTTGAGCCTTTAGCTCACCCAATCCTCTTTTTACGTGATTTGGCCCAGCCCCTGAGGGTTGATCAGGTGACTGAGTCAGATCATCGCGCAGAAAATATGAAATCAGCCCCTGCGCAGCATGATGGCTATTTCTTAGTGCCAAGGGTGATCGAATGAGTTGGCACAACACCCCTATCGCTTTAATGGCAAAAGCACTGGCAGCAAAAGAGGTCTCCAGCACCGAGTTAACCCAGTACTTTTTAGAACGTATTGAGGCTGGAAAACAATGGAATGCTTATCTTGATGTGAATGCTCACTTAAGTTTAGAGCAAGCAAATAAAGCAGATCAGCTCATTTCTTCTGGTAAAGCCAGAAAATTGACTGGTATCCCAGTGGCACATAAAGATGTCTTCGTTACCCGGGGCTGGAAGACTACTGCGGCCTCCAAAATCTTGTCTGGGTATCAGAGCCCTTTTGATGCCACTGTGGTTGCTAATCTGGGAATGCCAGACGAAAACAATCCCCATGCCGCTGGTATGGTTTGTTTGGGTAAAACCAATATGGATGAGTTTGCGATGGGTTCCTCTAATGAAAACTCCGCCTTTGGACCAGTTTTAAATCCTTGGAATTCTGCCCACGTAGCTGGAGGCTCATCTGGGGGCTCAGCTGCAGCTGTTGCTGCTGGCTTGGCTCCGATTGCGACCGGTACCGATACCGGCGGCTCGATTCGTCAGCCTGCTGCATTTTGTGGCTTGACTGGAATTAAGCCTAGCTATGGGCGAGTATCACGCTACGGCATGATCGCTTACGCATCCTCACTAGATCAAGCTGGCCCGATGGGCAAGACAGCGGAAGATTGTGCTTTGCTGCTCTCAGCAATGTCCTCGCATGATCCGCGTGACTCCACTTCATTGGCGGATTCTGGTGAAGACTATGGCCGTTACCTCAATCAGGTTTGGAAAGAAGGTAATGCAAATGTTGCAAAACCACTAGAAGGTCTACGCGTTGGTTTGCCAAAAGAATTCTTTGCAGAAGGTTTAGCAAGTGATGTTGCGAAATCTGTTAATGAAGCAGCTAAGCTTTTAGAAAACCTAGGCGCCACATTAATTGAAGTGAGTTTGCCTAAGACAAAGTTATCCATTCCGGTGTATTACGTTTTAGCTCCAGCTGAAGCATCCAGTAATTTGAGTCGCTTTGATGGTGTTCGTTATGGACATCGCGCTAACGAATATCGTGATCTTAATGATATGTATGCGAAGTCACGCACCGAAGGTTTTGGCTCAGAAGTAAAGCGCCGCATCATGATTGGAACGTATGTTCTTTGCCACGGCTACTACGACGCTTACTATCTTCAAGCGCAAAAAATTCGTCGCATTATTGCGGCAGATTTCCAGGCTGCATTTAATCAGTGCGATGTCATCCTTGGGCCTGTAGCTCCTGATGTAGCCTGGCGCTTGGGTGAGAAGTCAAAAGACCCTGTACAAATGTACTTAGAAGATATTTATACGCTTTCTACGAACTTAGCAGGCTTGCCAGCGATGAGCGTTCCTTGTGGATTTAATGCAAACAACCTACCTATTGGTATGCAGTTGATTGGCAATTATTTTTCTGAAGCACGCTTGTTGCAGGTAGCTCATCAATATCAGCAAGCCAGTGATTGGCATTTGCGACCAGCAAGCGAGGTGGCATGATGCAATGGGAAGTCGTTATTGGTCTAGAGACCCACGCACAGCTACAAACGCAGTCCAAGATTTTTAGTGGCGCAAGTACACGCTTTGGTGCAGAACCAAATACACAAGCATGTGCAGTTGATCTGGCATTGCCTGGTGTTTTACCAGTGCTAAATCGTCAAGCTGTTGAACATGCTATTCGTTTTGGTTTGGCTGTGAATGCGAAGATTTCACCGGCAAGTATTTTTGCGCGTAAGAATTATTTCTATCCTGATTTGCCAAAGGGCTATCAAATTAGTCAGATGGATATTCCGGTTGTTGTTGGCGGACATCTTGAAATGTTGGTAGGCGATGAGGTAAAAGTAGTTGAGCTCACTCGTGCCCATATGGAAGAAGATGCGGGCAAATCAGTTCACGAGGAGGGCTTTACTGGCCCCCATGGCGAGCCTTCTAGCGGTATCGACTTAAATCGTGCTGGCACACCCCTGCTAGAGATCGTGACTGAGCCAGTCATGCGCAGTGCAGCTGAAGCAGTTGCCTATGCCAAGGCTTTGCATGGCCTAGTCGTTTGGCTCGGAGTTTGCGACGGCAATATGCAAGAGGGCTCTTTCCGTTGCGACGCCAACGTATCCGTTCGCCCTAAGGGTCAGGTTGAGTTTGGTACTCGTTGTGAAATTAAAAATTTGAACTCTTTCCGCTTTTTGGAAGAAGCCATTCAATACGAAGTTCGTCGTCAAATTGAGCTGATTGAAGATGGTGGCACTGTTGTTCAAGAAACGCGTTTATATGATCCTGATCGTGGTGAAACGCGCAGCATGCGCAGTAAAGAAGATGCCAACGACTATCGCTATTTCCCGGATCCTGATTTATTGCCAGTAGTCATTGATGACGCATGGATTGCGGATGTACGTAGCAAAATGCCCGCGCTCCCCGCGCAATTGCGCGAACAGTGGCAAAGCGAGTTTGGTTTGAGCGCTTACGATGCCCAGTTGCTCACGCAAGATCGTGATACTGCCAAAGTATTTGAAGACCTCTTGGCTATCGTTGGTAAGCCATTGGCAAAAGCAGCCGCTAATTTAATTGCTGGTGAACTTGCATCGTCATTAAACCGCGCAGGTATTGCCGCAGCAGATGCGCCATTAAAGGCAGAGCATTTAGCGCCATTGCTGACTCGCGTAGCAGACGGCACCATCTCCAATAAGATTGCTAAAGATATCTTTGCCATTCTTTGGGAAGAGGCAATTACGGGTAAAGCCATTAGCACGGTTGATCAAGTCATTGATGCCAAAGGCTTGAAGCAAATTAGTGACAGTGGCGCACTCGAAACAATCATTGATCAAGTTCTGGCAGCTAATCAGAAGTCTGTTGAAGAGTTCCGCTCTGGCAAAGAGAAGGCTTTTAATGCCCTAGTGGGCCAGATTATGAAGGCCTCACAAGGTAAGGCTAATCCAGGCCAGGTAAATGAACTCTTACGTAAAAAGCTAAGCTAACTAAGTTTATAAAATTGCTTAATAAAAAAGAAATTTGAGAAAGAAATCCATGAGTGCAATAGATCCAAAGCAAGCCGAGCAAGAAGAGTTAGTTGCTGAGTGGTTGCGTGCAACCCCAGGCTTCTTTGAGCGCTATGCTGATTTATTTAATGAAATTCGGATTAAGCACCCACACGAGGATCGAGCGATCTCTTTACAAGAGCGTCAGATGACGGTATTGCGCACGCAAAATCAAGAGCTCAATCGCCGCTTAAGTGAGATGTTGCACTTTGGCAGTCGCAACGATAAAACCCAACAAAGTTTAGTTGCCTGGTTATTGCGTTTGATGAAAGCAAATAACAAATCTGATGTGGAAGCAGCAATTACCGCCGGCTTGGCAGAAGTATTTGAAGTGGAGTCCGCACAATTACTATCGCCTAACGCTGCATTTGGCCCTTGGGTAGACACCCCTTTATGTGGCTCGGCTAAAGAGTTGGCTGCTGCTAGCGTAGATTTACTGGCAAGCCAAACAACCATTGATCCTGAATGGCAAAGTATGGTTGCCATTGGATTGCCGCTAGGAAAAAGTGTTGGCACAACTCAATCGCCAGCAGTATTGCTGTTGGCTAGCAAAGATGAGTCTCGTTTTACTGCCGATATGGGCGCTTTCTATTTACGCCAGATCGCTGAATTAACTGCAGCAGCTTTGGATCGTATCCAGGCTTATGAAATTAAAGGCGACTGATCTTCATCCCCTCATGCAGGAGTATTTGCATGAGCTGCATGTCTTGCGTCAACTGTCGCCGCATACGCTCAAAGCGTATGGCATGGATCTGAGCGATCTCCAAAATTTTGCACTAGAAGATTCCATCGAATTATTAAAAGTCAGCAATGGCCATGTGCGTCGTTGGGCTGGGCGTCTACACGCCAAAGGTAAATCCTCAAGAAGTATTGCAAGAGCGCTTTCTGCATGGCGTGGTTGGTATGACTGGCTTACCGAGAAGGACGCGAGGCGCGATGCTCGTGCTGGCAAAGTAACTAGCAACTTAGTCGCTAATCCAGTTGATGACGTGAAAGCGCCGAAACGTTTGAAGTCATTGCCAAAGGCGCTATCAGTTGAGCAGGCGCTTGCCTTAGTCCATCAAGCCGTTAAAGAGGCTGAAGAAAAGAAAGACTTGGAATCAATTCGTGATGCAGCCATTATTGATTTACTTTATTCCTCAGGTTTGCGTCTTTCAGAGCTTTTGGGAATTGATGTGATGCAAAGCAAGGACCGCCAGCATGAATCTGCCGGTTGGTTAGATTGGGACGCTGCCGAAGTGACCGTTTTGGGTAAGGGCGGCAAACGTCGCTCAGTTCCGGTTGGTATTCCAGCAATGAGATCGCTTACTGCATGGCGAGAGCTGCGTGACGCAGGCAGTTATTCAGAAGAATCCATTGCATTGTTTTTGTCGGCTACTGGTAAGCGCTTATCTCCTCGCACTGTTCAGGCGCGTTTGCGTACTTTGGCCATGCGCGCTGGTTTACCGACCCATGTGCACCCACATATGATGCGCCATAGTTTTGCAAGTCACGTACTGCAATCCTCGCAGGACTTACGTGCCGTTCAGGAAATGTTGGGGCATGCGAGTATCGCCAGCACTCAGATTTACACCTCCCTAGACTTTCAGCACCTCGCTCAGGCATACGATAAAGCGCATCCACGCGCAAAGGCTGGCAAAGGCTGAGGAACTCGGTAAGATAGAAGGTTTCCCGCTTTGGGAAACGATGGCGTTTAGATTTTGATTGGATCATTCATGGCATTAATCCCGGTAACGATTTTGACGGGCTTCTTAGGAAGCGGCAAAACCACTTTGCTTAAACATATTCTGACTGAGGAGCACGGTAAAAAAATTGCCGTGATTGAGAATGAGTTCGGCGAAGAAAATATTGATAACGACATCTTGGTTCAAGACAACCAAGAGAATATTGTGCAAATGAGCAATGGCTGCATCTGCTGCACCATTCGCGGTGATCTTGTCGATGCCTTAAATGAACTTTGGGAGCAGCGTAAAGATAAGAAGATTAGCTTTGATCGTGTGGTCATTGAAACCACTGGCGTAGCTAATCCGGGCCCTGTAGCCCAGACATTCTTTATGGATGATGATGTTGCCGACCACTACGTTTTAGATGCTGTCGTGACATTGGTTGATGCCAAACATGGTCAGCAGCAGCTTAATGAGCATGAAGAGGCTCAGCGTCAAGTTGGTTTTGCCGATCAAATCTTCATTACTAAAACAGATTTAGTGACTTCTGCCGAAGTGGATGCCTTACGTAATCGTTTGATGCACATGAACCCAAGAGCACCTATTGCAGGTATTTCTAAAGGCGTAGTACCTCTAAATGCAGTTTTGGATCTCAAGGGCTTCAATCTGAACGCCAAACTGGACATCGATCCGCATTTCTTGGAGCAGGACGACCACGATCACGCTAATTGCGGGCACGATCATAGCCATGATCATGACCACAGCACCTGCGGGCACGATCATAGTCATGACCATGAGCACCACCATGGCCATGCAGGCCATACAGACCGCATCCAATCCTTTGTTTTTCGTAGTGATAAACCCTTTGATCATAAAAAACTGGAAGACTTCCTGGGAGGCATTCTGGAGGTCTTTGGGGAGAAGATGCTGCGCTATAAAGGCGTGCTTTATGTGAAGGGAAGTAACCGAAAAGTGGTGTTCCAGGGGGTTCATCAGATGATGGGCAGCGATTTAGCTGGTCCCTGGGGTACCGAGCCTAAGCAAACCCGTATGGTCTTCATAGGCATTGATTTGCCTAAGGACACCCTATTGGCTGGGCTCGAGGGGTGTTTGGCCTAGAAAGATTCGGGTACAATCCGCCGCCACGGTCAATATTGATGAATATTGATTCAGTGGTAATAAAAGTTTGGCAGAATGAGGCAATAATGCTTCAAACCAGGAAAGAATGAGATGACGGTAAAAACAGCAACAAAACCAGCGACTGCTGCAAAAACCAGCGCTAAGGCTGCGAGCACGAAAGCTGTAAAGGGTGCTCCACTGACTGAGGTGGAATTGCTCAAAATGTCCGACAAGGACTACATGAGTGCTGCGCAGTTAGATTTTTTCCGTCAAAAATTACTCACCCTCAAAGACGACATTCTGAAAAACGCATCCGAGACCACGGAGCATTTGCGTGAAAATATTTTGGTCCCAGATCCTGCAGATCGTGCAACGATTGAAGAAGAGCATGCATTGGAATTGCGCACGCGTGACCGCGAACGCAAGTTACTCAAAAAAGTAGAGCAAGCCTTAGCACGCATCGAATCTGGTGACTATGGTTGGTGTGAGGAAACAGGTGAGCCAATCGGCTTGAATCGTTTAATTGCAAGGCCTACAGCCAATTTATCTCTTGAGGCTCAAGAGCGTCGCGAACTCCGTCAAAAATTATTTGGCGAATAAATTAGGTTTGTAATGACTAAGCATTTGCCTACTCTGAGTGATATCTCGCCTTTATTAAAGGCGGAGATTCTTGCTGAAGCGCTGCCTTACATTCGCGCCTATCACGGCAAGACTATTGTGATTAAGTACGGTGGAAACGCCATGGTCGAAGAGCGCCTCAAAGAAAGCTTTGCGCGCGATGTGATCTTATTGAAATTAGTGGGCATGAATCCAGTAGTGGTTCACGGTGGTGGACCACAGATTGATGAAGCCCTTAAGAAAATCGGTAAGACTGGTACCTTTATTCAGGGTATGCGCGTAACCGATGAAGAGACCATGGAAGTGGTTGAATGGGTTCTCGGGGGCGAAGTACAGCAAGACATCGTGATGTTGATCAACCATTTCGGTGGTCAGGCAGTTGGCTTGACTGGAAAAGATGGCGGGCTCATTCGGGCGAAAAAGATGCTCGTTCCTAATGAACAAATGGTTGGAAGCACTATTGATATTGGATTTGTTGGTGAAATTGAAACGATTAATCCGGCAGTTGTTAAGGCCTTGCAAGACGATGCGTTTATTCCGGTGATATCTCCGATTGGTTTTAGTGAAGAAGGCCAGGCCTACAACATTAACGCTGACTTAGTGGCTGGCAAGATGGCTGAAATTCTGCACGCAGAAAAGCTGGTCATGATGACCAATATTCCAGGCGTAATGGATAAGGGCGGTAATTTGCTCACAGATTTAACCGCTCGTGAAATCGATGGATTGTTTGCTGATGGCACGATCTCTGGTGGAATGCTACCTAAGATTTCCTCTGCATTGGATGCCGCTAAGAGTGGCGTGAATTCAGTACACATCATTGATGGTCGTATTGAACATTCTTTATTGCTAGAAATTCTGACCGAGCAGGCCTTCGGAACGATGATCCGTTCCAGATAAGCTGATAAGTATGCGTGAATCATTAGAGCCGACAGACATCAACGACAGCAATGCTGACGCTGGTAAGGCTCGTAAGCGCCCACGCCCAGGCGAGCGTCGTTTGCAGATTCTGCAAGTGCTTGCCGAGATGTTGCAAAACCCAAAAGGTGAGCGCGTTACTACTGCAGCCTTAGCGGCAAAGATTGAAGTTTCAGAAGCAGCTCTCTATCGTCATTTCGCCAGCAAAGCGCAAATGTTTGAGGGCCTGATTTCTTTCATTGAGCAAACCGTTTTCGGACTGATTAATCAAATCAATCAAAAGGAAGAGTCTGGTCTTGCTCAAGCACGCGGTATTTTGCAGATGCTCTTGTTTTTTGCGGAAAAGAATCCTGGTATGACTCGTGTTTTATTGGGCGACGCTTTACTGCAAGAAGATGATCGTTTGCAAGAGCGCATTACCCAAGTATTGGATCGTGTCGAGGCATCCTTGAAGCAAGCCCTACGCATTGCTCAAACCCAAGGCGGTAACTGGGCACAGCTAGGGCAAGAAGAGGTGAGTATTCGCGCTGCCATGCTGATGAGTTTTGTTTTAGGTCGTTGGCATCGCTTTGCCCGTAGCGGATTTAAGAAGCTGCCAACCGAAGCCTCCGATGTTAGTTTGCGCCTTCTCCTGTCAGAATGAGCGAGCTACACCTCTCTAGAAATACTATTCATTTTGCCGAGCCCCTGCCTTTGCAGAGTGGCGCCATGCTCTCTGGCTACGATTTAGTTATTGAGACTTACGGCAAGCTAAACGCCGATAAAAGCAATGCGGTATTGGTCTGTCATGCCCTTAATGCATCTCATCACGTAGCTGGTCCAAGCCCAGAAGATCCGCAAGATATCGGCTGGTGGGACAACATGATTGGCCCAGGTAAGCCGGTAGATACCAACCACTTCTTTGTCATTGGCGTAAATAACTTGGGCTCTTGCTTTGGCTCCACTGGGCCGATGAGTATTAATCCAGAAACTGGTAAGCCCTACGGCGCTGATTTTCCGGTTGTCACGGTTGAGGATTGGGTCAATACGCAAGCTCGCTTGGCAGATAAGTTAGGCATTCGCAAATTTGCCGCGGTGATGGGTGGTAGCTTAGGTGGTATGCAGGCTATGGCTTGGGCTATTCAGTTTCCTAAGCGCTTAGATCATTGCGTTGTTGTCGCATCAACCCCAAAACTCAGCGCGCAAAATATTGCCTTTAATGAAGTGGCGCGTAATGCTATTTTGTCGGACCCTGATTTTCATGGAGGCAACTACTACGAGCATGGCGTTGTACCAAAACGCGGTTTACGTTTAGCTCGTATGGTTGGTCATATCACTTATTTATCTGACGATGACATGGCCGAAAAATTTGGACGTGAATTACAACGTCCTAACGGTGAGTCTAATGACTACCGCTTTAGCTTTGATGTTGAGTTTGAGGTTGAGAGTTATTTACGTCATCAGGGCGATAAGTTTTCAACCTACTTTGATGCAAACACGTATTTGCTCATTACTCGCGCACTTGATTACTTTGACCCTTCACGCCGTTACGATGGTAGTCTAGATCGTGCTCTGGCAGAGGTGCAGGCGAAGTTTTTGGTAGTCAGCTTCTCAACGGATTGGCGCTTTCCGCCCAATCGTAGCCGTGAGATTGTGCAGTCATTGCTTAGTAATAAGAGTGAAGTCACGTATGCAGAGATTGATGCGCCGCATGGCCATGATGCGTTCTTGTTAGATGATGAGCGCTATCACAATCTAGTGCGGGCTTACTTTATGCAAATGCGCGAGGCTTAAATATGAGCAACTTCAACAAGCGCGCCGACTTTGCTGCCATAGCCAATTGGATTGCACCGAACACTCAAGTGTTAGACCTCGGTTGTGGTGACGGTAGCTTCTTGGAGTTTTTACAGAAGCAAAAACCCGTGCATGCTTATGGAGTTGAGATTGATGATTCACGGGTACTCTCTTGCGTGCAAAAAGGGTTGAATGTTATCCAGCAAGATTTAGAGGGCGGCTTAGCGCTTTTTGAAGACAATAGTTTTGATACCGTTGTGCTTTCACAAACCTTACAAACCATTCATCAGACTGAAAAGATCTTGCGCGAAGTAGTGCGCGTAGGAAAAGAATCTGTTATTTCCTTTCCAAATTTTGGGCACTGGTCACATCGCTTGGCTGTTGGCTTAGGTCGTATGCCAGTTTCTAAAAGCCTTCCTTACCAGTGGTACAACACGCCGAACGTACGCGTGCTGACTGTTGCTGACTTTGAGAAGTTAGCCTCAAGTCTTGGCTTAAAGGTGATCGATCAATGCATCTTGCATGAGGGCCGCCAGGTTACCTTGATGCCAAATCTATTTGGCAGCCTCGCTTTATTCCGCATTCGTCGTGCTTAGAATAAAAATTCAAAGGTGTTAACTGCAGTCCAATCTTGGTTAAAAGACTTTCGGGTTTACCTCGAGTGGCCTTGTTTACGGATGCTCTTCTTGGGCTTCTCTGCAGGGTTGCCTTTGTTACTCATTCTGGGCACCCTCAGCTTTTGGTTGCGCGAAGCCGGGATTGATCGCAGTACTATCGGTTACTTAACTTGGGTTGGTTTGATCTATGCCTTTAAGTGGGTTTGGGCGCCCCTCGTAGACCGCTTGCAAATTCCCTTGCTGACTAAATTATTTGGTCGCCGTCGTAGTTGGTTACTTTTTGCGCAAGCGCTCATCATTTTGGGACTTGTCGGTATGTCGACCTTAGACCCCAAGCTCGCACTCAACTCTATTGTTTGGTGTGCGCTATTGGTAGCGTTTGGATCTGCCACTCAAGATATTGCATTGGATGCTTTTCGGATTGAATCAGCCAATAGCGATCATCAAGCGGCCTTGGCTGCCACTTATCAAACTGGCTATCGACTAGCTCTGATATGGGCTGGCGCAGGTGTTCTCTGGCTTGCTGCTCGTGCTGAAACAGGCAGCGGTTACGATGCCAGTGCATGGCAATTTGCGTATCTCTGTATGGCAGCTTCTATAGGCGTTGGCGTTATTACAACCTTGTTAAGTAAAGAGCCAGTGAAGTATGAGTTGGCAAAGGTACGCACTGCCAAGGCGTGGCTATATCAAACCTTGGTAGAGCCGTTTGCAGAATTTATTACCCGCTATCGCTGGCATGCTGTTTTGATTTTGTCTTTGATTGCTGTCTATCGCATTAGCGATGTAGTGATGGGCATTATGGCCAATCCATTTTATGTTGACATGGGTTACACCAAGGACGAAGTTGCGGCGGTGAGCAAGGTATTTGGTGTGGTGATGACTTTGGTAGGTGCCTTTGTTGGTGGAGTACTTACCCTGCGCTTTGGAGTGTTAAGAATTCTGTTTGTAGGCGCAGTTCTTTCGGCAGTCAGTAATTTATTGTTTGCGTGGCTTGCAACACAAGGTCATGATTTACATGGATTGATTTGGGTAATCTCTGCCGATAACTTAAGTTCAGGCATTGCCAGTGCAGCCTTTATTGCCTTCTTATCGTCACTGACCAATATCCGCTACTCAGCAACTCAATACGCATTATTTAGCTCGATGATGCTGCTCCTACCCAAATGGCTGGCGGGCTTCTCCGGAGTGTTTGTCGACAACTTTGGATACCAAACATTTTTCTATGGCACCGCCATTATTGGCGCCCCTGTCTTGCTCTTAATTTGGGCGACGATTCATTTCAAGATTGTTCAGATTAAAAAAGAAGGGGAGTAGAGGGCAGTAATTTCCCCTCTTGTTGTTTAAATCTTCCAGTCGTAGTCCACTGTCAATGGTGCGTGATCTGAAAATTTCTCATCTTTGTATACGGTGGTTTTCTTGGCTGTAGCTGCAATTCCTGGTGTGGTGATGTGATAGTCAATGCGCCAGCCTACATTTTTTGCATACGCTTGGCCACGATTGCTCCACCAGGTGTAGCAAGTTTCGGTTGCCTCTGGCTCTAGTTGACGATAGACATCGACGTAACCTACTTGGCTAAAAAGATTGGTGAGCCATGCGCGCTCTTCCGGTAAGAATCCAGAATTTTTGAGATTGCCTTTCCAGTTTTTCAGATCAATTTCTTGATGGGCGATATTCACGTCTCCACAAAGGACAATTTCACGACCAGACTTCTTGAGGGCTAGAAGGTGTGGCAGGAAGCTATCGAGGTAGCGGTATTTCGCCTCTTGTCGCTCGGGCGAGCTTGAGCCCGAGGGCATATAGACCGAAATCACTGAAAGCGCTTTAAAGCGAGCCTCTACATAGCGCCCCTCAGCATCAAACTCCTCATTGCCGTAGCCGTATAAGACCTCATCGGGCTTATGCGGGGTATAGATGCCACAGCCGCTATAGCCTTTTTTCTCGGCATGATGGAAAAAGGCATGTATGCCATCTGGATTCAGAATGGCGTCCTCTAGGTCATCGCGTTGAGCCTTGAGCTCTTGCATGCAAATGAAATCTGCTTTTTGCTTAACTGCCCATGGCAGAAAGCCTTTTTTGACTGCGGAACGGATACCGTTGAGGTTCGCGGAAATGATGCGTAACATGTAGGCCTATGAGCTCAAATAATTCAAATCAAGATAACTTTATTCGCTTTGCTTTAGAGGCAAAGGTTTTGTCCTTCGGGGAGTTTAAAACTAAAGCGGGAAGACTTTCGCCTTATTTCTTTAATGCCGGTGAATTTAATGATGGTGCTCGCCTTAGTGCCTTGGGTCGTTATTACGCCAAGGCTTTGCAAGAGTCGGGTGTTCAATACGACATGCTATATGGCCCGGCCTATAAAGGCATCACTCTAGCGGCTGCTACAGCCATTGCTTTGGCTGACAGCGGTATTAATGTGCCTTATGCCTATAACCGCAAAGAAGCAAAAGACCATGGTGAAGGTGGCATGCTTGTCGGCGCCCCCGTTAAAGGCAAGGTAGTCATTATTGATGATGTGATTTCAGCAGGGACCTCCGTCAGAGAGTCGGTGGATCTCATTCGCAATGCTGGTGCAGAACCAGCTGCCGTCCTCATTGCTCTTGATCGTATGGAGCGTTCTGGTAATGCAGTAGAAATCGGAGATCAATCCGCAGTGCAAGCTGTTGAGCAAGAGTTTGGTTTACCAGTGATTGCAATTGCAAACCTAGCTGGTCTCATGTCCTTCTTAACTTCTTCCAGCGATGCGCAGCTAACCAATTATTTGTCTGCTGTAAAAGCCTATCGCGAAAAATATGGAATCTAAAAGCAATCACTTTTAGATTGTTGTTTCGCCCTCGAAGACAGTAACCGCTGGACCAGTCATGATGACTGCTTGAGCAACGCCATTCAGTACCCCACCCCAGGCGATTTGTAGATCTCCTCCACGGGTGTGTACTGTTACAGGCGAGTCTAGTAGACCTCTACGAATGCCTGACACGACGGCTGCACAAGCTCCGGTCCCACAGGCCAGAGTTTCTCCAGCACCACGTTCAAAGACGCGTAATTTGATTTCATTACGATGAATCACTTGTAGATAACCTGCATTTACCCTTTTGGGGAATGCTGCAAATTTCTCAATCTCGGAGCCTTCTTCAAGGACGGGTGCACTATCAACATCACCAACCACTTGCACGGCGTGTGGATTGCCCATTGATAGAACACCAACCAAACTGTCGTGCGTTGCAGGGTTTTTTAGTGGAAGTGCATATAAGGTTTCTTGAAACTCTTGAACGCTTGCTAAACCATTGGCATTAAATGGGATTTGGCTATGCTCAAAAATAGGCGCGCCCATATCCACCTCTACTTGACCATCAGCATGGGACTTGAGAGTAAGGACGGTGTGGGCAACTTCCACGCGTAGAGGATTCTTGTCAGAAAGACCTTGATCTAAAACAAAGCGCACAAAGCAACGAGAGCCATTACCACATTGCTCTACTTCACCACCATCGGCATTAAAAATACGGTACCGAAAATCTGCATCTGGGCGCGTGGCTTTTTCAACCAAGAGAATCTGATCTGCGCCGATGCCAAATTGACGATGCGCTAAGCTCCGCCATTGCTCTTTGCTAATGTTGCTGAGATCTTGATCGATGCCATTGAGAACAATGAAATCATTGCCAGCACCGTGCATTTTGGTGAAGCGCAGTTTGCGTCTTGAATTGCTGGTGTTGGTACTCACAATATTTCCGTTTAATCGTAAAGACTAGGTTCGCCTTCGGGTCTATGTTTAAAGCGTTTATGTACCCAATAGTACTCTGCCGGTCTTTCGCGAACAAGCTCTTCAATATATTGATTTAAGCGTGCGGTATCTTTTTCAACATCATCACTTGGAAAGTTTGGCAAAGGTTCGCTGATATGGCAGGTATACCCTTTGCGGTCTTTATTTAGCGTGGTTGTCATGAGACACACTTCAGCCCCGCTGAGCCTTGCTAGGCGGGAGACGGAAGTAATGGTGTTAGTTTGGATGCCAAAAAAAGGCACAAATACAGAGTCACGCGGACCTAAATCAATATCGGGCGCAATAAAAATAAAGTTACCCGTTTGAATTTCTCGAATGAGATCGCGTAAGCGGCTTTGTCGCTCGATCGATTTTCCACCAAAGCGATTTCTCCATTCAATCATCTTTTGATTGAAGAAGGGATTTTTCATATTTTGATAAAGACCTGCGCCGCGTGGCCAGTCATGTTGGTTGGCTAATACGGAGAGCGCCATAAAGCCACCTTCAAGCCCGACAAAATGTGGGTTGATGAGTAGGCGTGGCTTACGATCTCCCAGGGTGATGGCTGATTTGATTGTGACGATATCGGTAATTTGTTTACCACTGCCAAGCCAGATACGACTTCGTTCCAATACGCTACGGCCAAATAGTTTCCAGTGCTCAATTGCGAGATCATTAATTTCCTTTTCGCTGAGATTGGGAAAGCACAGGCGTAAATTGGTTTTGACTACATTGGTTCGACTATTCGGAATATGGGCTGCAAGCCAGCCTACACCATATCCTGCATGGACTGTAATCGTGTAAGGCAGGAAGGCAAAGAGGCGCAAAAGACTAAGCGCTAAAAAATTGAAGAGGTTTTGTAACCAGGTCATTTCAAAAATGATAACGAATTTATTTAATTGCTTGGCGGTAATTCTGCACCGGCTGGATGCTTATAGCGGTTGTAAGACCAAATGAATTGTTCTGGTGCGATGAGTACTGCATTTTCAATCGCAATATTGAGCTCTGCAGCGGCAATATTGGCATCCTCTGACAATGGCGTAAGACGAGTTGCTTGCATGAGCCAGCCTTTGCCAATAGATTTGCGCTTGGCGGTAAACATTACTACCGGTGTGTTGTTACGATTGGCAAGTCGGGCTGGCAATGGTGTTGTGTAAGCAGGGCGTCCAAAAAAAGGTACCCATACGCCTTCACCGCCGCTAGGGACTTGATCCGGGAGAATGCCAATAGCTTCGCCTCGAGTGAGTGCTCTGGTCATCTGGCGCACACCATTGAGGTTGGTGGGAACAAAATGCATATTGGGATAGGCGCGACCCTCTTCCACTACTTCATTGAGCCACTCTTGACGCGAAGGGCGATACAGAATCGTCGCCGGAAAATGTTGGGCCAGCACGCGGGGAATAATTTCAAAGCCACCTAGGTGCGGGGTAAGCATGACTAAGCCATGCCCTTCGCTAATAGCGGCTTCGACTAAATCCCAATTTTTTACTTCTACTAGGCTGAGCGCTTTCGCTGGATTACGCCAAATCCACAGGCTATCGGAGAACAGCATTCCGGAAGCTCGAACTGCCTCCCATAGTTTGAATGGCAAACCACGAGAGTTCACTACAGCTTCGTATTGCGGGCGAAAGAGCGAGCGATATTGTTTGGAGCCAACATAAGCCAGCATGCCTAAAGCAGCGCCAATCACTTGCACGAGGGCAAGGGGAAGCAGGGCAATCGTATTTAGGCAGAGCTTTAGAAGGATTTTTCGCACCCCCCAATGATATTCAATGCCGCTCTCAGTGTGTGGATTTCCACTTGCCTTGCCGAATTAGGCAATTTTCGGATAAAATTTGAATATCGCTGAGTTAAGGCAACTTGCAGGGCGATTCATAAATTCTGCTAAAGCGTCGCCGTTGTGGTTCCTGGCACGTCGAGTTGTCCCAATGATCGTGTTAATTTTTAAAGGAATATGCAATGGCAAACGATTACTTCTTTACCTCAGAATCCGTTTCTGAAGGTCACCCCGATAAAGTAGCAGACCAAATTTCTGATTCGATTCTTGATGCCATCTTGGCCCAAGATCCAACTGCACGTGTTGCAGCAGAAACTTTATGTAATACCGGCTTAGTGGTTCTAGCGGGTGAAATTACTACCAATGCAAACGTTGATTACATCCAAGTAGCACGCAATACCTTGCGCGAAATTGGTTACGACAACACTGACTACGGAATCGACTACAAAGGTTGTGCAGTATTAGTTGCCTATGACAAGCAAAGTCCTGATATCGCTCAAGGTGTTGATAAGGCCCATGATGATGGCTTAGATCAAGGCGCTGGCGATCAAGGCTTGATGTTTGGTTACGCTTGTGACGAGACCGCAGAGCTCATGCCTTTGCCAATTCACTTGTCACACCGCTTGGTCGAGCGTCAATCACAATTGCGCCGTGATGGCCGCTTGAACTGGTTGCGCCCTGATGCGAAGTCACAAGTGACCTTGCGCTATGTAGATGGCAAGCCTGACTCGATCGATACTGTTGTGCTCTCTACTCAGCATGATGAAGAAATTTCTCTCGAAAAATTACGTGAAGCAGTGATCGAAGAAATCATCAAACCAGTATTGCCTAAGCACTTAATCAAAGGTGCGATTAACTTTTTGGTAAACCCAACAGGTCGTTTCGTTATCGGCGGCCCACAAGGCGATTGTGGTTTAACCGGTCGTAAAATTATCGTGGATACCTACGGTGGTGCAGCCCCTCACGGCGGCGGCGCTTTCTCTGGCAAAGATCCATCTAAAGTCGACCGTTCTGCTGCATACGCTGGTCGTTACGTTGCAAAGAATGTGGTTGCTGCTGGTTTGGCAAGTAAGTGTTTGATTCAGATCTCTTATGCAATTGGTGTTGCTAAGCCAACTTCAGTAATGGTGAGTACATTCGGTACAGGCAAAATTTCTGATGAGAAGATCGCCCAATTGGTTTCTGAACACTTTGACTTGCGTCCAAAAGGCATTGTGAAGATGCTGAATCTCTTACGCCCAATTTATAAGAAGACTGCTGCTTATGGCCACTTTGGTCGTGAGGAGCCAGAATTTACTTGGGAGCAAACAGATAAAGCGGCTGCATTACGTGCAGCAGCTGGTCTGTAAGCAGGAAATACGCAGTTTGTAGGTGTATTGAGGCGAAATATGCCGTAATTGTTTACAATTACGGCATACCTTCAAGGAGCGTTGCAAGGAATGCTGAGACCCAGCACTTCCCCAGGCTTGAAGGGAGTGGATTCCTAGGTAACCCCGGAGTTTGCTAATTGCAACCGCGCTCGCTAACCCATGATTCAATGGCTAGCGAGTTTCTACTCCAGCATTGGATCGTATTTAGCTGGAGCATTAATGAATACCGTTTCTGATTTAAATAACTTTGTTGCAACTCGTTGCGCAATTGCCGACATTACTTTGGCTGACTTCGGCCGTAAAGAAATTGCGATTGCTGAAACTGAGATGCCCGGCTTGATCGCCATCCGTGATGAATTTGCCGCACAGCAGCCATTGCGTGGTGCGCGCATTACTGGTTCATTACATATGACCATTCAAACGGCAGTGTTGATTGAGACACTCGAAGCGCTTGGCGCTGAGGTGCAATGGGCCTCATGTAATATTTTCTCTACCCAAGATCACGCTGCTGCTGCAATCGCTGCTAATGGCACACCTGTGTTTGCTATTAAGGGTGAAACCCTGGAGCAGTATTGGGATTTCACCCATCGTATTTTTGAGTGGGCTGATGGCGGCTTCACCAATATGATTTTGGATGATGGTGGCGATGCTACTTTGCTATTGCACCTCGGCGCACGTGCTGAAAAAGATCAAGCTTGCTTGAATCACCCTACTAGCGAAGAAGAGACCATTTTATTTTCTGCGATTAAGAAAAAATTGGCACAAGATCCAACTTGGTATTCAACACGCTTAGAAAAAGTAAAGGGTGTAACTGAAGAAACTACTACCGGTGTACACCGCTTGTATCAAATGTTTGCTAAGGGCGATTTGAAGTTCCCGGCGATTAACGTAAACGACTCCGTTACTAAGAGCAAATTCGATAACCTCTATGGTTGCCGTGAGTCTTTGGTTGATGCAATCAAGCGTGCTACTGACGTGATGGTGGCAGGTAAGGTTGCAGTTGTTTGTGGCTACGGCGATGTGGGTAAAGGTTCTGCCCAGGCACTGCGCGCCTTGTCTGCTCAAGTTTGGGTTACCGAAGTAGATCCAATCTGTGCATTACAAGCAGCCATGGAAGGCTACCGCGTTGTAACAATGGATTACGCTGCTGATAAGGCGGATATTTTTGTTTCTGCAACTGGTAACTACCATGTGATTACACATGACCATATGGCGAAGATGAAGAATCAAGCCATCGTTTGTAACATTGGTCACTTTGATAATGAGATCGATGTTGCTGGTATTGAAAAATACAAGTGGGAAGAGATCAAGCCACAAGTTGACCATGTGATTTTCCCAGCGGCAAATGGCAAACCTGAAAAGCGCATCATCATTTTGGCTAAGGGTCGCTTGGTAAACCTCGGTTGCGGTACAGGACACCCTTCTTATGTGATGAGCTCTTCATTTGCGAACCAAGTGATTGCTCAAATCGAATTGTGGAATGCTGTCGGTACAGATAAATACCCAGTTGGTGTTTACACGTTGCCTAAGCATTTGGATGAGAAGGTTGCGCGTTTACAGCTGAAGACTCTGAATGCCGAGTTAACTGTGTTGTCGGATCAGCAAGCTTCTTACATTGGCGTAACGAAGGAAGGCCCATACAAGGCTGACCACTATCGTTATTAATCCAATCACTGTTCAATAGATACCTAGGCCCAAAATCATGGAATTAAGCATTGAATTCTTTCCTCCAAAAACACCTGAAGGTGAGAGTAAGTTGCATCTAGTGCGCGAGCGTTTTTCTGAAACGCTTAAGCCTTCGTTTTATTCCGTGACCTTTGGTGCCGGTGGCTCTACTCAGTCTGGCACTTTAAAAGTGGTGAGTGACATTCATGCTGCTGGTGCAGCGGTCGCTCCTCACCTATCTTGTGTTGGCAGCTCACGTGAAAGCGTGCGCGAGATGCTCAAGCAATATCAGGCATTAGGTGTGAAGCGTATTGTGGCCTTACGTGGCGACTTGCCATCTGGCATGGGCCAGTATGGCGAGTTTCATCACGCTAATGAATTGGTGGAATTTATTCGTGCAGAAACAGGCGATTGGTTTCACATCGATGTAGCCGCATATCCAGAAATGCATCCACAGGCAAAGTCACCTGCTAGTGATGTGGATTTCTTTGTGCAAAAAATGAAGGCGGGCGCAAACTCTGCCGTCACCCAGTATTTTTATAACAGCGATGCTTACTTCCGCTTTGTGGATGAGGCCTATGATCTCGGTGTCACCCAACCCATCATTGCCGGCATTATGCCGATCACCAATAGCAGTCAGTTGTTAAGATTCTCTGACGCTTGCGGCGCAGAAATTCCACGCTGGATTCGTTTACGTCTCCAGTCTTATGGCGATGACATTGCTTCTATCCGTGCATTCGGCGAAGAGGTTGTCACCGACTTGTGTGATCAACTGCTAGCTGTTGGCGCCCCCGGAATTCATTTCTATTCACTGAATCAGGCGGATGCAGTTTTAGCAATTGCAGATAACTTAGGCCTGACAAAGCAAGCTTAAGCAGTAATCTAGCAAAATAAATCAGACTCCGTCAGGAGCATGTCTAAGGGCTCATCATGTGTTTGAGCTGCCCACTGAGAATCGTCTAGCTTTTGCCAACCAAATCCAATCCCCATGCAAATGAGGTTTGGATTATCTTTTCGTAGTTGCGCCAGGGTACGGTCAAAATAGCCGCCACCATAGCCAAGTCGCCAATAATGGTTTGCGCCATCTATCTCGGAGCAGGACCATCCTACGCAAGGAATAAGGATCAAATCAGGGATTAGTTGAGGTCTAGCAGTATTGTTTGGATTGGGCTCGGGAACACCATGCGCGCTTGGGATTAAGAGATCCCCTTCTTGCCACTCAAAAAAGTCAAGATGCTTATCTGGGCGCGCAAAAGGTAGGGCTAGTCGGCGATGGGCATCGCTCTTCATCCAGCTGATTAAAGTTGGGCGTAGATCCACCTCATCCTGAATGGGCCAATAAAGCGCTATAGATCCGACAGATTGCCCTGCTTTAAGCAAAAAACCATTAAGCCTTGCAATGAGATCTGCCTTGGCTGATGCATAGCTTTTGCCCGCAGCAAATTCTTTGCGTTGTTTTAATAAATCCTGGCGAAGAGTTTTTGGTGAATTACCGTGCATATCGACCATTATCAGGCGAAAATTAGAAGATATAGTAATCAAGTATTGCAAAGCTTAAGCCTTGCAATGAAAGATAGGGTTAGATCGTCAGAATGAAGTCTGCAACAGTAAACAGCAAATACCTTTCATGGGCCAAGATTCTGGTTTTGGGCTGCCTTCTAGGCGCGTCCAATAGCTATGCAGAAAAGCTGAAAAAGCCAAGCTTGCCTAAGTCTTATGAAAGTAAGGCTGCCCCTGCCGAAATTACCGACACCGATCGGATGTTTATTGACTTGCGTGAAGCGGCAAAAAAGAATGATGTATTTCGTACTCAGCAACTTTCATCCAATTTAGCAAACTACCCATTTGACGACTATGTCGCTTACTTCCGCATCAAGCCACAATTATTTGATGGCGCTGGTGGGGCGCGTGGTGACTATAGTGCTGATGCTCAGGTAGTTGCTTTCTTAAATCAATATCAAGGTACAGCCTTGGCTGATCGTATGCGTAATGATTGGCTATTGGTTTTAGGTAAACGTAAGGACTGGGCACGCTTTGATGCCGAGTATGCCAAGTTTGTATTAGATGACGATACACAAGTGAAGTGTTACTCCTTATTGTCTAAATTGTCCCAGGGCGAAAATCCTACGAAGTTGGCAATGGATTCACGTTCTGTATTGTTAGACCCAAGTTACTTTGGTCAAGCATGTCAGGAGTTAGTGCCATCACTAGTTGCTGCTGGTGGTATGACTCCGAGCGAGGCTAAGGCGATTGGTCGCGCTGCAAGTGAGAGGGGTTTTGACACCATGGCCCGTCGCTTAGGTGGTGAAGATCCTATTGGCGATATTGTTAAAGCGGCTAAAGCAGATCCTGCTAAAACATATCGCGATTTTTCTCAAAATGCCTCTCGTTATAGCAAGGAAAATCAAGCGGTTGCATGGGGCGTCATCGGACAATTTTTAGCTAAGAAGTTAGATCCAAACGCAGATGATGCGTATCGCCTACAGCAAGAGCTAGGCTATAACGAACTTCTTTCCGTTGAGTCACAAGAGTGGAAAGTGCGCGCAGGCTTGCGCGCTAAAGATTGGTCCTTAGTAAAAAATGCGATTGATGGTATGAACCCTGCTGTGCGCAGTAAAGATCCTGCATGGACTTATTGGTATGGCCGCGCATTGAAGGCGGAAGGTCAGGAAGCAAAAGCTAAAGAGAGTTTTGAGCTAATTGCTGAGCAATACAATTTTTATGGCCAACTTGCTCGCGAAGAGTTGGGTAAATCCAATCATGCACCTGCTAAAACAAAAGTGACTGAGCAAGAGATTGATGCAATGGCAAGTCGCAAAGGCTTTGTTCGGGGCGAGCGTTTGTATGCCATGAATTTACGCTTTGAAGGTAATCGCGAGTGGAATTGGGAGCTGCGCAATATGACCGACAAGCAGTTACTGGCCGCAGCAGAATATGCAAAGCGTATCCATTTATATGACCGCGTGGTGAATACTGCCGATCGGACTAAGCAAGAGCACGACTTTAGTTTGCGCTATCCGACCCCATTCAAAGAAGAGCTATCTCCTATTGCAAGACAGATTGATTTGAATCTTGCTTGGGCTTATGGCTTGATCCGTCAAGAATCACGCTTCATTATGAATGCCTCTTCTTCTGTTGGTGCATCGGGATTAATGCAGGTAATGCCAAATACTGCAAAGTATGTAGCCAAGAAAATTGGGATGACGAATTACACCAATGACAAATTAAGTGATACCAATACCAATTTGACCTTAGGTAGTAATTATTTAAATATGGTCTTAGTTGATTTGGATGGTTCTTGGGTTTTAGCTTCCGCAGCTTACAACGCAGGTCCTTCTCGCTCAAAGGCTTGGCGTGAAAAATTATCTGGTCCCACTGAGGGTGCTATTTTTGCTGAAACTATTCCGTTTACTGAGACGCGTGTCTATGTGAAAAATGTGCTCTCGAATGCGAATTACTATTCATCTGTAATGAATGGCCAAACACATTCTTTAAAACAGCGCTTAGGTGTTATCGCTCCTAAGGCTGCAACTCAATCTGAGCTTCCTTAAACCCCTCATCACTGCGCTAAGCCAAGAAAGCTTCCTATGAAATACGACATTCTTCTCATCGGCGGTAATGGATTTGTTGGGCGTGTTATCGCTGCACAACTTCAATTAGCGGGCTATTCCGTATTAGTACCAACCAGTCATTTGGGCGCTGCCCGTGAATTACGTATGTTGCCTAAAATACATGTTGAAGAAGCAGATGTTCATGAGTTTGATGAACTACAGAGTCTTTGTGAGCGCATTAAACCTAATGGCGCTGTAATTAATTTAGTTGGCGTGCTGCACGATAAGCCTGCTCAACCTTATGGAAAAGTATTTAAAGCAGCGCATGTTGAGTTGCCTAAAAATATTATTACTGCGATGCAGTTACATGGCTTAAAGCGCTACTTGCACATGAGCGCTTTAGGGGCAGATTCTCAAGGCCCATCTATGTATCAGCGCAGCAAGGGTGATGGTGAGGCTGCAGTGAAGGCAAGCAATTTAGACTGGACTATCTTCAGGCCATCAGTCATCTTTGGGGCGCAGGATCAATTTATTAACTTGTTTTCTAAATTAACTAAATTGTTCCCGGCAATGCCATTAGCTAACCATCAAGCGCAGTTTCAGCCAGTAAGCGTAGATGATGTTGCAACGGCATTTGTTAAATCGTTGTCGATGCCACAAACTATTCGTCAGTCTTATGATCTGGTAGGCCCAACGGTTTACACCATGAAAGAGATCGTCGAGTTTGCAGCACGTAAAGCCAAGACCACATGCGCCATTATTCCTGTTCCCGCTTTTGTAGGCCACCTTCAGGCGTTGGCATTTGAATTTCTACCCGGTCCAACCTTGATGTCTCGTGACAACATAGCTTCAATGCAATTACCTAATATCTTGCCAGTCAATGGCACTGATGCACTGTCAGAAGTATTCAAAATGAGTCGTCGTACCCTAGAGGGTATGCAGTAATGAAAATCTATGCAGTGGGCGGTGCCATCAGAGATACCCTTATGGGTTTACCTGTGCACGACATTGATTATGTGGTGGTAGGTTCTAGTGTAGAAGAGATGGTTGCTAAGGGCTTTCGTCCTGTTGGTAAAGATTTCCCAGTATTTTTGCATCCAGAGACGCAAGCTGAGTATGCGCTGGCACGTACTGAACGTAAGACTGGAAAGGGTTACAAAGGCTTTCATTTTTATGCAGACCCTACTGTTACGCTGGAGCAAGATTTAGAGCGTCGTGACTTAACGATCAATGCAATGGCTCAAGAGATCGGCTCTGATGGCAAGCCATTTGGACCAATCATTGATCCCTTTAACGGCCAAGAGGATTTAGCTGCCAAAATATTTCGCCATGTATCTGATGCATTTGCAGAAGATCCATTGCGTTTGCTACGTATTGCTCGCTTTGCTGCACGTTTCCCAGAATTTACTGTCGCAGATGAAACATTGCTCGCCTTAAAAGCGATTGTTCAGTCAGGCGAGCTAAATGCTTTATCGGCTGAGCGTATTTGGCAGGAGTTGGCTAGAGGCTTGGTTGCTACTAAACCAATGCATCTATTTCAGGTCTTACTAAATACAGGTGCAGCCAGTGCCATATTGCCATCTAAGTTAACGGCACAATTAGCCGAAGAGTCTTTTCGTGAAACATTCATCGCCCATTTTTCTTTGGCGGGAAATAGTTTGGAAGAGCGTTGTGCAACTACCTTGATGGATTTGCCGGCCAGTGAAATTCGTTCATGGGCTGATTGTGTTCGTATGCCAATCGAAGTTCGTGACTTCAGTGAAATATTCAGCGATCTCCATGTTTTGGTAAGCAAGTATCTCGATACATCTTATCAGGCGGTGGATGTTTTAAATTGGTTTAATCGTGCAGATGTTTGGCGCAAGCCAGATCGTGCCCAAGCGATTTTGAATCTTGCCGAAAAATTAGGAATGAACGTTTCGGTTTTAATCAATGCTATGCGTAAGGCACTTGCTATCAATACTGCAGAAATTATTACCGGTGTTCCTGCAGAAGATCGGTCAAATGGCGAGCGGATTGGTAGCGCATTTGAGTTCGCTAGATTAGCTGCTGTCACTTCAGCGCTTGAAGCTCTCGGCTAAAGTCGATTCCTGCCGCGTAGACCTGGCAAATCTTCAAGTACATGACCTGGTAGCAGACTTTCTAATTTCTTAGAGAATGCAAAGACTTTAAAGAGTTCGCCCATCTCAGCTTCAGATAATAGTTTTTGCAAAGAGTTGGAGATTGGTAGAAATGTTTCTGGGTCGCTAGGGTCACCAATCTCTAAGGCAATATCACCAATGCCTGCATCGAGCAAGTAGGCGGCCTGATTCGAGAGATATACATCATCTACATTTTCGGCCAATGCGCTGCGAGCAATTTGCGACCACTCAACGTGTGTAGTTATGTCGCAAAGACCAGGTAGATGAAATGGATCTTGAATGGCATGATGGCGATGGTGTGCCATGAGTGTACCCTCAAGTCTTTGGGGGTGGTAGTACTCACTTTCAGGAAAGCCATAGTCAAACGTGAGAAATAATCCGACATCTAAATGCTTGGCAATTTGCTGCATCCAGGCATTTGCCGGCGAGTGAAGTTCGGTGACATAACCTTCAGAGAAGTTGCCAGTCAGCAGACTTTCAGGAAGCAATTTTTGTTCTACTGGAGAACCTGTCTTCCAGATCAGTTTGTCACTCTCAAAAGTAACGCCATACCAATACCAAAATCCATTTTGAAAAATGATGACATCACAGGGAATGGCATCTATCACTTCATTGGCAAGAATGATGCCCTTGAAATTTTCTGGCAATTGCGTGAGCCAGCTGCATTGTGTCTTGAGACTGAGTTGTTGAACAGCATCACTAATGCTTTCTTGTTGACGCTGCGCTAAGTCTGGTGAAATCTCAATGATGTCGTAATGATCCAGAGTAAAACCAAGATCATTGAGTCGAGTCAGTATGGATACTGCCAACTTGCCTGTGCCAGCACCAAATTCCAGAATGTGGGTAGGCAAACCTTTTTTCTGTAAGGCCTCCAGTACCGGCAAGAGGGTCGAGCAAATAGCAGCGCCAAACAGCGGGCTCAGTTCAGGGGCGGTAGTGAAATCACCTCCAGCCCCCAGTTTGTGGGCACCTGCGCTGTAATAGCCCATGCCGGGCTCATAGAGGGCCATCTCCATATAGCGAGAGAAAGGGAGCCAGCCGCCTTTAGAGGCGATTTGAGAGGCTATTTTGGCCTTTAAAAGAGCACTATGCTCCGTTTCAAGGCTGGTCAAGGTAATATCCATAGCTCGCTAGTCTAAGAGAATTTAATTGAACCCTAGTTCAAAGCCCCCATCCCAGCAAGTAAAAGCAGTTTTAGTGACTGGCGCCGCAAAGCGTCTCGGTCGAGAAATTGCCTTGCAGTTTGCCCGTCAAGGCTGGGATGTTGCCGTCCATTATGGGCGATCAGCTCAAGAGGCTACTGCAACTGTTGAGGAAATTGGGGCATTCGGGGTGAAAGTGCGGGCCTTTCAGGCGGACTTGACCAGTGAAGCCGCTACCAAGGACCTTTTCTTGGCTGTTAGTAATGCTTTCCCCAATCTAGATTGTTTAGTAAACAGTGCATCCCTTTTTGAATATGATCGCGCCAACTCAAATACTCCATTGAGTGGAAAAAGTTTGCAAGAACATATGCAGGTCAATTTGACCGCGCCAATTTTGTTATCTCAATTGATGTTCGAGCATCAAAAAAATAAAGCAATCACATCTGGAATAATGTCGACTGTTATTCCAGCAGTTATTCAATTGCTAGATCAAAAGTTGATCAATCTCAACCCAGATTATTTGTCATACACATTATCTAAGGCTGCGTTACTCACTTCTGTGGAATTATTAGCGATGGATTTTGCACCCTATTTGCGAGTAGTTGGATTGGCTCCTGGCATTTCTTTGCCATCAGGCGACCAGACGATTGATGGTTTTTCTAAAGCACATCAAATGACGCCCTTAGGAAAATCCTCAACGCCTGCTGATATTGCAAAAGCAGCAGTATTTTTAGCAGAATCTGGCGCTATTACTGGCACCACTTTATATGTAGATGGTGGGCAACATCTACTACCTTCATCACGTGATGTGATGTTTAAAACCAATTAAGCATTTTTAAAAAGCACCTATTCATGCACGCTATTCTTTCTCATCCAGCCCTTATTGACTGTCGTCGTTTATTTTTACGTGACTATGAGATCTATATCAACATCGGCGTTCATGACTTTGAGAAAAAAGCAGAGCAACGCGTTATTTTGAATGTTGATCTCTATATTCCAATGGCTATGAATACGCCAACAAATGATCAATTAGATGAGGTGGTAGATTACGACTTCATGCGCGAGACCATTAAGGCTAGAGCCTCTAAGGGTCATATTCATTTGCAAGAAACCTTCTGCGATGACATCGTGGCAGCAATGTTAGTGCACCCTAAAGTATTGGCTGCATGTGTCAGTACGTCTAAGCCTGATGTCTATCCAGATTGTCATTCAGTAGGTGTAGAAGTATTTCGCATTAAGGCTTCTTAAAAAGAATTTAGAAAAGAACTTTTATGGGCGATATTCGTAAAGTTGTCTTCGAAGAAAACAAGCTAGAGAAAAAACTCTGCCGCTTGGTAGGTCAGGCTATTGGTGACTTTGGCATGATTGAAGATGGCGACAAAGTAATGGTGTGTGTATCAGGCGGTAAAGATAGTTATGCCATGCTCGATATCTTGATGAAGTTGCGCGAACGTGCACCCATTCATTTTGAAATCATCGCAGTCAACTTGGACCAGAAGCAGCCTAATTTTCCTGCGGAAATATTGCCTAATTATTTGAAAAGTTTAGGCGTTCAATATCATATCGAAGAGCAAGATACATACAGCATTGTGAAGCGTGTGATTCCGGAAGGTAAAACTACCTGCGGATTGTGCTCACGTTTGCGTCGCGGAATTTTGTATCGTGTGGCTGATGAATTAGGGGCGACAAAAATTGCATTAGGTCATCACCGCGACGACATTCTAGAAACGCTGATGCTCAATATGTTTTATGCGGGAAAACTCAAAGGTATGCCTCCAAAGCTACGCTCTGATGATGGCAAGCATATTGTGATTCGCCCCTTGGCCTATGTTCCTGAAAAGTTGCTGGAGCGTTATGCAGCAGATATGAACTTCCCCATCATTCCATGTCATTTGTGTGGCAGTCAGCCTAATTTGCAGCGTCAGGTCATGAAAGAAATGCTGCGCGATTGGGAGAAAAAACATCCAGGCCGCGTAGAGAACCTTTTCCGATCAATGCATCACATTGTTCCGTCCCATTTGATGGATAGCGAAGCCTTTGATTTCAAAAATCTTGAGATTTCTACCGAGTTATCGGGCATTGCTGCTAGATCTTCAGGCGATAAGGCAATTGATGAGGCTGAACTAGACGAATTAGCCTGTGGAACCATCATTCAGGGGACTTATAATCCCCCTTTATGAATATCGTCATTTTGGCTGCTGGGCAAGGAAAGCGGATGAAATCCGCTCTGCCCAAGGTCCTGCAAACTTTAGCAGGCAAACCCCTACTTCAACATGTTCTCAGTACAGCGCTTTCACTGCAGAGTAAGCAGACTAAAAATGGACCTGTAGTTGTCGTTGGTCATGGAGCGGCAGACGTAAAAATATTCTTGGCAAATGCCAGCAAAGAAGATGCTAGCTTTAGCAAAGTAGTGACTGCACTACAGGCTGAGCAAAAGGGTACCGGTCACGCACTTTTACAAGCCCTACCTAAATTAGATGTTCAAGAACCAACTTTAGTTTTGTATGGCGACGTACCTCTCACCACTAAAAAGACACTCAGTAAATTAGCAAAATTGGCTGATGGCGTCAGAGGCCAAGATTGTGCGCTGGCATTGTTAACTCAGAACCTCAGCAACCCAACTGGCTATGGTCGTATTGTGCGTGATGCTGATGGCTCCGTAAAAGAGATTGTTGAAGAGAAAGACGCAAGCCCAGCACAAAAAGCAATTCAAGAAATTAATACCGGTATCATGGTATTGCCAACTAACTCATTGAAAAAATGGCTTAAGGCTTTACGTGCCAGCAATGCACAGGGTGAGTATTACTTGACCGACGTGATTGCCATGGCTGTCAAAGATGGTGTGCCCATTCGTACAACCCATGCCGATGATGAGTTTGAGACTGTTGGTGTGAACAGTCGGGATCAGCTGGCTGCGCTTGAGCGTTTGCATCAACTCAATGTTGCCCATCAATTAATGGATGCTGGCGTATCACTTGCAGACCCTGCACGCATAGATGTACGGGGCACTTTAGAGTGCGGCACAGATGTATCAATTGACGTGGGATGCGTCTTTGAGGGTTGCATTACCTTAGACGCTGGTACCAAGATTGGTCCTTATTGCGTGATTCGCAATAGCGTGATTGGTAAAGGTGTTGCTATTCATGCATACAGCCATGTGGATGGTGCAAAGGTAGGCAATCAATCTGTTATTGGCCCTTACGCACGTTTACGTCCTGGCGCAGACTTATCAAATGATGTACATATTGGCAACTTCGTAGAGGTAAAGAACAGCAAGATTGCTGCTAACAGCAAAGCCAATCATCTGGCCTATGTTGGAGACTCGATTGTGGGTTCACGCGTCAACATTGGCGCTGGCACGATTACTTGCAACTACGATGGTGTGAATAAACACCAAACGATTATTGAAGATGATGTCTTCATTGGTTCTGATACCCAACTGGTTGCGCCAGTGCGCGTTGGACGAGGCGCTACCTTAGGTGCAGGTACAACGCTTACTAAGGATGCACCAGCAAATCAACTGACCGTATCAAGAGCAAAGCAAATATCTTTGCAATGGCAGCGCCCTGTGAAGCAAGAAAAAAAGAGCGCCCCAAAAAAGATGCCGGTAAAGAAGGCCCCAGTCAAGAAGGTAGTCGCAAAAAAAGCGGCACCTAAAAAAACAATTACTAAAACAGTTGTTAAGAAGGCAGTCAAAAAAACTGTAAAGGGTAAAAAATAATGTGCGGTATTGTTGGCGCAGCCTCCCATAAAAACGTTGTCGATGTTTTGGTTGAGGGATTACGCCGCTTGGAGTACCGTGGGTATGACTCTTGTGGTTTTGCAGTGATTAACGGCGATGATGTAAAACACCCTATTGAAAGAGCTCGTACAACTGCACGTGTTTCAGAGCTAGGCGAGCAAGGCAAAGACTTTGTTGGAACATTAGGAATTGCTCATACGCGTTGGGCGACTCATGGCAAGCCAGATACGCAAAACGCGCATCCACATACTTCAAATGACTTAATTGCAGTAGTACATAACGGCATTATTGAGAACTATGAAGTTTTACGTTCAGATTTAAAAGCTGCTGGATATGTATTTACATCTGAAACAGATACCGAAGTGATTGCGCATTTGATTCATCAGCAATATGTGGCTGGTGGCCAAAAAGATATTGCGCAGTCAGTGAGGGCGGTGTTACCGAAATTGCATGGTGCTTACGCTATTGGCGTTATTGCACAGGATAATCCGACTACTTTAGTAGGGGCTCGAGTTGGATCTCCTTTAGTGGTTGCCATTGGTGATCACGAACACTTCTTAGCATCTGATGCCTTAGCTTTAGCTGGGCGCGCACATTCCATGTTGTACTTGGAAGAGGGTGATATAGCCGTTCTAAGAGCCGATAAGCTTGAGGTGATTGATCAAGCAGGTCAGACTGTTCAAAGAGAGCTTAAGCCGATGCCAGCACAGGCTGACTCGGTGGATCTTGGCCCTTATCAGCACTATATGCAAAAAGAAATTTTTGAGCAGCCTAGAGCCATTGGTGACACGCTTGCCAATATTGCTGCATTTGGTCCGGAGTTATTTGAAGCCAAACCAGAAGACTGGAAAGCATTTGATCAAATATTGATCTTGGCCTGTGGCACCAGTTACTACTCTGCCTGTGTTGCCAAATATTGGCTGGAAGACATTGCTGGTATTCCGACGCAAGTTGAAATTGCGAGTGAGTATCGCTATCGCACTACCGTACCTAATCCAAAAACACTGATTGTGGTTGTTTCACAATCAGGTGAGACGGCTGATACCTTGGCGGCATTGCGTCATGCCAAGAGCCTCGGCCATCAGTTCACCTTAGCCATCTGCAACGTGGCAAGTAGTGCTATGGTTCGCGAAACGGATTGGCATTTCTTGACTAAAGCTGGCGCTGAAATTGGTGTTGCATCAACCAAAGCATTTACTACTCAGCTTTTAGCGCTTTATCTTTTAGCAGTTTCCATTGCTAAACGCGATGGCAGAATTTCTCTGGAAAAAGAAAAAGATTTATTGCGTGAATTGCGTCACCTACCAAAAGCACTCCATGCAGTGTTAGCGCTTGAGCCGCAAATCATTGCCTGGAGCGATGCTTTCGCTAAGTGTGAGAATGCTCTATTCCTTGGCCGTGGAATGCACTACCCGATTGCACTTGAGGGCGCATTAAAGCTTAAAGAGATTTCTTATATTCATGCCGAAGCCTATCCAGCTGGTGAGCTAAAGCACGGCCCGCTGGCATTGGTTACGGACAAAATGCCAGTAGTTACGGTCGCGCCTAACGATGTTTTGTTGGAAAAGCTAAAGTCCAATATGCAGGAAGTCAAAGCGCGCGGTGGCAAGCTTTATGTCTTTGCTGATCAAGATACCCATATCGCAAGTAGTGAAGGCATCAATGTAATCAAGCTGCCCGAGCATTATGGCTACCTTTCGCCAATATTGCACGTTGTTCCACTGCAGTTATTGGCCTATCACACAGCCTGCGCACGCGGTACTGATGTCGACAAGCCAAGAAACTTAGCAAAGAGCGTCACAGTCGAATAATTTTTTCTTGTTTGACATCCATCGATAGTTGTGAACAAATTTCAGTAGATAAATCAGGGCTTTACACAGACCTGATTGTATTTCTGTGTTCAAATAACTCTTGTAAAAAAGGATATTTGTTGCAAGCCATGTTTCTGTCGATGCCAGCGCTCTCACGTTTGAATTTGCTTTCGCTTATTTGCGTAGGTGCGTTATCTGCTTGTGCTGTAGGGCCTGACTTTAAGCAGCCAGAGGCGCCCAAGACTTCTACCTATACAGAAACTCCGTTAGCCAAAAAACTTGCTTCTGCTCCTGGAGTTCCGGGAGGCACCGATCAAGAGTTTATTGAAGGCGCTGATATTGAAGCGCAGTGGTGGGAACTTTATAAATCCCCAGAACTAGACATTCTGATTAAAAAAGCACTTCAGCAAAATCCTAATCTTGGTGCAGCAGATGCAGCATTGCGTGCTGCCCAGGAAAATGTCAATGCGCAAATTGGCGGTCAATATTTTCCGTCGATTGGTGTTGGTGCAAATGCCACAAGGCAGAAACAGCCATCAGCCGTTTATGGCATTAGTTATGGATCAGATACCTATAACCTTTACAACACTTCAGTCAATGTGACTTATAAGTTAGATGTGTTTGGTGGGGCGCGTAGAGCGGTTGAGGGTGCACGTGCACAAGCAGAGGTTGCGCAGTTTCAGCTAGAGGGTGCCTATCTTTCACTCACTGCTAACGTAGTGACTGGCGCTGTTAAGGAGGCTGCACTGCGTGCGCAGATGCAAGCCACAGAAGAAATTCTGAAGGCTCAAACAAACCTTGCTGAAGTGACTGAGAAGCAGTTGACGATCGGTACAGTTTCTAAGGTGGACGTTACTTCGCAGCGCACATTGGTTTCTAATTCACAGGTAGATCTTTTTAATTACGAGAGAAGCCTCGCATTTGCACGCAATCAATTAGCAGTTCTGGTGGGAGAGATTCCAAGCAATGCAAGCATTGCAAAGTTTGATCTGGCTAACTTGCATTTACCTGAGAAGTTACCTTTATCAGTGCCATCTAGCTTGGTGCGCCAGCGTCCTGATGTGCGTGCTGCTGAAGCCCAACTCAAAGCGCAGAACGCATTCGTAGGTGTAGCAACAGCCAATCTGTTGCCTCAATTTAATATCACTGGATCCATTGGTGCAGCTGCCCTAACTTCCAATGGATTATTTGGACCAAACTCCGCCTTATGGACTCTGGGCGGTGGCATCTTGCAGCCTTTGTTTCAGGGTGGACAGCTATTGGCGCAACGCCGTGGCGCAATTGCTAACTACGAGCAAGCAGCCTTTCAGTATCAAGCAACCGTCTTAAATGCATTTCAAGAAGTGGCCAATGCATTACGTGCGTTAGAGACTGGTGCTCAAGCCTTAAAGGCAGCATCAGATGCTGAGCGCTACGCCTATGAGACCTTGGACTTGGTCCAACAACAATACAAGTTAGGTACAGCAAGTTATTTAGCAGTGCTGTATTACCAAAATCAGTATCAACAAGCAAAAGTGAAATCCGTTTCAGCGCAAGCTACTCGCTTCTCAGATACGGCCGCATTATTTGCTGCACTTGGCGGTGGCTGGTGGAATCGTGAAGGCCCGGCTTTTAAACCAAAAGACATAGCGAACAAAGATCAAAATGAAACTTCTGGAACAAATTAAGAACAAGCTCATCGCTTTAGTGCTTGCCTTATGGGCATGGACACAACCCAAGGCAATAGCGCTTTGGCAAAAAGCAAAAGCCTTTTGGGTACGTATGGGTCAAAAATGGCGCGGTACAAAAGCCCACCAAAAGCTGATGGCTATGGAGCCTTTGCAGCGTCGTATGACCGTCATGCTGTGTGGCGTGTTCTTGTTGTTGGGTCTGATTTTTGCTTTCAATCAGTTGAAGACTTTCATGATTAAGCATTTCATTGCAGGTATGGGCTTGCCTCCAGCAACAGTATCTACCTTAGTCATCGCCACTTCCGAATGGCAGCCAAAATTATCTAGCGTTGGTAATGTACGCGCATTTAGAGGTGTTGAACTCAGCACCGAGCTTGGCGGCCTGGTGCAAACAGTACCCATTAAGTCGGGTCAAGATGTTAAGGAAGGCGAGCTTCTCATTAAGTTGAATGACGCTTCCGATGTAGCCCAATTGAATTCTTTAAAAGCAATGGCAGATTTGGCTAAAGTAATCAACGAGCGTGATAGGCAGCAGCTGGCAATTCAAGCGATTAGTAAGAATGTATTTGATACCAGCGCTGCTGATGCGAAATCCAAACAAGCGCAGGTTGAGCAGCAAACAGCTTTAGTAGCAAAGAAGAATCTGAAGGCACCATTTGCGGGGCGCGTAGGCATTGTGTCGATTAATCCAGGGCAGTATGTAAACCCTGGTGATAAGTTATTAACATTACAAACCTTGGACCCCATTTTTGTTGATTTTAATTTGCCTCAAAACAATGCTGAGCAAGTCCAGGTAGGGCAAGAAGTGGTTGTGACAACTGATGCATTTAAGGACGCCAGCTTTACTGGCAAGATTACCGCTGTTAGCCCGAAGGTAGATACCAACACCCGTAATATTCAAGTAGAAGCCAAGCTTGCTAATCCGGATAAGAAAATTCTGCCGGGTATGTTTGCTAATGTGAATATCAAGCTGGGCGATCAAGTGAAATACTTAACCTTGCCTCAGACCGCAGTGACATACAACCCCTATGGCTCAACAGTATTTATTGCTAAACCTACTGGTAAGAAAGATAAGCAAGGTAATCCAGCTCTTGAGGCGCAACAAGTATTTGTCACCACTGGTTTGACTCGTGGTGATCAGGTTGCCATTTTGAAGGGTGTGGACGAAGGTGCAACAGTTGTGACTAGTGGTCAGCTGAAGCTTAAGAATGGCACACCATTGATTATTAATAACAAGGTGCAGCCAGCTAACTCACCAGATCCAAAGCCGCAGGAATAAATAGCAGATGAATTGGACTGACATATTCATCCGTAGGCCAGTGCTCTCCATAGTGGTGAGCGCTCTCGTGTTGATTTTTGGTTTGAAGGCAATTGGCTCTTTACCAGTAAACCAATATCCACAAACGCAAAATGCGATTGTGACGATCACTACGGCCTACTATGGTGCAGATCCTGAAACGATTGCAGGCTTTATTACTCAACCTCTTGAAGCATCTATTGCTCAAGCACAAGGTATTGATTACCTATCTTCAGCCAGTGTGAGTGGGGTCTCCACTATTGTGGCCACGTTGAAGTTGAACTACGACTCAAATGCTGCACTAACGCAGATACAGACGCAAATTAGCGCAGTCAAAAATCAATTGCCTACCCAAGCACAGCAGCCCATCTTGACTGTGCAAGTTGGACAATCTACCGCTGCGATGTATATGGGTTTTTACAGCGACGAACTTCCCAACAATGCGATTACCGATTATTTATTGCGCGTTGTAAAGCCAAAACTAGACTCAGTTGAGGGCGTACAAAATGCCGAAATCACTGGCGGTAGAAAGTTTGCCTTACGTGCCTGGCTAGATCGCGAAAAAATGGCTGGTCTGGGTGTTGGTGCGGATGATGTCTATAGTGCCATGTCGGCTAACAACTACCTATCAGCAGTTGGCAGCACCAAGGGTGATATGGTTTCTGTCGATTTAGTTGCTGGTACTGACTTACATACCCTTGAAGAGTTTCGCAAGTTAATTATTAAAAAAGACAGTGTGAACATTGTTTACCTAGAGCAGGTAGCTAATGTCACTTTGGGTTCTGAGGACTACAACACCAATGTAGCTTTTAGCGGCAAGAAGTCCGTTTTCATTGCAATTAAGGTTGCGCCTCAAGCTAATCTATTAGATGTTGCACAGCGTGTTCGAGATGTGGTTCCAGATATTCAGAAGCAATTGCCTATTGGTATGACTGGCAAGATTGTTTATGACTCCACCAAATTTATTACTAGCTCAATTGACGAAGTGGTTACCACTTTGCTGGAGGCTTTGGTAATTGTGACTGTGGTGATCTATCTCTTCTTGGGTAGTGCTCGTGCCGTTGCTGTTCCATTAATTGCAATGCCCCTATCGCTCATTGGCACCTTCTTTCTGATGCAGATTTTGGGTTATTCGATTAACTTGCTGACCCTGCTGGCCTTAGTATTGGCGATTGGTTTAGTGGTGGATGACGCCATCATTGTGGTTGAAAACGTTGACCGTCATATGAAGGAGGGAAAATCTCCTTTAGAGGCTTCCTTAATCGCTGCACGTGAACTAGGCGGTCCTATTTTGGCAATGACGGTAGTGCTCATTGCGGTATATATTCCGATTGGTTTCCAGGGTGGATTAACGGGTGCGCTGTTTACGGAATTCGCCTTTACTTTGGCTAGTGCGGTAGCTGTTTCTGGCTTGATTGCCTTAACTCTGTCGCCGATGATGTGCTCTCGTATTTTTACCGAAGAACAAGAAGCCTCGCCATTTGTCCAAAAGATTGATCGTATTTTTGATAAGGTGCATCACAGCTACCAAAGTACTTTGCGTGAATTATTAAGTACGTGGCAAGTCATTATTGTGATGGGCGTAATCTTGCTGGGCGGAGTTGCTTATTTATATGCAACTGCCCGTGCTGAGTTAGCGCCAACTGAAGATCAGGGTATTGTTTTGATGCAAGCGTCAGGACCACCCAATAGTACGGTTAATCAAATGCAGACTTATGCGGATCAAATCTATGCGATCGCTGCTGCAGAACCGGAATACGAACAAGCATTTCAGATTACAAGTCCTACCTCGAGCTTTGGCGGTATTTTGTTAAAAGACTGGGGTGAGCGTAATCGTAATGCGACGAAGTTCCAAGAAGATATGCAGCAAAAGTGGAATACTATTGCTGGTGCACGAGTGGCTGCCTTCCAATTCCCTGCGCTACCGGGTGCACAAGGTTTGCCGGTACAGGTAGTTATCAATACAACAGAATCCTATACGCAATTAAATGAGGTATCGCAAGCAGTGCTTGATAAAGCACGTCGTAGCGGTAATTTCTTCTTCGTCGACTCCGATCTCAAGATTGATAAGCCCCAAGATGTATTAGAAATTGATCGTGAAAAAGTGGCTGCATTAGGAATGACTCAGCAGCAAGTGGGTAGCGCGCTCTCGGCAGCTTTGGGTGGAGGCTATGTGAACTACTTCTCAGTAGCGGGCCGCTCTTATCGCGTGATTCCGCAAGTCAAACAAGTCGATCGTTTGAACCCAGATCAAATTTTAGATTACTACATTCGTACTCCAAGTGGCGCAATGGTTCAAGCACGTACCATTGCGACGATTAAACAAAGAGTAGTGCCGCAATCCATTAATCACTTCCAGCAATTGAACTCAGCAACGATCTCCGGTGTAAGTACCCCATTTATTTCACAAGCGGATTTATTGGAGTTCATGCGCCAGACCCTGAAAGAGGTCGCACCTAGCGGCTACAGCATGGACTACGCGGGCCCATCACGCCAATTTATGGCTGAATCTGGCGGCTTCTTAGTCACTATGTTCTTTGCGATCTTGATCGTGTTCTTAGTACTTGCTGCCCAGTTCGAAAGTTTCCGTGACCCGATTGTGATCTTGGTGTCTGTTCCCCTAGCTTTGTTTGGCGCCCTGATTTTTATTAATCTAGGATTCACGACCTTAAACGTCTACACCCAAGTTGGCTTGGTGACGCTGATGGGCTTGATTAGTAAGCACGGTATTTTGATTGTGGAGTTTGCTAATGAACTTCAAGAAGCTGGGCGCAGTAAGCTTGATGCCATTGTTGAAGCGAGTAGCGTTCGTTTACGCCCAATTTTGATGACAACTGCAGCAATGGTTTTAGGTGTATTGCCTTTGGTGATCGCTTCTGGGGCTGGGGCTGCTGGCCGACAATCGATGGGCATTGTGATTTTCACTGGCCTTTCAATTGGTACGCTCTTCACACTCTTTGTAGTGCCGGCAATGTATCTGTTTATTGGCGCAGATCACCACGCTAAGAAATTTAAGCAGCAGTAAAGGAAAGGGGCTACTTAACGATATTGAGCTCTTTTTCAGCAATATCGTTAAAGCAAGTTTCCTCTTCTAAGCGCTTCAGCCAAGCATCAACGTTCTTGAGATTTGCACGTTCCCCTGTTTCTTGAGGGAAAGTCTTATTTAGCAGAATCCACCGACTGACACAAAGCGCTAAAACAATATCGCCGATCTGAAATTGATTGCCTGAGCAGTAACTTTGCTTAGCTAATGTTTGATCAAGCATTCCCAGTAATCGATTTGTCTCTTGATAGCCTTTTAGTATGGCGTCGTAATTGCGCTCTGGTTCCGGTGTTCTGGTTAGACCTAGAAAAGCAATGCGTAGTGCTGGCCACATTGTTCCTAATTGCCAATCCATCCACTTCTCGGATTCGTATTGGGTTTGTATATCACTGGTAAAGCGCCCAGCTTGATCATGCTGGCGAGCCAAGTAACGTAGGATAGTGTTGGATTCCCAAAGTACGATATCGCCATCTTCCAGGGTAGGAACAAGTCCGTTCGGATTCATCTTGAGAAACTCGGGCGTATTGTTTTTGCCAAACTGTAGTCCAGCATCGATGCGCTCAAAGTCTTTGTCCTCCTTGAGGCCAAGCTCAGCGAGGCACCAGAGTACTTTTTGAACGTTAATAGAACTTTTGCGACCCCATAAACGCATCATGGTATTTCCTTGCGAGATGAATTAGCTTTAGCTAGCTTTGACTTCTGATAAATCGAGACCAATAAATTTGCTGCGCGCAAAAATGAGAGGTTCCCGTTCAGGGTAATTTTTTAAGTTAATCACTTTAGCCACAATGATGTTGTGATCGCCGCCAATATGTACGCAGATCGTTTCACATTCGTAATAGGCAACGCAATGATCAATTTGGGTAAGTCCGCTGGCTGCTAATTGATGATCGACCCCATTAAATTGATCCACCTTTACGGTAGCAAAATGCATCGCTAAGTTTTCTTGGGAGCGCTCTAGAACATGAATGAGATGTTTTTTGCCAAGCTCTACCCAGGGCATCAGGCGTGAATGCTTTTTGAGGCTCCAAAGAATGAGTGGTGGCTCTAGTGAGACGGTATTGAAGGAGCTGATCGTAATGCCATGAGGATTGTTTTCTTCATCTAGGCAGGTGATGACAGTGACCCCAGTTGCAAATGACGCGAAACCTTTGCGCAGCTCTTGTGATGTAAATGGAGTCATTAGGTTTTGTTTATTTAGATTCAGTTTTTGCTGCGGCTGGGATGGTTGTGCCAGGAATAGGATTCAAGATTTCGTTTTCTTCGGCTTTTACGCATTTAAAGCGATAGTCTTTGCCCGCCTTGGAAAGAAAGCTGGCACCCTCATAGAAATCATTTCTACAGGTTGTAGTCGCGAAGTCCATCACATCCTGTGGGGCAGCGCTAGAGCTTATAAGCCGCATATTGCCCATGGACATACTGATGCGGGTGGAATAGCACCCAGCTAGCAGCAAGCCAGAAATCGTAGTTAATAGTAGAATTTTTTTCATGGAAGCCTCCATAATCAGCAATGCTCGTTAGGATAAACCTATTAAGTCATTGCTGCGGGGAAATACCTCGCTCTAAAAGGATGAGACATGTTTAAAGCAATATTGGTAAATAAGGATGATCAGGGGTATCGCGCAGAATTAGCTCAGGTGGACGAGGCTAGCCTCCCTGAGGGCGATGTGCACGTAAAAGTGCTGTATTCCACTCTGAACTATAAGGATGGCCTAGCAATTACCGGTAAAGGCCCAGTAGTGCGCAGCTTTCCCATGGTGCCTGGAATTGATTTTGCTGGTGAAGTTCTAGACAGTACTAGCCCTGACTTCAAAGCAGGCGATATGGTGCTTCTCAATGGCTGGGGAGTAGGCGAGGGACATTGGGGCGGTCTAGGTCAACAAGCTCGTGTGAAAGCCGACTGGTTGATTCCATTACCTCAAGGATTTACTGCAAAGCAAGCGTTGGCTATTGGAACAGCTGGCTACACCGCCATGCTCTGTGTCATGGCTTTACAAAAACATGGACTCAAGCCTAGCGATGGTGAAGTGTTGGTAACTGGTGCAGCAGGGGGTGTTGGTAGCTTTGCAGTCACCTTGTTGAGTAAGTTGGGTTTTACAGTGGTTGCCAGCACTGGCCGTATGGCTGAGGCTGATTACTTGAAAAAATTAGGCGCAAGCGAAGTCATTGATCGTGCCACTTTATCTTCCCCTGGCAAGCCATTAGCAAAAGAGCGTTGGGCTGCGGTAGTTGACAGTGTGGGTAGTCATACTTTAGCTAATGCTTGTGCACAAACCAAGAGCGATGGTGCAGTAGCGGCTTGTGGCCTTGCTCAAGGAATGGATTTTCCTTCGAGTGTTGCTCCATTTATTTTGCGTGGCGTTACTTTGTATGGCATTAATAGCGTAACAGTGCCACGTGCAAAACGAATTGCTGCGTATGAGCAACTTGCTAAGCTGGTGGATCTAAAAACGTTAGATGCAATCTCTCATGAAATTTCTCTTGAGGATTCCATTAAATACGCGCAAGAATTAATGGCGGGAAATGTACGTGGACGTTTAATTGTCGACGTCAATAAATAAAGATTGGTTTTACTGCGGCACTTGAGGTTTGCGACTAGGAAGTTGTGACCAGACCTCAAGTTTCTCGGGATTGGTTAATTCTGACCAGTCAGCGATTTCAGTCAAGGTACGATAGCAGCCACGACAGTAACCATTTTCAGGGTTGATGTCACACCAATTAATGCAAGGCGATGGAACTGTTGTCAAAGTAAACCTAAAAGTAAAAATAAATAACACTAAGCCATGAATACTCAAAAACAAGCAAGCACTGAAGCCGCAGTTCATTATCCCTTAGGAGAGGCGCTTCCGGAAGTGGGCAGCAGTATTGAGGTTGCGCCAGGTGTTCGCTGGATCAGAATGCGCCTACCCTTTGCTTTAGACCACATCAATTTGTGGTTGCTGCGTGATGAAATTGATGGTGTAGCGGGCTGGACGATTGTCGATTGCGGTATTGCCAATGATGAGACAAGAGCCTCATGGGAGCAAGTATTTGCTACCCAGCTTGAGGGCATGCCAGTCTTGCGTGTCATTGTGACGCATATGCATCCTGATCATGTGGGTTTATCACAATGGCTTTGTGAAAAGTGGAACGTTCCTATGTGGATCTCCATGACAGATTATTTAACTGCGCAATGGTTAAGTTGCAAAGAGGGTGGTGCTGCAGTTGGTTCGCGTGCTGGTAGTGGAGGTTCTGCTGATCATTTTCAAAAACATGGTTTAACAGGCTCTGAAGATTTAGAAAAAATTCGTGCGCGCTCAAACTACTATAGCAATATGGTTCCTGGAGTACCACGTCAGTACCGACGTATTTTGGATGGAGAATTGATTTCGATTGGCGGTCATGCTTGGCAAGTCATCATGGGGTATGGACATGCGCCTGAGCATGCTTCTCTTTTTTGCAAAGAGCTGGGAGTGCTGATCTCTGGAGACATGTTGCTACCCCGCATCTCCACTAATGTGAGTGTCTATGATGCTGATCCGGATGCCGATCCTCTCGGATTGTATTTAGACTCTATTGAAAAGTATTTGGCGTTACCCGAAGATGCCTTAGTACTTCCTTCTCATGGCAAGCCATTTACTGGAATCAGACCACGTGTTGCTCAACTGAAAGCGCATCATGAAGAGCGCTTGGCAGACACCTTAAGCGCCTGTAAAAAACCGGCACATGCAAGGGAGATTGTGCCGGTCTTGTTTAAGCGTGAATTAGATATTCATCAACTTACATTTGCGATGGGTGAGGCTATTGCTCATCTGAATTACCTACTTCGTCGAGGTAAGTTGCGTCGCCAGCTTTGCGACGACGGCGTGTTGCGGTTTTCCGTGGTTTAGCGCTAGTCGTCTTAGTCTCGGACTCTTCGCTAGGGGCTGTTGCCGCTGCACCTGCAGCTGAGACAGCATCACCAAAGGACTTCAGCGCCATCATGGTCGCATGCTGGACTTCTAGCCCTTGAATGGTCGATTTAAGGATATTGAGATTCAAATTAAGCCAGTTTTCCACGCTTTTGAGGTCTTTGATGCGTTTTTCTAGCTCATCTACATCTAAGCCAGGAAAAGCTGCGCCAAAGCCTCCAGCAGCCTTAGAGGCATCGGTTGTGAAGGGGAATTGTCCTGCTTGACCTGCTGCGCCTTGTCCCCACATGGTTTTAAACATTTCTAGGCTTTGATTGAATTCTGGAATGGTTCCAAACATAAGGGGCTCCGGGGTAAATGAAAAGTGGCTTTTCCAATAGAATAAGGGATTCTAGAGATTAATCCCGGTTTAACAATGCAATCTAATGGTTTGTCCCAGCCCTACACCCGAGGTCAAAAGCTCCCCGAGCTACTGAGGCAGCGCATCCTGATTTTGGATGGCGCCATGGGCACCATGATTCAGCAGTACAAACTTACCGAAGCGGACTATCGCGGTTTACCAGGCAATACCCGTTTTGCTGAGCATCCCGGAGACATCAAAGGTAACAACGAGTTGCTAGTACTCACTCAGCCACAAATCATCAGCAAAATTCATGAGCAATATTTGGATGCGGGCGCAGACATCATTGAGACTAATACTTTTGGTGCCACTTCAGTAGCGCAAGAAGATTACAAAATGGCTGGCTTAGCTCGTGAGATGAACGAGGTCTCCGCTAGATTGGCGCGCGCTGCTTGTGAAAAATACAGCACTCCTGATAAGCCACGTTTTGCAGCAGGTGCCATTGGACCTACACCGAAAACGGCAAGTATTTCACCAGACGTTAATGATCCAGGTGCACGAAATGTCACCTTTGATGCTTTGCGTGCTTCGTATCGTGAACAGATTGAAGGTTTGTTTGCAGGTGGCGTTGATTTATTTTTGGTCGAAACCATTTTTGATACGCTCAATGCCAAAGCAGCTTTGTTTGCGCTTGATGAATTTTTTGAAGAGACTGGCGAAAGATTACCAGTCATGATTTCTGGAACAGTAACTGATGCATCTGGGCGAATTTTGTCTGGTCAAACAGTAGAAGCGTTCTGGAATAGCTTGCGCCACATTAAGCCTCTTACCTTTGGCTTGAACTGTGCGTTAGGTGCCGCGCTGATGCGCCCCTATATCGCTGAGCTTGCAAGGATTTGTGACGCAGCAGTCTCCTGCTACCCCAATGCGGGCTTGCCTAACCCAATGAGTGACACTGGCTTTGATGAGACACCAGAAATTACCTCTAGCTTGGTTGATGGTTTTGCCAAAGATGGCTTAGTTAACTTAGTTGGTGGTTGCTGTGGCACTACACCTGATCACATTCGGGCAATTGCAGATGCAGTTGCTAAGCGCAAGCCGCGTGCTTTCTATCGTGAGAATGCAGAGGCCGCAGTATGAGCAAGATCGATAAAAAAGCAATGGCACTAATGAAGCTTTCTGGTCTCGAGCCATTTAATGTTACCGCTGATGTAGGCTTTGTGAATATTGGTGAACGTACAAACGTCACAGGTTCTAAAGCATTTTCCAGAATGATTTTGAATAATCAATTTGATGAAGCGCTGGTGGTGGCCCGTCAGCAAGTGGAGAATGGCGCCCAAGTCATTGACATCAATATGGATGAGGCGATGTTGGATTCTGAAGCAGCGATGACGCGCTTCCTGAATTTGATTGCATCCGAACCTGATATTGCACGCGTTCCTATCATGATCGACTCCTCTAAGTGGAGTGTCATCGAAGCGGGTTTGAAGTGCATTCAAGGTAAGCCCATTGTGAATTCGATCTCCCTAAAGGAGGGCGAAGAGCCTTTCAGGCATCAGGCTCGCTTAATTCGTCGCTATGGCGCTGCCTCTGTGGTCATGGCCTTTGATGAAGTAGGACAAGCAGATACCTTTCAGCGTAAGACTGAAATCTGTCAGCGTTGCTATGAAATTTTGGTAAATGAAATTGGCTTCCCTGCTGAAGACATTATTTTTGACCCGAATATTTTTGCAATTGCTACGGGCATTGAAGAGCACGATAACTATGCGGTCGACTTTATTAATGCTACACGTTGGATTAAAGAAAACCTCCCGGGCGCCAAGGTAAGCGGTGGTGTTTCCAATGTGAGCTTCTCATTCCGCGGCAATGATCGCGTGCGTGAAGCTATTCACACAGTATTCTTGTATCACGCTATTCAAGCTGGTATGGATATGGGCATTGTGAACGCAGGCCAATTGGGCGTATATGCCGATCTAGACCCCGAGTTGCGTGAGCGTGTTGAGGATGTTGTCCTCAATCGCTTTAAAGAGAAGGATGGCAAAACACCAACTGAACGTCTGTTAGATATTGCAGATCAATTTAAAGGTGGTGGTGCGAAACAGGTTGAGAATTTGGTATGGCGCGAGGCCCTCGTTCGTGAGCGCTTAACTCATGCTTTAGTACATGGTATTACGACATTTATCGAAGAAGATACTGAAGAGTTGCGTGCAGAGATCATGGGTGCTGGCGGTAGACCAATTGAAGTCATTGAAGGCCCCCTCATGGATGGTATGAATGTCGTTGGCGATTTGTTTGGCGCCGGCAAAATGTTCTTACCTCAAGTAGTCAAGAGTGCCCGTGTGATGAAACAAGCGGTTGCTATTTTGATTCCATACATTGAAGAAGAAAAGCGTCAACATATTGCCGCTGGTGGTGAAGCCAAAGCCAAGGGCAAAATTGTGATGGCGACTGTGAAGGGTGACGTGCACGATATCGGCAAGAATATTGTGACGGTTGTTCTGCAATGTAATAATTTTGAAGTAGCCAATATGGGTGTAATGGTTCCATGTGCAGAGATTTTGAAGCGCGCCAAGGAAGAGAATGCTGATATCGTTGGTTTATCAGGCTTGATTACGCCATCTCTCGAAGAAATGACCTATGTCGCACAAGAAATGCAGCGTGACGATTGGTTCCGTGAGCGTCAAATCCCCTTAATGATTGGTGGTGCTACTACTTCGCGGGTTCATACTGCCGTGAAGATTGCCCCTCACTACGATGGTCCAGTAGTGTACGTTCCTGATGCTTCCCGCTCAGTATCTGTTGCCTCTAGTCTGCTTTCAGATGAAAGTGCCAAGAAATTTATTCAAGATCTGCGTGATGACTATGTGCGTATTCGTGAGCAACATGCGAACAAGAAAGCTGCCCCAACGATTTCATTGACTGCTGCACGCAAAAATCGCGAGATGATTGATTGGTCTTCTTATGTTCCGGAGAAGCCAAAATTTATCGGACGCCGTGTATTTAAAAACTTTGCCTTGAGTGATATTGCTAAATACATTGACTGGACACCATTCTTTCAGACTTGGGATTTGGCTGGCAAGTTTCCTGCAATCCTAGATGATGAAGTAGTTGGTGTTGAGGCGCGCAAAGTATTTGAAGATGCCAAGGTGCTGCTCGACAAGCTGATTAAAGGCCAATGGCTACAAGCTGATGCGGTGGTTGCTTTCTATCCTGCTAATACAGTCGGGGACGATATTGTTTTGTATAGCGATGAAGCGCGCGAACACCCATTATTTGTTTGGCACAATTTGCGTCAACAGTCTGAGCGTCCGGTTGTAGATGGGGTGCGTAGGCCGAATCGTTGCTTAGCTGATTACGTTGCGCCAAAAGATTCTGGCGTTGCTGACTACCTTGGTTGCTTTGCAGTGACCACAGGCCACGGTGTTGAAAAGAAGGTTGCCGAGTTTCAAGCTAAGCATGATGACTACAGTGCCATTATGTTGAAAGCCTTAGCTGATCGGTTAGCCGAAGCATTTGCAGAATTAATGCATCATCGTGTGCGTACTGATTTGTGGGGCTATGCAAGCGATGAGATTCTGACTAATGATCAGATGATCAACGAGGAATATCGCGGTATTCGTCCAGCACCTGGTTACCCAGCTTGCCCCGCACATGAGGTCAAAGAAGATTTATTGCGCGTCATTGGCTCAGAAGATATTGGTATGACGCTGACTGAGTCTATGGCTATGAATCCAGCTTCAAGTGTGAGTGGTTTCTATTTGGCTCATCCAGATGCACGTTATTTCAACGTGGGCAAGTTATCGGATGATCAAGTTGAAGACTTGGCAAAGCGTCGTGGACAGAGCGTAGAGGACACCCGTCGCCAATTGGCGAGCTTGCTAGACTAAACGCCCCACATAACTGGTTCGTCTTTGGCTTTAGCCTGCTTCATGAGTTCTAGAAATGGGTAAGCACGTTGTCCGAGACGATCTGCCAATTTAGGCTTTTCAGCGCCCTTCTCGGTCTCGTCATTTGCTTTGGCTCGCTCCTCAAGATCTTTGAGTATGGCAGTTTCTAGTGCAGTGATCAGGTCTGGTAGTTGCTCTACCGTCAGTATGCCGCGAGGCTCCAGAGGGCGCCCCAAAATATCAAAAATTCGTTTAGTCAGGTCCGCCAGCATGATGACATCTGGACCAGCTTTTGAGCGAAATTGATAGATCATTTCAATAGCTTACCACCTGATAAACTCACTTATCTATGTTGTCGACCAATAAAAATCGTTTAATTGAAATGCTGAGCGCTGCTCTAGCAGGCTTGGCTCAGGAACGCGGCCTAGGGGAGGCGCCTGCCCCCCGTCTGGAGCGCCCTAAGGCTGTTGACCATGGGGATGTTGCTTGCAATATTGCCCTCCAGCTTTCCAAGGCTTGGAAGCTAAATCCACGCGAGCTTGCACAGGCTTTGGTGGAGCGCTTACAGCAACAGGCTGGCTTTGGGCAGCTAATTGCATCTTGTGAAATCGCTGGGCCTGGTTTTATTAATTTCCGCCTTAGTAATGCTGCCAAAACTGCAGTAGTGGAAGAGATACTTTCCGCTGGGCCTCATTTTGGTGAATCTGTCCCAAGTGCTGGATCTGTCCAAAGCGCCATGATTGAGTTTGTTTCTGCCAATCCAACCGGTCCACTACATGTTGGCCATGGTAGGCAAGCAGCCCTTGGCGATGCCTTGGCCAACTTATTGGCAACCCAAGGAATTAAAGTACACCGCGAGTTTTATTACAACGACGCTGGTGTCCAAATTGCGAACTTAGCTTTATCAGTTCAAGCGCGCTTACAGGGTTTAAAGCCGGGCGATACCAATTGGCCTGAACAAGCTTACAACGGCGAATACATTGCGGAGATTGCCGCAGCATTTAAAGCCTCCCCAGAATTTAAAGAAGATATTGAATCGATTCGTCAATTTGCTGTTGCGTATTTGCGTAATGAACAAGACATTGATCTAAAAACTTTTGGCGTGAAATTTGATTGCTATTACCTAGAGTCTTCTCTGTACACCGACGGCAGTGTTGCACAAATCGTTGGTGATTTACAAAGCATCGGTAAGACCTATGAATCCGAAGGCGCTCTTTGGTTAAAGAGTACAGATGATGGCGACGATAAGGATCGTGTCATGCGCAAGTCAGATGGCACTTTCACCTACTTTGTGCCTGATGTTGCGTATCACACCAGTAAATGGAATCGTGGCTTTGAGAAAGTCATTAATGTTCAAGGTAGCGACCACCATGGCACGATTGCCCGTGTGCGCTCAGGCTTACAGGGCGTAGCGCAGAAACGTGGTTGGGATATCCCCAAAACATATCCAGAATATGTTTTGCACAAGATGGTTACCGTCATGCGCAATGGTGAAGAAGTTAAGATTTCTAAGCGTGCTGGTTCTTATGTCACTGTACGTGATTTAGTTGAATGGTCTGGAGGCATTACTCCAGAGATGACATCGGACGAAAGAGAGCTTGCGTTACAACGCGGTCGTGATGCTGTGCGCTTTTTCTTGATCTCGCGTAAGGCAGATACTGAGTTCGTATTTGATATTGATTTAGCATTGCAACAAAATGATGAGAACCCAGTTTTCTATGTTCAGTATGCGCATGCTCGTATTAGTTCAATCTTGCAGCAATGGGGTGGACAAACGTCGGATTTAAACAAGGCCGATTTATCACTATTGCAAAGTAAAGCATCTGATCATTTACTGCGTCGTTTAGCAGAATATCCAGAAGTGCTTACTGCGGCTGCAGAAGAATTGGCTCCTCATGCATTGGCTTTTTATCTGCGAGATTTAGCGGGTGACTTCCATACCTTCTATAACGCTGATCGGGTATTGGTGGATGATCAGAATTTGAAGCTAGCCCGCCTTGCCTTGCTTTCAGCAACTCGCCAGGTCTTGCAAAATGGCCTAAAAGTACTCGGAGTATCCGCGCCAGCAAAGATGTAATGGCGAGGCGTGAAGTGAAGAGGTAAGATGAGGAAATGATGAAAACACCGAATCAACAAATTAGCCCTATTCAGTCTCTGAGCCGCGTCGATAGCCAAAATGGCCAATACGGTGGCACAATCCTCGGCTTCATTTTGGGTCTGGGCGCCGGTCTTGGAATAGCTTTTGTCATCGCCTTTTATCTTTCAAAAAATACGCCTCAAGAAAGACCTGGCATGCGCGCCCCCAATCTGCCGTTAATGATGAAGCCTTCGCCAGCGCCCGCTGAAGGTGAGGCAGCTGCTCCGTCCGAACCGGTCGACTTAAATAAGCCACTCCAAGGTAAATCACCCGCTCCTGCTTCAGCAGATCCGATTGGTGATTTAGTCAATGGTAAGAAATCTGCAGAGAAGCCAGCAGATGCAGCTTCAGCAAAATCAGACTCAATATATTTCTTGCAAGTCGGCGCTTTTGTGAAGCGTGCCGATGCAGATGCACAAAAAGCGAATTTGGCTATTCAAGGAATTCAGGCTCAGTTAAGTGAAGTCACCAGCGATGGAAATACTCTTTGGCGTGTGCGCGTTGGGCCATATAACAGTGTTGAAGAGAGCAACTCAGTACGAGATAAATTGAGTGGCATGGGCATTAAACCAACTTTGATTAAATCCAGTAAATCATGATTTCATTTAGCAAAAGATTCATTGTCGTATTAGCACTCCTTTCTTTAAGTAGTTTTGCTAATGCGCAAGGCCAAAAAGTTGAAGAAGGTTTTGATTACCGCATATTGCCCGTTTCACAACCTGTGGAAACTAAGGGGAAAGTAGAGGTTATTGAATTCTTTTGGTATGGTTGCCCGCATTGCTATGACTTTGAGCCTGAGCTGAGTAGCTGGGTAAAGCGTCAGCCTAAAGATGTTGTATTTCGTAGAGTTCCTGTGGCCTTCCGTGACGACTTTATGCCGCACAGCCAACTGTTCTATGCCTTAGAGGCAATGGGCAAAGGCGATGCTTTTAATGAAAAAGTGATGTATGCGATGCATAAGGAAAATAAGCGTCTATTAACTGAAAATGAAATCGCTGATTGGGTTGCATCTCAAGGCATTGATCGCAATACCTTCTTAGCTACTTATCGATCCTTTGCAGTGATTTCTAAAGCACGCGCTGCTAAGCAGATGGCTGAAGCCTATCGTATTGATGGAGTGCCTACCATCGTCATGCAAGGCAAGTACGTTACATCTCCTTCTATTGCTGGATCTAAAGCTAAGGCGATCGTTGTAATGGATTATTTAGTAGAAAAAATCCGCAAAGATAAGTACAAGCAGTAATCCTAAAAAAGGGACTGCTTAAATTTTGACGAAGCGGCGCACGATCCAAAAGTAGATTGGGTACGGCAAGATTCTGAGAAATTTTAAGAATCTTGAGAATCGTTTTGGGAAGTGAATATCAAATTCCCCTTTTTGAATGCCGCTCAAAATCTCTTGGGCTGCTACATCAGCAGTAATCAGTGCCGGCATTTCAAAATCATTTTGAGCAGTAGCCTCTGTAGCAACAAACCCAGGGGAGATCATATGTACGCTGACTCCAGTTGGCAGTAAGTCGTAATATAAATTCTCACAAAAATTGATGATGGCAGCTTTGCTTGGGCCATATGCTAATGCTTTTGGTAAGCCGCTATACCCTGCAACGCTGCCAACAATGGCAATATGTCCTGAGCGAGCCTTCAGCATCTCAGGAAGCGTTAACGCAACCGCTCTCATGGGTCCCAGCAAATTTGCATCGATGGTTTTTTCAGCAATTTTGATATCAAAGTTGTCTGCGCGTAGCGGGACATACATCCCCGATACAAACAGTAGAAGATCAATTCCACCCCAAGCATTCAAGATGGTTTTGTAGCCATCCTGAAGTTGTACGTCATCTGTGACATCTAGCGGAATAACGAGCGTTTGATCAATCTGTCCCATCAGGGCGATTTCGTTTAAACGCTCGACTCTTCGACTGGAAAGGGCAACTTTGGCGCCTTGGGATAGCAATGCTTTTGCGCAAGCTTCGCCAATTCCGCTAGAGGCTCCAATGACCCAGACCCTTTTTCCAGGGAACTGATCAATACCTTGTTGTTTCATGAGCTTAGCGCATCGGAAGATGCTTGTGGGGGTTGATGACTTAATGTGAATTGCACCACATCAATATTACGCTCCGTGAAGCCAGCAGCGCAATACATGAGGTAGAAGTTCCAAAGGCGAATGAATGCTTCATCAAAGCCTAGCTGACGTACCTCATTTAGTTTTTGATTAAAGTTATCACGCCAAATGCAAAGTGTTTTTGAGTAATCGACGCCAAAGGCAAATTCTTGTTCGACTTTTAGTCCGGCCTTAGCTGCACTCGCTTTAAAGCTCGCTCGCGAGGGTAACATACCGCCAGGAAAGACATATTGCTGAATAAAGTCGGTATTGCGACGGTAGCGATCAAAGAGATCTTCTGCGATCACAATAGTTTGAATGCAGGCTTTACCGCCAGCCTTGAGGCAATGAGCAACAGTTTCAAAATACTCTGGCCAGTGCTTCTCACCGACTGCTTCAAACATTTCGACTGAAGCGATCCCATCAAATTTTTCTTGGCAATCACGATAGTCCTGAAGGCGAACTTCAAACGCTGGAGGGTTAGATATTTGGGTTTGTACGGCAGTCAAACGCTTTTCTGCGAACGCTTTTTGTTCCGTAGATAAAGTCAGGCCAGTAATAGCTCGATTGCTACGCAGAGACTCTTCCATCACTCCGCCCCAACCGCAGCCAATTTCTAAAACATGATCTCCAGACTTTGTTTGCAGAGAGTCGAGAATGCGCCCAATCTTTGCACGCTGTGCATCAGCTAAAGCTTGCTTATCGCCTTCTGAGAACCAGGCGCTGGAATAACTCATCGTGGGGTCAAGCCAAAGCGTATAGAAGGCGTTACCAAGATCGTAATGTGCATGGATATTCTTGCGACTACCCGCTTTGCTGTTGTCTCTAAGCCAATGTTTCAGGCGATAAAAAATAGAGCCATACCAATTGCCATAGATGGCTTTTTCTAAAATAGTGCGATTACGGATGGCAAGCTCAAGCAGTGCTTTGAGATCAGGCGTATTCCATTTGCCTTGGATGTAGCTCTCAGCAAAACCAATATCACCATGCGACATGATCTCTTTAAATACTGACCACTCCAAAATGTGGATTTCAGCATGCAAGGTATCGCTGTGATTACCAAATTCACGCATTTCACCATTTGGCAAAATCAGCTTCAAATGCCCGCTACTCAGTTGGGTGAGTAGGGTCAGAAGTGTCTTGGTGCTGATTTGATATTGCGGCGAAGCACTAGCTCGACCTTGTGGACGAGAAAAATTTAATCTAGAGAGAAGGGATTGTCCGGGACGATTCATCTGCTGACTTCAAGTTCTGGTGGTTTGGGTTTTGAGTGAAAGGGTACACCTTTTAGCCACAATTTCAATGCTTGCCAGTGAATACGGAAAATCACTCCTAAACTCATTAAAGGATAGCGCATGAGGGCCAGAATGATATTGGCTTTGCTGAGTGGGCGGCTAGTACCGCTGATGCTGGTGTTGATCAGAGGCTCGCCGTCCTCATGTAGCTCAATGCGGCAGACACTATTTTTGCCACTACTACTATCTTGAGGGAAGAGAAAGCGGAAGTGGTAATCACCCCGAACTTCGCAAAACGGTGAAACATGAAATACCTTCTTGCTGGTGAGTGTTTCTCCGGAGCGTAGGGCCTCACCAGAATCTTTGTATAGCAAATAACAATGACGCTCACCAAAAGTATTGTTGACCTCAGCTAACACTGCCTGTACTTTGCCGTTGGCACGGGTGCAGATCCAAAAGCTGACTGGATTAAAAACATAACCTAGGACTCTTGGAAAAGTCTGCAGCCAAATCTCTCCGTCAATATTGTGTATGTGATTCTCTGCAAGAATCCTTTCTATCCAGGCAAGACTATTTGGCTCTCCTAGACCGTGATCCTTATCAAAAAAAGCACACAGACCCCAACGGTTATCACTTAAGCCGTGATGATGAAGTAAGTCAGGATTAACGCTACGAGCGCGCATGGGAATAGAAACAGTAAATACGCCATAGCCAAAAGCATTCTTGGCCGGACGTAAGCGCTGGTGCTTTACTACTCCAAAGTTAATCTTTGCATCTGACATTAACTACACATCTTGTTTGGTTTTGATGGGTTGGCGAATGCTTTCAATTAAAGCCTCAGCTACTAATTCGCCGGAGCGCAAGCCATCCTCATGGAATCCAAAGCCAGTCCATGCACCGCAATACCAAATAGATGAAGTCCCTTGAATTAAGGGTAACTCTTTCTGGGCTTGTATTGCGCTCATATCAAATACTGGATGTGAATAATGGATCTCTTGATGCACCAGTTTTGGATCAGGCTCCTCGGAGGGGTTTAGGCTAACAATAATTTGTGTATCTTGAAGTTGGTCCGGCAATGGCTGCAGGCGATTAATTAAATAATTAACGCTGACATGTTGTTTGGCGTTTGGCTTGTCGCCAGATTTGGCGGTGTAGTTCCATGCGGCCCAGCAGCGTTTTGCTTCTGGAAGGAAACGGATATCAGTATGTAATATTGCCCGATTCTTTTGGTAAGGAACTGCTGCAAGAATATTTCGTGCTTGTTGATCAATACCATGGACCAAATCCAAGGTTTGGTCGCTGTGACAAGCCATGATGACCTCATCAAAATAAGCTGAACCATTCTGACTGATTACTTCAGCATGTTCGCCGCTGTGATTGGCATTCACGCGCAGGACGCATTCGCGTTTAATAGTCACCTGATATTTTTCAAGCGCCGCCACGATCCGTTTGACATACTCGCGTGATCCGCCTTGGATGGTTAACCATTGGGGGCGATTTTGAATCTGTAGAAGACCGTGGTTATGGCAGAAGCGCACCATAGTCTGAATCGGAAACTCAAGCATTTGCTCAACTGAGCATGACCAAATAGCCCCAATCATTGGGAGAAAATAATTTTCTTTAAAACTTTGACTGAAGCGATGGCGTGTTAAAAAATCCGCAATTTTTTCATCAGGTTCTTTGTATAAATGACCAGCTTCAATTTGCTGATGTGCTAATTCAGTTGCTAGGCGATTAAAGCGCAAGATATCGTAGGCCATTCTCCAAAAGGATGGAGAAAGGAGATTGGATCGTTGACCAAAAAAGGAATTAATGTCATTGCCCGCCCACTCAATTTTTTTGTTTGATCCAGATTTTCCGGAGGCGTCAATTGAGACGGAAAAAGACATTTCCGAAGGCGCTACAGGCGCTTTAATTTCTTCAAATAGTCGCACAAGTCTTGGATAAGTCTTGCGATTAAAGACTAGGAAGCCAGTGTCTACGCCGTGGGTGATTTCTTTGCCATCAATGTTGCAAGAGAAGTCGACTGTATTGCTATGACCACCAATATGATTGCCAGCTTCGTATAAGGTAATTTCAAATTCAGGATGCTGTCTTAAGGCGTAGGCGCAGCCTAATCCGGAAATACCTGCGCCAATAATGGCAATTCGTTTTTTACTCACTGAGCCTTCTCTCCTAAAAGCTTTTCAATTTGACTTGTAATGCTGCTGCTGCTTGGTTTAGTCATGCTTCCAAAGGAGTCAATCACATTGCCATTGCGGTCAATTAAATATTTATAAAAATTCCATTTCGGAGTTGTGCCGGTTTTGGCAATCAACATCTTAAATAAAGGATTCGGGTTGTTGCCTGAAACTGTACTTTTTGCAAACATCGGAAATTTCACGTCATACGTATTTTTACAGAAATCTGCAATCTCTTTATTGCTGCCGGGTTCTTGTTGCCCAAAGTCATTGGATGGAAAGCCCAGCACTACAAATCCCTGATCTTTGTATTTAGCATAGAGCTTCTCAAGACCTTCGTATTGACTCGTAAAGCCGCAGAAACTCGCAGTGTTAACGACCAGAATAACTTTGCCTTGATATTGGCAAAGATTTTGTGGCGCTTCATCCTGAAGACGCGGAAATGTATGTGATAGCAGGGGACTGCAGCTAGGTGCCGCGTTGGCAAGCTGAAATCCAGAAAAGAATGCAAATAAGCCAAATAGGCAATTTATGAGATAGCGGTGCATATTGCGCCCTTTTAATTCACTAGTAGAGGCCAAGTCTAAGTCATTCTGGCTAATATCGCTGACCTTGCAGGATTGCCATTAATATTGAGGCATGACTGATATTCGCCCACCCTCTTTCGAAGCTAAAGTTTGTTCACCGGAGCAGCTTGCTGATCGTTTAGCAAGCCTTCCTAGGCCATTGGTATTTACCAATGGAGTTTTTGATATCTTGCACCGAGGCCATGCTAGTTATTTAGCTCAGGCACGTGCCTTGGGCGCTAGTTTGGTAGTGGGTGTTAACTCAGATGCCTCAGTCAAGATGTTGGGGAAGGGTGATGACAGGCCAATTAACTCTGAGGCTGATCGTCAGGCTTTATTAGCTGCACTGGAAAGTGTAGACATGGCAGTGTTGTTTACCGAGCAAACCCCAGTGAACCTCATTGAAAAAATTCGCCCTGATATTTATGTCAAGGGAGGGGATTACGAAATTGATACCTTAGCCGAAACACATTTAGTGAAAAGCTGGGGTGGCAAAGCAGTGGCGATTCCGTTTTTGTATGAGAGATCAACAACAACTTTGTTAGGCAAGATTCGCTCTTAAGGGTTTTGCAGCAACCACGCCCAGATACCGCGCAGTACCAGTCCCTCTGTTACTTCAACCATTTGCTGAGCTGGTAAATTCGTTTGTGTAATTTCTTTTGCTAATAGCTTGGCATTCCCGCCATCAATCCAAATTTTTTCAATCGGGATATTTATTTCTTTTGCCTGTTGCATGGCATGCAGAATTGCACCAATTTGTGCTGCGTCACAACCCCCAATAATGGCGTCATTAGTGCATGTGCCAAAACCATGGTGCTCTGAGCGTGTCGCTAAATCTAGTTGCGCAGTATTGTTTGCCAAGCTGACCTGCATTAATGCAAGTCCAGGTAAGATCCAGCCGCCGTAATGTACGCCGTTAGACCCCAGTACATCGATGGTTGTAGCTGTACCAGCATTCACAATTAAGGTGTTTTTGTTTGAGAGTGCGCGGGCACCAATCAGGGCAGCCCAGCGATCAGCGCCTAACTTACTGGAATCTTGATAAAGACTGCGCATCCCTGTGTAAGTGCTATCACCCTTTAATTGTTGCCATTCAAGATCACTCCATTGTGGAAATAGTGATTTGAGATTGGCAAGCGCCTCTTCCCCGGCTACACAGCTAAATCCAATGACTGCAGGCTTTGGTAATGTTTTGGAGATGTAGTCAGCCAACTCAGCTCGATGTTCTGCAGACTGCAATGACTTGCTACTAATGGATCCTGAATAAGCCCATAATTTTTTTTGTTGCGCGCTTGGATTTTGAGTGGATTCCACAGCAGCCCATTTGAGGCGTGTATTACCAACATCAAAAAATAAATAGAGGCTCATGATTGAATCCGTAATGAAACATCACCGGCATGAATGGTGATTATTTTGTTATTTTGTAGCAAAAGTAATGCTCCAGATTCATCTATACCTTTTGCAATGCCGTAAATAGGATCTCTGCCAGCCCCCGAAATACACACAGGCTGATCTTGGTAGGTATCCCACCTCATCCACCGTTCTCTACAGGGCTTAAATCCACGGAGATCAAATTCTGTAAGATTAAATTCAAGAGAGGCAATCAATTTGAGCCAAAGGTATTCAATATCGGGAGGGGATTGAGTGAGCTGAGAGAGCGCACTTACTTGCAATCCATTATCTAGATTTGCTGCAATTGCTTCTGCATTGCGTAAGTTAATGCCGATCCCAATAATCATCCAGGTTGGATCACCCGCTTTTGCTTGTCCACCTTCAATGAGGATGCCGCCCAATTTGCTGTTATTGATCAATAAGTCATTAGGCCATTTCAAATGCAGACCAGCTGCTTGAAGTTCTGACTCACTCAGGTCGCAGGCCTGCGCAATGCCGTCAATAACTGATAGGCCAACTAACAAGCTCAGGCCGCTCAGTTCGGCAGGAGTTCTTTTAAATGGAAACGCGAGAGAAAAGCAGAGGGAGTCCTCTGGATTAGCCAACCATGATCGACCTGCTCTTCCTTTGCCAGCGGTTTGCTTATGGGCAATGCGAGCAACTGGGTCGATAAGCTCGCCAGCTCGCCAGCGCGCCAAAAGATCATCGTTGGTTGATTTGGTCTCGGTAACTCGCTCAAGGATGCAATTTGCAGTCATTCCGCCATTGTAGAAAGGTCTGACCTAGAATTGTGGGATGGATCAAAAAGATCAGCGTCCCCGAAAGTTGGCATGGCCTCTGCAGGCTATGCCATTGGCTAGGGCTATGAGCTTAAGTTACGCACTTTTAATCCTCTACGTCAGCCTTAACCCCTTCGATTTTGACTTTCAGAACGGCATAGCTGCATGGGCTTGGCTAGATGCCCCTTTGCCACGTTTTATTACTTTGTTTGATGTATCAGCCAATATTCTGGCTTATATTCCATTTGGATTTTTGGTGATGTTTGCTGCTTATCCGAGGTGGCGTAACTTTGTGGCACTTGGAATTGCCTTGAGTCTGAGCGCGGTTCTAGCGCTGGGCGTAGAGACTTTGCAATCCTGGTTGCCCACACGCATCCCCAGTCAAATGGATTGGTGGGCCAATATATTAGGTGGCTTATTAGGTGGCTTATTGGCCATCCCCCTTGGGCCACAGTGGCTATCAGGAAGCGCCATTCGTCGTCGCTTTGATCAATGGTTTGGGCTCAATTGGTCAGCATGCGCCTTATTCCTGTTATTTCCATGGTCACAGATTTATCCCCAAAGCTCATGGCTGGGTACTGGTGTATGGGGTCACGCTATCTTTGGATCCGTGGATTGGGGTACTTTAGTAATTAATCACGTCATTCAAGAGGCGGTCATCACATCACTGTGCTGGCTAGGCATTGCTTTATTACTATCGCTGGGGTTGCGTGCTAAGGCCCCACAGTGGCGAATTCTTAATGGGCTGCTTGGCCTCACAGTAGTCATTAAGATTTTATTTACAGCGCTTCAGTTTGGCGCGGAGTTTAGTTTGATCTGGCTCACGGCTGGTGCTCTCTGGGGAATGGTAATAGGAGGCGTCTTATTGAAATGGGCTTTACGGCTTGATGTGGGGGCTAAATTTTGGATTGCCTTGATTTGCTTGCTTGGCACCACAATTGCAGTCAATGTGTTGCCTGATAACCCCTATTTCATTCTGACTTTGAGGCATTGGTATCAGGGGCGCTTATTACACTTTAATGAGCTGATGCAATGGGTTTCGGTAGTATGGTTACCTCTGGCCCTCATTTGGATGATTCGAGGCGCTATGGACTTTAAACCGAAACATTGATGAATATAATTTTTTTATGACTTTTTCACATCACCTATTCTTTTGTTTAAATCAGCGTAGTAATGGCGAAGAATGCTGTGATCAGCACAATGCCTTTGCCTTATTTGATTACGCCAAAAAGAGAGTCAAAGAGCTTGGTCTTGCGGGCCCAGGAAAGATTCGCGTGAATAAAGCCGGTTGCTTAGACCGATGCGCAGATGGACCTGTGATGGTCATCTATCCAGAGGGCATTTGGTATACCTTTGTTGATGTAGAAGATATTGAAGAAATTATCCAATCCCATTTAGTTCAAGGGCGCCCAGTAGAGCGCTTGCAATTAGTTAAGTGATTTCAAATTGTTGAAAGTTTTTTATGAATAGCCGTACAAAAGTAATTCATATTGAAGGTATTGTTGGATCAATGGAGATGTCCATAGATCTTCCAGATGAATTAAAAAATGATCCCACATTTGCAGTGCGTGGTTTAGCTCTTGTCGCACACCCACATCCATTGATGGGTGGAACTATGGACAATAAAGTTGCTCAGACTATGGCGCGTGCTTTTAATCAGCTGGGTTACGTTAGTGTGCGTCCAAACTTTCGTGGTGTAGGCGGGACCGAAGGCGTTCATGATGATGGCGTTGGCGAGCTAGAAGATTTGCTTCATGTAACAGATTGGATGCAAACACCATCTAGCTGGGGAGCATCTGAGGTAACTGCCAACCAATCCTGGGTTGCGAATGCCAACACTTTGCCTTTAGTAATTTCAGGTTTCTCTTTTGGAAGTTTTGTTGGCAGCCATTTAGTGCAAAGACTGATTGATCTGGGGCGCCCAGCTGAGCGCCTAGTAATGGTGGGTAGCGCAGCTGGTAAATGGACCTTAGCCCAAGTCCCCGCTGATACCATTTTGATACACGGCGAATTAGATGAAACCATTCCTTTGATTGATGTACTGGATTGGGCGCGTCCACAAGAACTCACTGTGCAAGTAGTTCCTGGCGCCGACCATTTTTTCCATCGTCGCTTACATTGCATTCGCAATATTATTACCGGCGCCTGGTTAGGTATGCCGGATCACCGTAAATAATTTGAACCAGAGAGATCATATGGCCGAAAAAAAATCATTAATCGAGTACCCATCACTGTTTCCTATCAAGGTCATGGGTAAATCAAATCCAGAATATCTTCCTGCGATAGTGCACATCGCTAAACAATTTGATCCAACGTTTGACGAGAGTCAAGTTGAGCAGCGCCCGTCTAAGGATGGAAATTATCTTGGGATTACTTTGCCGATTACCGCTACTAGTCGTGAACAGTTAGACGAGTTGTATAGAACACTGTCTACCCATCCTCTGGTTAGCGTAGTTCTGTAATTCAATTCATGTCAGCTTTAGTAAAACAACTTAGTTTGGCAGATTACGTAGCCACTTATGAGGCAATGCAAGTGTTTACTAAAGAGCGAACTAGCGAAACACCCGATGAGATTTGGGTTTTAGAGCACTATCCAGTGTTTACTCTGGGTCTCGCTGGCGATGCTGCTAACTTACATTCGCCGAGCAAGGACATCCCGCTTGTGCAAGTGGATCGAGGTGGGGAGATTACGTATCACGGACCAGGTCAAATTGTTGTTTACCTTTTGCTTGATCTCAAGCGTTTGGGAATTTTTGTAAAAGAATTAGTCTCCCGAATTGAGCAGGCCCTCATTGATACCTTGGCAGACTTTGGTATTCATGCTGAAAGACATCCCGGCGCCCCTGGAATTTATGTCTCTGAGCGGGTGGGAGTACCCCCTGAGTGGGTTGGCGCCAAGATTGCTGCATTAGGTCTAAAGGTCTCTAAAAGCTGCTCCTATCATGGCCTAGCCCTGAATGTGGCTACTGATCTAGAGGCATTTAGGCGCATCCACCCTTGTGGTTATGAGGGTTTAAAGACAGTCAATATGCAAACCCTTGGGATCAAGGACAATATAGACACTATTAGCCAAAGGCTTTTGCAGCATTTACAAAAGCAACTGATGCCATCATGACAACCAATAAGACCGACACCACCCCATCAATTGAGGCGCGACAAGACCTCAATTACGACGCATCTCGTAAACAGAAATCGAGTGAGAAGACCGCCCGTATTCCGATCAAAATTATTCCTCTATCAGAGGTATTAAAAAAGCCAGATTGGATTCGCGTAAAAGCGGCCTCTAATAATTCTCGCTTTGCTGAAATCAAAAAGATTTTGCGCGAGAACGAATTGGTAACAGTTTGCGAAGAAGCGAGCTGCCCTAATATTGGTGAATGTTTTGGTAAAGGCACTGCGACCTTCATGATCATGGGTGATAAGTGCACACGCCGTTGCCCATTCTGTGATGTGGGTCACGGTAGACCAGACCCACTCGATATCAAAGAGCCTGTCAATTTAGCTCGTACTATTGCCGCACTCAAGCTCAACTATGTGGTGATTACCAGCGTGGATCGCGATGATCTGCGTGATGGTGGTGCGATGCATTATGTTGATTGCATCTCTCAATCGCGTGCTCTTTCGCCTAACACTCGTATTGAAGTGTTGGTTCCAGATTTTCGTGGCCGTCTTGATAAGGCATTAGATATTTTTGCTGAGCATGCACCAAGTGGTTTGCCTGATGTCATGAATCACAATTTAGAAACCGTTCCACGTTTGTATAAACAAGCTAGGCCTGGAGCAGATTACTTACATTCTTTAAAGTTGTTAAAAGACTTTAAAGAGCGCTTTCCTCATATTCCCACTAAAAGTGGTTTGATGGTTGGTCTTGGTGAAACAGATGATGAGATCTTAGAAGTCATGCGTGATATGCGTGAGCACAATATCGATATGCTCACCATCGGTCAGTATCTGGCCCCATCTGGCCATCATTTGCCTGTTACTCGCTATGTTCATCCGGACGTCTTTAAGATGTTTGAGGAAAAAGCTTATGAAATGGGCTTCTCCCATGCAGCTGTGGGAGCCATGGTGCGTTCAAGCTATCACGCAGATCAACAAGCACATGGAGCAGGGGTTGTTTAGAGGGATTTCAAAGGCCGCTATTTTAATAGTGGCCTTATTCTTTCTGGCAGGATGTAGTCCCAAATTAGATTGGCGTACAGTCCATTCGCCCCAAGAAAGATATACCGCTTTATTTCCTGGTAAGCCAGATAAGTTGGAGCGCCGCATTCCCTACCTTGATCAAGAACTTTTACAAGTGCTTGAGGCGGTAAAGATTGAAGATGATATTTACTCAGTGAGTACGATTCAATTGCCAGTCAATCAGGCCTCGTCATTAAACAAGCTGATTGCGCAGTTACAAGCTAATTTAATTGATAGGGCAAAAGCATCTGGTGGCGATGTCGCTATTGAGGATGCGTTTTATAAAACAGCGGACAAGCAACGTTTACCGACCAAAGATTATTTTATTGATTTGAAAACCAATGGAAAATCGCAGCAACTGATGCGAGTGCGTTGGATTAATCGAGTTGCACCTAACGGCGATAGCTGGATCTATCAGATTTCAGTGTTACATGCGGGCGCCAGTGCAGATAGTGCAAAAACTTTTTTATCTAAAGAAGAGTATGAAAACTTCTTTAGTGATTTCTCTCCAGAGTAGATCTACAGAATTAAAAAATTCACTTTACAACGGTAACTAACAACTACTGTTTTTCAAGTGCAGCTACCTTAGCCTCAAGCGCCTCTAATTTTTCACGCGTCTTAGTAAGCACTTTGCTTTGCAGTTCAAACTCTTCGCGCGTAACCAAGTCCATTTTCTGAAATCCTTGATTCATCATGGCGCGAACATTCTTTTCAATCTCTTGAGCAGGCGAATTACGGATCGCATCCCCCACTTTGTTTTGCATATCGCTTGCGATACGCTGGATTTGCTCGAGGATTTCGCCTGGTTTTTGCATGATAGGAGTTCGCAGTTCTATTGAGAGTTGCAGAAAAGATACACATCCCTATTTTAAGTTGTATGGCTAAAAATGCCTAAAAAGAGCTTAAAACCGGATAAATGCCCCAAATTCACCTATAGGGTGCAATATTAAGCACCAAAAAAGTGCATTAGCTTTATTTAGGGGAATTGTCAGAAATGCACGAATGCCACGAGCTTCATGATCACTCCATGCAATAAGCATTTTTCCCTTTTTCATGATCACTTAGGAGTTTTAAATGAAAACAATTCAAAAGACAGCCATCGCTCTAGCAGCCTCTGGTTTATTTGCAACTGCAGCATTTGCACAAACTGCTCCAGCTGCTGCCCCAGAGGCTCCTGAAGTTAGCCCAATTACAGCAAACGTGACAGTCACTAATGACTACCGCTTTCGTGGTATCACCCAAACAAATTATCAGCCTGCTATACAAGGCGGCTTTGATTATGCTCATGAGAGCGGTTTCTACATCGGTAACTGGAACAGTTCGATCAACTGGGTATCTAACACTACAAACAATGGTGTTAAAGCTCCGATCGAGATGGACTTCTATGGTGGTTTTAAGAAAGAGTTGATTGCTGAAGGCTTCGCCTCTGACTTTGGTGTACTGCAGTACTACTATCCACAAACTGGCGGTAACTATAACGGCATGATGTTGAATCCAAACACAACAGAACTGTATGCCGCTCAAAACTTTACCTTTGGTCCGGTTACTGGTTTTGTTAAGGTGAACTATTCATTAACCAATATCTTTGGTGTCCCGAACAGTACAGGTTCTGTGTATCCAGACCTCACAGCTAACTATGACACTGGTATTTGGGGTATTAGCTTGAATGGACATATTGGTTACCAGTATGTTGCTGGTCAGCCAGTGACAAGTGGTGTATTGCTCCAGCCACAAAACAATCTTAGCTATACAGACTTTAAAGTTGGTGCAACTAAAGACTTTGGTGGCGGCTTATCTCTCTCAGCCGCTTATGTGAGCACCAATGCAAATCCTAATTGGTGGAACACATGGTCAAGCACAACAACTAACCTGCAAACAAGCTCAGCTGGTCGTCCAGGTGCTGTAGTTTCTCTCACAAAAGTATTTTAATAATTTCCTCTGAACGGAGAAACATATGAAATTAATTACCGCAATCATCAAGCCATTCAAGCTTGACGAAGTGCGCGAAGCTCTCTCGGAAGTGGGAGTTTCGGGCATTACCGTCACTGAAGTTAAGGGCTTTGGCCGTCAAAAAGGTCATACCGAGTTATATCGCGGTGCTGAGTATGTTGTCGACTTTTTACCTAAAGTAAAAATCGAAGCTGCTGTTGAAGATGGCATCTTGGAGCGTGCGATTGAAGCGATTGAAAAATCTGCACGTACAGGCAAGATTGGTGATGGCAAGATTTTTGTCTCACCAGTTGAGCACGTCATTCGTATTCGTACCGGTGAAACCGGTGCGTCAGCACTTTAAAGAGAGGTTCAAAATGTTAACTTGGATGAAACGACTCGTTGCTGGTAGTGCTGTGGCCTTGGCCATTGGCGCTACTGGTGTAATGGTTACTTCGCCAGCCCATGCTGATGAAGTAAAAAAACCAGCGGTAACTGCTCCTGCAGCAACTCCTGCTGCGGCAGAGCCTGCTCCAGTCCTTTGCTCTGAAAAGTGCAATAAAGCTGATACAGCTTGGTTGCTAGTGTGTACTGCATTAGTAATCCTGATGACTTTGCCTGGTTTGGCTTTGTTCTACGGCGGTTTAACACGAAGCAAAAACATTCTCTCTGTACTCGTACAGTGCATGTTTATCTTCTCATTAGTAACCGTCTTATGGTCTCTGTATGGCTATAGCTTTGCATTTAGCGAAGGCGGTGCATTTATTGGTGGATTAGATCGCTTGTTCTTGCAGGGCATGAATCCAGATTCAGTAGCGGCAACCTTTAGTAAGGGCGTTGTGATTCCTGAATTTGTATTTATGGCTTTCCAAGCAGCATTTGCGACGATTACTTGCTGCTTGATCGTTGGTGCGTTTGCTGAGCGTGCAAAGTTTTCTGCAATCATTTTGTTTGTGATTCTCTGGTTCACTTTCAGTTACTTGCCAATCGCTCATATGGTTTGGTTCTGGCCTGGTCCTGACGACATCAAAGATGCAGCATCACTCGAAGCAATTACTGCGCGTGCAGGTTGGTTGTGGCAGAAGGGTGTTCTCGACTTTGCCGGCGGTACTGTTGTGCACATCAATGCTGCGATCGCAGGCTTGGTAGGCTCATATGTAGTTGGTAAGCGTTTGGGTTACGGTAAGGAAGCAATGAAGCCACATAACTTGGTATTCGTCATGATTGGCGCATCACTCTTGTGGTTTGGTTGGTTTGGCTTTAATGCAGGTTCAGCTCTCGAAGCAAATGGCAGCGCAGTATTGGCTTTCGTAAATACATTATTGGCAACAGCTGCCGCAGTATTGGGTTGGTCATTTGCTGAGTGGATTACAAAAGGCAAGCCTTCTATGTTGGGCGCTGCTTCAGGATGCGTAGCAGGTTTGGTTGCTATTACTCCTGCGGCTGGATTTGTTGGCCCAATGGGCGCACTCATCATCGGTGTTGCTGCTGGCGTAGTTTGCTTATGGGGTGTTTCTGGTCTCAAGAAGATTTTGGGTTCAGATGACAGCTTGGACGTCTTTGGTGTGCACGGTGTTGGCGGTATCTTGGGCGCAATCTTGACCGGCGTATTTGCTGATCCAGCATTGGGCGGAACAGGTATCTGGGACTATGTAGCCAATGCTGTTGCCCCTGATTACTCCATCGCTAGTCAGCTGTGGATCCAAAGCCAAGGCGTGATTGTGACTTTAATTTGGTCCGGCGTAGTTTCATTTATCGCCTTCAAATTGGTCGATATCGTGATTGGTTTGCGCGTCAAGGAAGAGGAAGAGCGCGAAGGCTTGGATATCAGCTCACACGGTGAGACTGCCTACGAGTCTTAATTAGCAGATTTACCCCTCACTGGGCGGCTTTGGTTGGCTGCCCAGTTTTAAGCGCGGGATCCTCGGATCCCGCGTCTTTCTTTTAATAATCTTACAATGGTGGAATGGTTCCACATCTCATTACTGCACTCACCGGCCCTTTGCTCGAATTAGAGTCAAAGGTTCTAGAAGCGACCCCAACCATTGAGCGTTGGTTCAGGTTAGAGTGGCAAGAGCATACGCCGCCGTTTTACTGTTCAGTCGATTTACGTAATTCTGGATTTAAGCTGGCCCCCGTTGATACCAATCTGTTCCCTGGTGGATTTAATAACTTATCGCCACAGATGCTACCGCTTGCCGTACAAGCCGCGATGGCCGCTATCGAGAAGATTTGTCCAGAAGCCAAAAACTTATTGCTAATTCCTGAGCGTCACACTCGCAATACTTTCTATTTACAAAATATTGCTCGTTTGTCTTCCATTTTGCGTCAAGCTGGATTGAACGTTCGACTCGGTACTTTCTCTGAAGAAATCAAGAAGCCAACTTGGATTGAGTTACCAGAAGGTAATCGTTTGTTGATGGAGCCGCTCTCTCGATTGGGTCTCAAAAAACAACGCTTAGGTTTAAAAGATTTTGATCCATGTTCGATCTTATTAAATAACGATTTGTCCGCAGGTATCCCGCCGATTTTGGAAAATATCTATGAGCAGTACTTGCTTCCAGGCTTACACGCTGGCTGGCATGTACGTCGCAAATCAAATCACTTTGCTGCTTATGAAGAGGTAGCAAAGAAATTTGCCAAAGTCGTGGATATTGATCCATGGATGATTAATCCTTATTTCACAAGTTGCTCGAATATCAATTTCCATGAGCGTAAGGGCGAGGAAGAGCTGCAAACTGCAGTTGAGCAGGTCTTGAAAAAGACTGCTAAAAAATATCGTGAGTACGGCATTAAAGAAAAGCCCTATGTAGTTGTTAAGGCGGATGCCGGAACCTACGGTATGGGCGTGATGGTCGTTAATGATCCTGCTCAGCTAATAGGCTTGAATCGTAAAGACCGCAACAAAATGAGCGTGGTCAAGGAAGGTCTAGAGGTCAGCGATGTGCTAATTCAGGAGGGCGTGTATACCTTCGAGAAAGTCAATGAGGCTGTTGCTGAACCAGTGGTGTACATGATTGATCGCTATGTGATTGGTGGCTTCTACCGCGTTCATACTGATCGTGGCCCAGATGAAAATTTGAATGCTCCAGGTATGCATTTTGTGCCGCTAGCCTTTGAGCAAAATTCCATGCCCGATCTAGCCGCCAAGCCTGGTAGCGCTGCCCCTAATCGCTTCTATCTATATGGCGTAGTTGCCCGTCTAGCCCTTCTTGCAGCATCATTGGAGTTAGAGCGCACTGATCCCAATGCAGAAGTTGCATAAGCCAAACACACTTATCTCTCAATAGAAAAAATGGACTTACTTTTTATTGCGGACCCTCTTGAGTCTTTCAAGATTCAAAAAGATACAACGCTATCAATGATGCGCATAGCTCAAGAAGCTGGACATCGCTTATGGTTTTGCCAAAGTAGAAATGTTTTATGGAAAGATGGTGTCGTTGTTTCCGATTGCCAGTCTTTGTTGATCAAACCGAGTTCTACGGCCTGGTTTGAGTTGGGTGATATTGAGTCAAGACCACTCAAATCTTTTTCTGCAGTATTGATGCGTACAGACCCTCCGTTCGACATTGAATACCTCAATACAACTTGGTTATTATCGGCCGCAGTCCGTCAAGGCGCAAAAGTTTTTAATGAGCCAAGTGCTGTTCGTGATCACTCAGAAAAACTCTCTATTACAGAATTCCCAGAACTCATTCCACCAACTTTGGTTACGCGTGAATTAGATGCGGTAGAGCGTTTTCATCAAACTCATCGCGATATCGTGATTAAGCCCTTGGATGGTATGGGCGGCATGGGTGTATTTAGGGTAGGTGCGGATGGCCTTAATCTGGCGAGCATTGTTGAAACGCTGGGGGAAAATGGGGCAAGAACCCTGATGGTGCAGCGTTTCTTGCCTGAAATTGCCCAGGGCGACAAGCGGGTGCTCTTAATTGGTGGAGAGGTGGTGCCATATGCGCTAGCTCGCATTCCTCAGGGTAGTGAAATCCGGGGTAATTTAGCTGCTGGCGGCAAAGGTGTTGCTATGCCCTTAACTGAGACCGAAAAGAAGATTGCTGAAAAATTAGCGCCTGTATTAAATCAACGTGGATTATTCTTAGTAGGATTGGATTTAATTGGTGGTTACCTCACTGAAATTAATGTGACAAGTCCGACTTGTTTTGTTGAAATTACCAACCAAACTGACTTTAATGTCCCGCAGTTTTGGTTGGCAGCACTAGAGAAAGCGTTAGCATAAATATGGCTGGGATTGTCATTGTTGCGCACACACCGGTTGCTAGTGCAATGCTGGGATTTGCTGAGCATACTTTTGGTGTGGTGCCTGAACGAGTTCGGGCGGTCGATATTCCACCCCATGAAGATACCAAGGCCAGTTTTGATCGCGTTCTAAAAGCAGCTTACGGTGTGAATACAGGGAACGGTGTACTGATTTTGACTGATGTAATGGGCGCAACCCCTGCCAATGTAGCCTCTAAACTCGAGGCCCTGGGCCCACTATCGGGATTGAATGCACCTGTCATCGTTTTAGCAGGATTAAATCTCCCTATGTTGATGCGTTGCATATCCCATCGCGGAGAGAGTCTAGAAGAGTTGGCGCAGAAAGCTCTTGTCGGCGGACAGCACGGAATTTTGCGCCTAGGCTCAAAAGTAAATCAAGAATAGATAAAGGTCAGCACAGAATGCCTTCAGCAGAAATTGAAATCATTAATAAATTAGGCCTGCATGCCCGCGCATCTGCAAAGCTTTCTCAGCTAGCCGCACAGTTTCCTTGCGAAATCCTCTTGTCACGAAATGGGCGTCAAATAAATGCTAAGAGCATCATGGGTGTGATGATGTTGGCGGCAGGCATCGGAAGTACTGTGACTCTGGAGACTGTCGGTGAAAAAGCGGATGAGGCTATGGTCGCTATTACTGCATTGATTAATGATCGCTTTGGTGAGGGCGAGTAAGCACTATGACTTTTGCGTTGCACGGAATTCCAGTATCTAAAGGCATTGCTATTGGCAAGGCGGTACTGATTTCGCGCGCGGCATTAGAGGTGAGTCACTATTTGGTTGAAGCTGGTAAAGAAGAGGCTGAGGCTCAAAAGTTATTGGATGCATTTGATCAGGTTCGTTTAGAGCTTGAGCACCTACGCCAAGGGCTACCAAAAGATGCCCCACAAGAAATGGCGGCATTCTTGGATGTGCACGGCATGATATTGGCTGACCCCGCTTTAGCTGAAAAACCCATTAAATTAATTCGTACGCAACGACTAAACGCAGCTTGGGCCTTAACCACCGAACTGAATGATCTTTTAGAACAATTTGCAGATATTGAGGATGCTTATTTAAAAGAGCGTGCCAATGATATTCGCCAGGTTGCTGAGCGCGTCATTAAGGCCTTAAATGCGCAGAAAAAAGCCCCGTTAAACGATTCTGATTTTTTACCTACGAGTGATATTGGTGTTGAGTCGATTATTGTCGCTCATGATATTGCCCCGCACGACATGCTGCGCTTCAAGGAGCACGCATTTACTGGTTTCGTAACCGATCTTGGCGGCAAGACCTCCCATACCGCCATTGTGGCTCGCAGTATGGAGATTCCTGCGGTAGTTGGCGTACGTCACGCAAGCGAAATGATTCGTCATGGTGATTGGTTGGTATTGGATGGAGATCGAGGGGTTGTAGTAGTTGCTCCTGATGAGCAGCTGCTAGCTGAATACCGCAAACTGCAAACACAAGTTTTAAAAGAGGCACGTAAGCTTCAGCAGTTAAAGCATGCAAAAACTGAGACAGCTGACCGCGTTGAGATTGAGCTTCTAGCCAATATTGAATTGCCGGAAGATGCTATTCAGGCAGTTAAGTTAGGTGCGGTAGGTGTTGGCCTATTTCGCTCTGAATTTTTATTCATGGATCGTAAGCAGGCTTTGCCAGATGAAGAGCAGCAATATCAAGAATATCGTCGTGTAGTGGATTTGATGCATGGCTTGCCTGTCAATATCAGAACGATTGATGTGGGCGCAGATAAAGCGCTGGGTGGTAGTGGCGATGTTTCGCAAACAGGTACATCCCCGCTGGGTTTGCGTGCAATTCGCTGGTCTTTAACAGAGCCTGAAATCTTTTTAACGCAGCTCAGGGCGATACTACGTGCATCAGCACATGGCCAGGCACGCATCATGATTCCGATGTTGGCTCATGCAAAAGAAATCGATGAAACATTTAGGCTGATTGAAAAAGCCAAGCAACAATTGCATCAAAGGGGCAAAGCATTTAATCCCAATATTCAAGTTGGTGCCATGATTGAAATTCCGGCTGCCGCTTTGGTACTCCCTTTATTTATCAATCGATTTGATTTTCTTTCCATTGGTACTAATGATTTAATTCAGTACACACTAGCAATTGATCGGGCAGATCATGCGGTGGCACATTTATACGACCCTTTGCACCCAGCTATCTTGAGTTTGTTGGCAAATATTATTGATCAAGCCAAACGTGCAAATGTGCCTGTTGCTGTTTGTGGTGAGATGGCGGGCGATCCCGCGTTAACCAAGTTATTGCTTGCCCTGGGCTTGACAGATTTCTCGATGCACTTTAGTCAGCTGTTGCTTGTAAAGCGAGAGATTTTAAAGGCCAATGTAGGCCTATTAAAGGCCCGTGTAGCTAGGGTCTTAAGGGCGTATGAGCCTGAAGAGCAGGCAAAAGCTTTAGAGCGATTGCTGTCTTAACTGCTTAGTGCGCTTTGCCGCATACCGAGCACTCGGAATTACGGCTAATACGGATTTCATCGATTTGGGTAGTGCGCCCATTCCAAAGCAGCATACGACCCACCAAAGATTCTCCAAAACCAATTAATACTTGTAAAGCTTGAGCTGCTTGCATGGCTCCAATAATCCCGACCAAGGGCGAGAAGACGCCCATACTGGAGCAACTGACTTCTTCAAATTGCTCATCCGGAGAAAAGATGCAGGCATAACAGGGGGAGTTAGGGTTGCGAGGATCAAAGACGCTAACTTGGCCATCAAACTTGAGAGCCGAACCCGAAACTAATGGAATGTGATTTTTAACGCACGCAGCATTAATGAGGTGCCTAGTTAAAAAATTATCCGTGCAATCTAAAACAACATCAACACTCGGGAGTAATTCATCTAATAATGAAGCGGTTACTTTAGTTTGAATAGTCTCAATTTGAATGCTTGAGTTAAGGCGTTGTAAAAACTCTTTTCCGGATGCTACTTTGCTTTTACCAACACTACTTTCAGCATGCATGATTTGTCGTTGCAAATTGGTGAGTTCAACATCATCGTGATCTACTAAGGTAATGTGACCGACACCTGCGGCTGCTAGGTAGGGTGCGGCAGCGCTACCTAGCCCACCGGCACCAACGACTAATACGTGTGAGTTAAGAAGCTTTTCTTGGCCAACAACATCAATTTCTTCCAGCAGTAAATGCCTGGAGTATCGAAGTAACTGCTCATCATTCATTTGCTGGCCGTAGAGCTTTAAAGATTATTCGAGTTTGGATGAAGAGCGTTTTACTGGCTGACCATTAATAAAGGCCACCGCTTGAGAAAGCATGAAGTCATCTGCGCTACCGAGTTCAGTTGGCTTCTTATTTTTTTCTTTCTCTTTTTCCTCGGGGGTCTTCTTGGCATTCTTTTCCTCAATCCGCTGTAACTCTTCGAGGCGACGTTGCTCACGATCTTTAATTAACTTATCTTCAGCAGATTGTTTATTACGTAGATGTTTTTCACTATCAATCTCGCGAGTAATCAAGACATCATCTGGATCGCCATCTTTGTTTTGATCCACTGGAATATCTGGTTTCACACCATAGGCTTGGATCGATTTACCGCTTGGAGTGTAGTAGTAGGCGGTAGTGATCTTGAGTGCTGAGTCATTGGTTAGAGGGCGTACAGTTTGTACAGAGCCTTTACCAAAGGTTGTTTTTCCAATAATAGTTGCGCGTTTGTAGTCTTGAAGTGCGCCAGCCACAATCTCAGAAGCTGAGGCTGAATAGGCGTTTACCAAAACCACCATCGGTAATTTCTTAAACATGGCTGGAACGCCGGCTAAGGGGTCGCCAGGCTCGCTTAAGCGGTACATTGCCGGAGTCGCATTAAATACCTGTTTTGAGTCCGGCGATTGCCCTTTAGTTGAGACAATAATGGCATCAGCGGGTAAAAAAGCGGCAGCTACGCCTACAGCACCTTGGAGGAGGCCACCACCATTGTTGCGGAGATCCAAGATGACACCTTTGAGCTTCGGATCTTGATTGGCAATATCAGTCAATTTTTTAGCAAGGTCAGGAACAGTGCGTTCTTGAAAGCTTGTAATTCGCACCCAAGCAATATCGTTATCGAGAATCTTGGTTTTGACTGACTGAACTTTAATTTCTGCGCGAGTAATGGTGACTGGAAAACTACGTTCTTCACTCTTACGAAATACCGTCAAAGTAATTTTGGTACCAGGGGCGCCACGCATTGTGCGCACTGCTTTATCTAAAGACATACCACGCACTGGTTTGTCATCCAGGCGAGTAATTAAATCACCTGCTTGCAAACCAGCTCGTGCCGCAGGGCTATCTTCAATCGGATTCAATACTTTCACTACGCCATCTTCAGAGGTGATTTCAATTCCGAGACCTGCAAATTTTCCAGAGGTTTGCTCTTGCATTTCTGAAAAATCTTTTTTATCCAAGAAGGTGGAGTGTGGATCAAGACTGCTCACCATTCCTTTGACAGCGTCTGTCAATAATTGCTTGTCTTCAATTGGCTCAACATATTCGCGCTTAATTTGCGCAAAGACATTAGAAAGCGTGCGCAGTTCATCTAGAGGCAGCTGCGAGCCTTGTTGGGCAGTGGCGGAGAGCTGAATCGTGGCTGCCACACCAGCGATAAGACCAACAGCTATGAGGGCAAAGTTCTTTAGAAATTGGCGCATATCTCTTTTGATTTAATCCAAATAAAAGTGTTGAATAGGTTTTAGGTTGTCATCTAATTCATAAACAAGGGGCACACCATTGGGCACATTGACTTCCATGATGGCCTCATCAGACATTTGATCAAGATACTTAATTAATGAGCGAATGCTATTACCATGCGCCACCAAGAGAACTCGTTTACCAGCTTTAAGTGCGGGTGCAATAGATTCATTCCAGAGTGGTAGCACGCGCTCAACGTTATCTTTTAAGCACTCGCCCAATGGAATATCAGAAGGACTAAGCTTCGAATAGCGCGGATCTTTTTTGGGATTACGCTCATCATCGTTTTCTAGCAAAGGTGGGCGTACATCGTAGGAGCGACGCCAAATGTGAACTTGTTCGTCACCGTACTTTGTTGCAGTTTCTGCTTTATTGAGTCCAGTGAGGGCACCATAGTGACGCTCATTGAGACGCCAACTATGAACTACAGGAAGCCACATTAAATCCATCGTGTCTTGGACATGCCATAAAGTACGAATAGCGCGCCTTAAAACAGAGGTATAGGCGATATCGAATTCGTAGCCCGCTTTACGCAGGTTTTCACCTGCCGCAAGGGCTTGTTCTGCCCCTTTGGGGGTTAAGTCAACGTCCGCCCAGCCAGTGAAGCGGTTTTCAAGGTTCCAGGCGGATTCGCCATGACGAATAAGGACAAGTTGTTTCATAGAGCCATTCTATAATCCGGTGATGAACTTTCTCACGCAAATTGATAATTTAGCGCTTATTGCCCTCCTTTTGGTTTCGGGCGCAGCGCTTTTCCTACCCACATTATCTACGCTTATTGGCGGAAAAGGCTTGTCGCCTACTGAAGCGACGATTTGGATTAATCGGCGTAAAGCACATGTTCTGGATGTGCGTTCAGAAGAGGCTTTTAAAGCAGGACATTTGCCAGGTGCCAAATTCGCTAATGTTGCGGATTTAACCGCTGCCATTGAAAAGCTAAAGCTAGATCGTAAGAATCCTTTAGTACTAGTTTGCGAAACAGGCGCCCAATCTCGCAAACTGGTTGCCGAAGCTCAAAAACTTGGCTTTGCTGAAGTTGGTGCGTTGGATGGTGGCGTTCAGGCCTGGAAAGAGGCAGCCCTGCCTTTAGTGAAGTAAGGAGAAATCAATGCCGCCAGTAACGATGTATAGCACTCAGGTTTGTCCATATTGCGTCATGGCTGAAAAGCTATTGCTCAAAAAAGGCGTTGCTAATTTAGAAAAGATTTTGATTGATCGTGACCCATCACAGCGTGAAGCGATGATGACTCGTACGGGTCGTCGCACCGTTCCTCAGATTTATATTGGGGATACTCATGTTGGCGGCTATGACGATTTAGTGGCATTGGATCGCGCTGGAAAGCTCGATCCTTTGTTGGCTTAGTTCTTGATATATTTATACATAAAGAAAGTTAGTAATGACTGAACAATCTTCCGCACCTAAAGATGTAGCTGACTCAAAAGAGCCTTCATTTCGTATTCAGCGTGTATATCTAAAAGATTTATCGCTTGAGCAGCCAAATTCGCCGCAAATTTTATTGGTTCAGGCTGATCCCCAGATCGAGGTAGAGGTTGATATTTTGGTTGCCCCTATCAGCAACGAGATTTTTGAGGTGTCTCTTAGTTCTACAGTGACTGCAAAAGTTGATGGCAAAGTATTGTTTTTAGTAGAAGCAAAACAAGCTGGTATTTTTGAGTTCAGCAATATTCCTGTTGAGCAAATTGACCCAATGCTTGGCATTACATGCCCTTCGATTTTGTATCCTTACTTACGCTCTAACATTGCCGATACTATTAGTCGTGCCGGTTTCCAGCCAATTCATTTGAATGAGATTAATTTCCACGCCATGTATGAGCATCGCTTGATGCAGGCTCAGCAAGCTGCAGCTACAAAAGATGAGAGCTCTGCTGATGAGGGCAAAATTATTCTGCCTCATTAAACTTTTTAAGAGCGAGCCCACAGATCATGAAAGTGACACTGCTTGGTGCTGGCGCCTGGGGAACGGCGATGGCTGCACAAGCCGCTCGCCATCTTCAGGAAGGCGATGTTTGTTTATGGTCGCGCAGTAAAGAGCAGCTAGAAAATATTCAAGGCAGTGGTGAAAACCACGCTTATCTTTCGGGTATCAAATTGCCTGAGGGATTGAAGTATGAGGAAAGTTTTTCTACAGCGATTAAAAGACTTTCTAGTAATGACTTGTTGGTTATTGCTACGCCGATGGCGGGGCTTTCTGAAACTATTGCTCAGGTATTAGAGGCTGCAGAGCACCCACTTAACATTATTTGGTTATGCAAGGGTCTAGAGCCTATTACCGCTTTATTACCGCATCAAGTAGTGGAGCGTGAGAGCAAGATCCATTCCCGCGGAATATTGCATTCGTATGGCGCTCTATCTGGCCCAAGCTTTGCCCGCGAGGTTGGTGCTGGCATGCCGTGTGCTTTAACAATTGCTAGTAAATCTACAAAGCTTTGTGAGGTAGTTCAAGCAGCTTTTCATCACGGCAATATGCGTGTTTACTCAAGCGATGATTTGGTTGGAGTTGAATTAGGCGGCGCTGTTAAGAATGTTCTAGCTATAGCGGCAGGCATTGGCGATGGTCTTGATTTGGGGCTTAATGCGCGTGCTGCAGTCCTCACGCGCGGTTTGGCTGAAATGATGCGCCTTGTGAAGGCTGCTGGCGGCAAATCTGAAACTTGCATGGGTTTAACCGGGGTTGGTGATTTAATTTTGACTGCCACTGGTGATTTGTCACGCAATCGTCGCGTGGGTCTTGAACTTGCCGCTGGTAAATCATTGGCGGAGATTTTGGCGAGTCTTGGTCATGTTGCCGAGGGAGTACTTTGTGCAGCTGCTGTCGGAGATTTAGCAAAACGTTTAGGTGTTGAGATGCCTATTACCGCCATGATGGGAGAGGTTCTCTCTGGAAAGCTTCAGCCACATGACGCTGTTAAAAAGCTGATGGGACGAGATCCTAAAATCGAGTTGTAATTACTTCCATTAGTTGCTTACTGACCGCCAGTAAGACCATTTTGACGCCATGCCTCGTAAACCACAATTGCTACAGTATTCGACAAGTTCAGGCTACGACTGCTATCTTGCATTGCTAGACGCATACGATTAGCACTAGGAATGGAGTCCCTTACTTCATCTGTAATCCCTTTGGTTTCTGAGCCAAACACAAAGTAGTCATTTGGTGAATATTTACCTTCATGAAACTTTCCTGAGCCTTTGGTAGTTAAAGCGAAAAGATGCTCAGGTTTTGGTTGCTCATCCTTTAAAAACTGCGCCCAATTTTTATGCACCTTTACTTTGGCGAACTCGTGATAGTCAAGGCCCGCTCTGCGCAACTTCGCATCCTCCATTGGAAATCCGAGTGGCTCAATGAGATGGAGTCTTGCCCCGGTATTGGCGCACAAGCGAATGATGTTACCGGTATTGGGCGGAATTTCTGGTTCGAATAAAACAATATTAAACATGTGACACTCTTTAGGTTGGCCGCGCAGCCCTGAGGAGTACCCAATTGATTACGCGAGATACTCCATTGTCCTTCAGAACGCGTGCAATTTCATTAAGAGTTGCTCCGCTAGTCATGACATCATCAAATACGATCACAGTCTTATTTTGGAGCGCGTTAATATAATTTTCTTCTACGTAAAACATCCCCTGAATCGCGAGGTAGCGATTACCCAAAGAGCTTCCCGCTTGGTGCTGCGAATAATGGTGTCGATGAATGATGTAAGGTGATTTTTGAATCTGTTTTTCACAGCGAACGCGTTTTGCAATTTCCCAACTTTGATTAAAACCACGTAGCGCTAATTTTTGATTACTTAGTGGGACGGGGAGTAGGTAATCTGCGGAAATATCTGCCAGATTTTTTTGGAGAAGTAAGTTCCATGTATTGCCAAGAGCATTGGCGAATGCAATGCGTTTTTGATACTTCAATTCATGAAGTGGGTGTCGCAATAATCCATCGTAGCGATCTAGGCAATAGGTTTCATCAAAGTATGGCGCTAAGCTTTGGCAAGACCCACATTGTTGTTGAGTTAATTCTGACTCGTGCAGTGCGACGCCACATTGGTAGCAGCATTGATAGTTATATAACGCCCCATCATTTAAGCGGCCAAGACACTTGATGCAAATGGAGCAAGCCTGAAACTCTTGGCAAATAACGCAGGCTGTGGGCAAAAGATGTTCACAGATCGTTTTAAAAATGTTCACTGGAATTCGCATGGGGCGCTGAGTATACTGATCGAATGACCCAGCCCATCAGATGGTTACAAGACGAAATTGCAGATCGTATGCTGCAAAAATTGGACATTGTTAAGATCGATGTAAAGGACATTTTGATCGTCCCAGATTTTGCTGGCAAGCATTTAGATGTGCTTGCTAAGCGCTATCCAAATGCACGTACTTTTAGCATTACCGAAACAGGTGTTTCAGGGTTTCACATGTGGCGCGCTAAAGCGATGAGTAATTGGCGCTCTCTCTTTACTGGCAAAACCCATCCTCTGGCAAGCTACGCCTCGTCTGGAAGATTTGATATTCCAGATAATTCTGTTGATTTAGTTTTTAGCGATCTTTTATTGCAGGATCTGGCAGATCCTAAGCTTTTTTTACAAGAGTGTTGGCGCGTATTGCGTGAGGGCGGTTTAATTGCTTTCAGCTATTTGGGGCCCGACACCGGAAAAGAGCTGCGTTCTCTGGAGCTTTCGGAATTAAGGTTAAAGAACTTATTAAGCCCTTGGGATATGCACGATATGGGAGATGCCTTACTAGCTGAGCGTTTTTCCGATCCCGTCATGGACATGGAGTATTTGACGTTGGATTATGAGAAGCCAGAGCTATTACTTGCAGATGTCAGCGCTCTGAAATTGATGCAATTAGCCCCTTCCGAGATCCCTAATATGAATGTTTTGCCACAAAAACTGACTCTAGAAGTGGTTTATGGGCACGCATGGGTCATCGGAAAGCACCTTGCAAAGGCTAAGGACAACGTTGCCTATATTGATCTAAATCAAATTGGACGCAAGACTAGGTCAGATTCTGCTTAAGTGTAAGTGCTTACTATCATTTAAACCTTGACCAAGATTGGATCAAGCCGGGTTAATCCTGTTTGTTGTTGCGCCTAAATAACCCTATAATCACGGCAGGATGTATTGGCTTGAGACCGTTTTTTGGGCATTTTGTGGCACTTTGGCCGCTTTGCTCACGACAATAAACAGAGAATAAGATGAATTTATTTGGAAAAGTCATTAAGACTTCGCTCTATTTCGCAGTAGCTTTTGGTACTGCTTTTGCTCATGCAGCTGAGAATATGCCCGGTGGCCCAGCGGTTAATCAGCTAAATTTTGCGCCAGCCGCAACCAAAATCATGCAAGAGATCCATTGGTTGCATTGGATGATGTTGGTCATTTGTGCGTTGATTTTTGTGGGTGTTTTTGGAGTGATGTTCTATTCCATTTTGAAGCACCGTAAATCATTAGGTCACAAATCTGCCTCATTCCACGAGAGCACCACTGTGGAAATCATTTGGACAGTGATTCCATTAATCATTGTTATTGTCATGGCGCTGCCCGCAACCAAAACAGTTGTGGCAATGAAAGATACAACTAACTCTGACATCACTATTAAGACCACTGGTTATCAGTGGAAGTGGGGCTACGACTACATCAAAGGTGAAGGCGAAGGCATTAGTTTCTTATCTACTTTGTCTACTTCCCGTGAAGCAATTAATAACTTGGCACCTAAATCAAACACTTACTTGATGGAAGTGGACAACGAGATGGTTGTGCCTGTTGGCAAAAAGATTCGTTTGATTACAACAGCTAATGACGTCATTCATGCATGGACTATTCCAGCGTTTGGCGTTAAGCAAGATGCGATTCCAGGTTTTGTTCGCGATACTTGGTTTAGAGCAGACAAGATTGGCACATTTCGTGGTCAGTGTTCTGAGCTCTGTGGTGCAGAACATGCATTTATGCCTATCGTTGTAAGAGTAGTTTCCCAAGAGGACTACACCAAGTGGGTAGAAGAGAAGAAGAAAGAAATGGGCGCTGGTGGCGAAGATCCTTCTAAGGTTTACACCTTGGATGAGCAAAAAGAGCGCGGCGCCAAAGTATATGCAGCGAATTGCGCGGCTTGTCACCAACCAAATGGTAAAGGTGCAGGCGCATTCCCAGCGCTCGATGGCAGCAAGATGGTTTTAGGACCTAAAGCAGCGCAATACAACATTCTTATCAATGGTAAGGGCGCGATGCCGAAGTGGGCTGGTGTGATTTCTGACGGCGATATCGCTGCAGTAATGACATACACACGTAACGCATGGGGTAATAAGACGGGCGAAGTGATTCAGACCCAAGACATTATGACTGCACGCGGCGGCAATTAATTCAGATTAACCAATACAGATAAAAACGAAACCGGAGTAATTTATGAGCACAGTCTCTACTACCCACGATCACGCACACGACCACGCGCATGACCACGCGCATGACGATCACACGCCACATGGTTGGCGTCGTTGGTTGTTTGCAACCAACCACAAAGACATCGGCACGATGTATTTGATCTTCTCTTTCGTTAGCTTATTAGCTGGCGGTGTGATGGCCTTGGGAATTCGTTTGGAATTGTTCCAGCCTGGTTTGCAGTTCCTGCGCCCAGAATTCTTCAATCAGCTAACTACCATGCACGGTTTGGTAATGGTGTTCGGTGCGATCATGCCAGCCTTCGTTGGTTTTGCTAACTGGATGGTGCCTTTGCAAATTGGCGCATCTGATATGGCATTTGCGCGTATGAACAACTTTAGCTTCTGGATTCTGCCAGTGGCGGCAACTTTGTTATTGAGCTCATTCCTTGTTCCTGGTGGTGCTCCAGCAGGTGGTTGGACTATCTACGCGCCTTTGACCTCACAAATGGGCCCTGGTATGGATATGGCGATTTTTGCCCTCCATTTATTAGGCGCTTCTTCCATCATGGGCTCGATCAATATCATCGTTACCATTTTGAATATGCGCGCTCCTGGCATGACATTGATGAAGATGCCAATGTTCTGCTGGACATGGTTGATTACTGCTTACTTGTTGATTGCTGTGATGCCTGTATTGGCTGGCGCAATTACGATGGTTCTGACTGATCGTCATTTCGGTACTTCATTCTTCTCCGCTGTTGGCGGTGGTGACCCAATCATGTTCCAGCATATTTTCTGGTTCTTTGGTCACCCAGAGGTTTACATCATGATTCTTCCAGCGTTCGGAATCGTGAGTGAAATTGTTCCAGCCTTCTCCAGAAAAACCCTGTTTGGCTATAGCTCAATGGTTTATGCAACATCATCCATTGCGATCTTGTCATTCATCGTTTGGGCTCACCACATGTTTGCAACTGGTATGCCGGTAACTGGGCAACTATTCTTTATGTACGCAACCATGTTGATTGCTGTTCCAACTGGCGTGAAGATTTTTAACTGGGTTGCAACAATGTGGAAAGGTTCAATGACCTTTGAAACTCCAATGTTGTGGGCTATTGGTTTTATCTTCGTATTTACGATGGGCGGCTTTACTGGTTTGATTCTAGCCATGGCGCCAATTGATATCGGCCTGCAGGATACTTACTATGTTGTAGCGCACTTCCACTATGTTTTAGTTGCAGGTTCATTGTTTGCGATGTTTGCCGGCTTCTACTACTGGTGTCCAAAGTGGACTGGCTACATGGCTAGTGAAACTCGCGGAAAGATCCATTTCTGGACTTCCATGATTTTCTTCAACATCACTTTCTTCCCAATGCACTTCTTGGGCTTGGCGGGTATGCCACGTCGTTATGCTGACTACCCAACTCAGTTCGCTGATTTCAATTCGATTGCTTCGATTGGCGCCTTAGGTTTTGGTTTGTCACAGGTGTATTTCTTGCTTTTTGTTGTGATGCCAGCGTATCGTGGTCAGGGTGAAAAAGCACCGATGAAGCCATGGGATGGAGCTAAAGGCCTAGAGTGGACAGTCCCTTCACCAGCACCACACCATACTTTTGAAACTCCGCCTAGCGCAGAGCAAATGCGTGAAGCAGGAATTTAATACGTCTCCTAAACAAGCCCTGGCTGCGAATAATCGCCGCTTAGGGCTCATCCTTTTAAGCATTGCTGCTGTCTTCTTTATCGGCATTGTGATGAAGTGGAGCGTTTTGGGTTAATCCCACTTGCCAATATGTCAGTTATTTATTCTGCAAACCGCCAAATCTTATTGAAGCTACTGATTGCTTCAGTCATGATGTTTGGCTTTGGCTATGCTTTGGTTCCAATGTATAAGGCCTTATGTGAGGTCACTGGAATTAATGTAGTAACGAGTAAGAATGATTATGGTGTCAGAGCCTTTAGCCCTAATAAGGTTGGCAATACTCAGGTTAACTATGCTCGGACGGTGACAATTGAGTTTGACTCCAACAGCCGCGGCCCGTTTACTTTTAAGCCAGTAAAAAACTTTTTAGAAGTGCATCCTGGTGAGATGACCGAGATTGTTTATGAAGTGACAAACAATCAAAATCGCCCGGTACGCGCTCAAGCAATACCGAGTTATGCGCCTAAAAGCGCAACGGAGTTTTTTACGAAATTAGAGTGCTTTTGCTTTCAGGAGCAAACGCTAGCAGCAAAAGAAACAAAAAAGATGCCGGTAATCTTTGTGATCGACGCAGGTTTACCAGATGATGTAAAAACAATTACTTTGTCATACACCTTCTTTGAATTGGGCTTGGGCGGTACGCCTCCAGCTCCTAAACCAAGGTTGGCTTCGTGAAGAAGAAAAGTAGTTTTATGCAGTCTATGAAAGCCGTGATGTGGGGCTTTTTGGGGGTGCGTAAAAAAGCAGGTTTGCAGGAAGATGTTGCTTCATTGAGTTTTGTGCACATTATCATTGCAGGAGTAGTTGGCGCCTTGATTTTTATGGGTGTTCTCCTCTTGATAGTGAAAGCAGTTGTGTCCCATTGATTATTTTTTGATTGAATAGAGAGAATAAGATGTCATCCAATTCAACCCCTTACTATTACGTCCCTGGACTATCTAGACATCCAGCAATGGCCGCTTTAGGTTTAATTGCATTTGGCTTTGGTATTTCAGGATGGGTAAATCATGCTTCTTGGGGTGGTCCTCTGACCCTCGCGGGTGTGGCATGGGTGATTTATGTTCTGTATAACTGGTTTGGCGACACGATTGCAGAGTCAAATGCTGGCAAGAATGGGATCAACGTAGACATCTCTTATCGCTGGTCAATGGCATGGTTCATCTTCTCTGAAATTATGTTCTTCGGAGCATTCTTTGCAGCCCTTTTCTATGCGCGCAATATTGCAATGCCTTGGATGGGTGATGTTGAGAGCAAATTGCTTTGGCCCGATTTCCAGGCTGTTTGGCCAAATGATGGCCCTGCTGGCTTAGTTGAGAAGTTCACAACGATGGGCCCATGGCCAATCCCAACAATCAATACCTTGTTGCTCTTGAGCTCTGGTGTGACGATTACGATTGCTCACCATGCCTTAGTAGAAAACCACATGAAAAAAGCCATTTATGGCTTGGCTGCAACTGTTGGTTTGGGCGTTATCTTCTTGGGCTTCCAAGTCTACGAGTACTACCATGCTTACCATGAGCTGAACTTGAAATTGACTTCAGGTATCTATGGCTCAACCTTCTTCATGCTGACGGGTTTCCACGGTTTCCACGTATTCCTTGGCGGCACGATGTTGGCGATTGTGTTGCGTCGTATGATTCGTGGCGACTTTACATCTAAGCATCACTTTGCATTTGAAGGCGCTGCTTGGTATTGGCACTTCGTTGACGTAGTCTGGCTTGGTCTGTACATTGCTGTTTACTGGATGTAAATCAGAATAAAAATCGGGGCCTAAAGCCCCGATTTGTTTTTAAGAGCCCAATTACTGGGATGTATTAGAGCGTCTTAATTGGTACCCACTTTAATTCCGGTGGCTTCAATCAAGCCAAAGTAATTAGCCAAAAGAATACCTATAAATAAGGCGACAGATAGGCCAATACGCAGCATGAGCGAGTGAACCATGCGCGAACTATTACCCTTATCTTTCATCATGTAATACAAGGCTGATCCTAAGCTAAAAACAATCATTAGTAGGACAATCGGAATAAGCCACTTCATTTCAAATCCTTATTTTTCAATCTCTTGAATAGTCTATTAACTGCCCTCATTACTAAGCGCATAGTTGCTACTGTATCAGCCTTGCTGGTCGTTGCCATTGGCTGTGGCGCTGGCATTTGGCAGTTAGGTAGGGCTGAGACCAAAATGGCTTTAGCTGCCAATTTGCAGGCCAGACAACAAATGCCCATCTTAAATGCCAATAAAGGCCCTTGGAGCCTAGAAGAGGCGCGTGAGCGTCGCATGATTGCGCGCGGCCAATATATCCCTGAGGCAGCCATTTGGCTGGACAATCGGCCAAGACCGATTCCCCCTGTCGGTAGTAATAATGCGCAGTCCGGCTTTTATCTGATGATGCCCTTGAAGCTTGAGGGTGGCGGTGAGGTGCTGTGGGTTAATCGGGGTTGGGCGCCACGTAATAATGAAAATCGGGAGACTCTCCCGCCCGTGCAAACCTCCAATACCGTAGTTAGTGTTGAAGGGATTGTTTTTGCCCATCCTGGAAAAGTCTATGAACTAGGTGGCGGCAAGAACGCTGTGGAGAAAGACAAACCCAGAATCGAGCAAAACTTTGATTTAGCCACAGAAAGCAAGTTGCATAGTTGGGCGCAAGCTCCATTTATTTTGCGTGAGGTTGAGGTCGGCTCGGATGATGGTTTGCTACGTGAGTGGCCGCCTCTGACAAGTGGAGTCGATCGCCATTATGCTTATGCATTCCAGTGGTTTGCTTTAGCTTTTGCTGGTTTCGTATTTTGGTTGGTTACAGGTTTGCGGCAATATAAACGTCAGGGTTTTGCGAATGGGGATCAAGGGTGAGTGATAAAGAGTTATTAATTCCGGCATCACAGGTAGATTCAGCTGCTATTAATGCGCGCACCCGTCGTGGTCGCATTCAGATGCTATTACTATTGCTAGCTTGCGCCTCTCCAGTAATCGCATCGTATTTTACGTATTACGTGATTAAGCCTACAGGCGGTAAAACCAATTTAGGTACCCTTGTTTACCCAGCTCAAGAATTCAATACAGCATGGCTTGATACACCCACAAAAGGTAAATGGAGTCTTTTAATTGCTCGCCCTGCTGGTGAATGCAAGGTTAAGGATGAGAAATGTATTGAAGCCTTATTTTTGATGCGTCAAGTAAAGGTTGCTATGGGGAGGGAGGGCGGTCGCCTACAACTCCTATGGGTTAATACAGATGGTCAGCCTGTTGATCCAGAAGTCATTAAAGCGTATGACGAAAAAGCTGCGGGCTTCAAAATTGTTTCCCTTCCGTCGGATCCTAAACTTCGTTCTGACTTTGAGGCATGGCTAAATAAAGAGGGTGCGGGTCTGCAGATTCAGTTAGTAGACCCAAGCCCCGCAAAGATGATGTACTTCCCGGTGACAAACTCTCCTAAAGAGTTCGCTGGTATGAAAAAAGATCTAGAAAAGCTCCTGAAGTTAAATCATAAGGGCGAGAATTTGTAATGCCAAGTTTGATTTTATTTTTAGAGTTAGCGGCTATCGCAATTATTTTTGCCGGCCTGCCGCTGCTCTATCTTTGGAGAAAGCCAGGCTATAGTTTTTTCCAAAAACTCAATTGGGTATTGGTCTTTATGACTTTTGATCTGATTGTGTTTGGTGCGTTTACACGCCTTACTGACTCAGGTTTAGGTTGTCCTGACTGGCCTGGATGCTATGGCACCTCCAATCCATTTCATGCCCTCAGTGAGATTCAGCAGGCTGAGAGCGCCATGCCCACTGGACCTGTGACGGTTATTAAAGCTTGGATCGAGATGATTCATCGCTATTTGGCGATGACGGTAGGCGCACTCATTTTGGTACAAGTAGGAATCGCATTTAGTAAGCTCAAATCTTTAGGAAAAAATCCTTTGCTGGGTAGTCTCGGCTTACTTGTATTGGTTTGCGTGCAAGGCGCCTTTGGTGCCTGGACTGTGACCCTCAAGTTACAACCCATTATTGTCACTATTCATTTGATGTTGGCTTTAGTTTTGTTGTCCTTCCTGACCTTGTATGCACAAGAATCTTGGGAAGAAAAACTTTCTGCAGTTCGCATTCTTCGTATTCGACCCATTTCAGCGCAGCTTCTCACCCTTTCTTTTGTGGTTCTCTTTATCCAGGTTTTCTTGGGTGCTTGGGTGAGCACCAATTACGCCGTCTTAGCATGTCCAGATTTTCCGACCTGCATGGGTAGCGTATGGCCAGAAACTAATTGGAGCGAAGGCTTTACCCTTTGGCGCCAATTGGGTTTAAATGCCCAAGGTGAATTTATCTCCCCCGTGGCGCTGCAAACGATTCATTGGGCACATCGACTCTTTGCGGTGTTGGTGGTGGTAGTGCTGGGTGCATTAGGCCTTAAGGCTCGGCAGCTAGCAACCCCTGTTTTATCTGGTCTGGGTTTGGTAGCTAAGCTGTTATTGGCTGTACTTCTGCTGCAGATCGTGACTGGTATTTCGAATGTGATATTTCAGTGGCCCTTATTGGCTGCGCTATTGCATACCGGTGGCTCTGCAGCTTTGGTATTCTGTTTAGTCAGAATGAGTTATTGGGCGTCTTGGAAGCCTTTCATTCAAAAGAAGATGGCATAAATATGAGCGACTCTAAAACCAGCGTAACAGTGGCTATGCCACGTTGGCGCCAATATTGGGTTTTAACTAAACCCAGAGTGACTCAGCTTGCCGTTTTTTGTGCGGTGATTGGCATGTTCCTGGCAACACCTGGGATGGTTCCTTATCCAGTGCTCTTTGGGGGCATCGTGGGTATTTGGCTTTTGGCGGGAGCTGCATTTGCGGTGAACTGTTTGATTGAACAAGCCGTAGATGCCAAGATGAAACGTACTTCTTGGCGTCCATCTGCTACAGGCGAAGTAACCCCTTTTCATATTATTGTTTTCTCCATCATTCTGGGTTCGCTCGGAATGATTATTTTGTGGAATTTTTGCAATCCCTTAACGATGTGGTTAACACTTGCTACATTCGTTGGTTATGCAGTGATCTATACCTGGTTACTGAAACCAGCTACACCACAAAATATTGTGATTGGCGGCTTATCGGGCGCTATGCCACCAGCACTGGGTTGGGCAGCGGTAACCAATACCGTCTCTGCTGAGGCTTGGCTTTTAGTTCTGATTATTTTTGTATGGACGCCCCCACATTTTTGGGCGTTGGCTTTATATCGTCGTGATGACTATGTTCAATCGGGTCTGCCAATGTTGCCCGTGACCCATGGAGAACGCTTTACGCTACTCAATATCGTGCTCTACACCCTGATATTGATTGCGGCTACGATGTTGCCTTATATTTACGGCATGAGCGGCATTATCTATTTGGTGTCGGCAATTATTCTTGGTCTAATGTTCTTGGCTTACGTGATTGCGCTCTTTATTTCTTACAGCGATGACTTGGCCAAGAGAACCTTCCGTTTTTCCATTACCTATCTTTCGCTACTTTTTGCAGCGCTCTTGGTAGACCATTATTTCCTCTGAGATCCATATGAATTTTTTGCGTGCTTGCTTTGTAGCCATCCTTTGTTTTGTATTGACTGCATGTAGTCCTAAACCAGAATTCAAAAATATAGATATCACTGGCAGTACAGCCTTTGGTAAAGACTTTAGCTTGCTGGATCCTGATGGCAAGGTGAGAACCTTGGCTGACTTTAAAGGCAAAGTGGTAGTGATGTTCTTTGGCTATACCCAGTGCCCCGATATCTGCCCAACGACCTTAACTGAAATGCAGCAAGTCATGACCCTATTGGGGCCCCAGTCAGATAAGGTGCAGGTGCTTTTTGTGACAGTAGACCCAGAGCGTGATACTGCCGAGATTTTGAAGCAATATGTGCCTGCATTTGACCCTCGTTTCTTGGGTCTTCGTCCTGCAGACGAGGCTGGCTTAGAGAAGGTAACTAAGGACTTTAAGATTTATTACAAGAAAGTGCCCGGAACTAAGGCAGGCTCTTACACCATGGATCACACAGCAGGAAGCTACGCATTTGATCCCGATGGTCGCCTACGTTTATATATCAAGCACGCTCAAGGTCCAGAGACCCTGGCGCATGACTTGAAAGAATTGCTGAAGTAAGGAGACAAAAGAAGTTCTTAATTGAACTTCTTTTTAGTTAGGCTGCTTGCAGTAAGCCGCGCATCTTTTTTAGCGCAGCAGTTTCGATTTGGCGAACGCGTTCTGCGGAGATGCCATATTCATCCGCAAGATCGTGTAATGTTTTTGTGCCATTACCGTCAGCATCCATTGCCAACCAACGAGACTGCACAATATTACGACTGCGGTCGTCTAATGCCATCAAGGCTTGATCCAGCTTGGGGCCTTGAAGTGCATCAGCTTCAGCACTGGCAATGCGTGCAGTAGGCTCCTGAGAGCTGTCTGCAAGCCATTGAATTGGTGCGTAAGCAGCCTCATCATCACTATCGTCGCCTTCAAGCGCTACATCACCACCCGCAAGACGCATCTCCATTTCTTTAACGTCTGAACCTTTGACATCAAGTGCTTTGGCTAAGGCATCTACTTCGCTTGGAGTGAGTGCACTCAGAGTAGGTTTATTGCTACGCAAGTTAAAGAACAACTTACGTTGTGCTTTAGTTGTTGCAGTTTTGACTAAACGCCAATTCTTAAGGATGTACTCATGAATCTCTGCTTTGATCCAATGAATTGCATAAGACACTAAGCGGGCACCATTGTTTGGGTCGTAGCGTTTGACTGCTTTCATCAAACCAATATTGCCTTCTTGAATTAAGTCAGCGTGTGGAATGCCATAGCCAAGATATTGGCGAGCAACAGATACCACCAGGCGTAAATGTGACAGCACTAAAGTTTTAGCAGCATCCACATTTTCTGTGCGACGAAATTCCTGCGCAAGATGTAACTCTTCCGCAGCGCTGAGCATCGGTACGCGATTAACGTACGCAATATATGAGTCGAGAGTGCCAACCCCAAGAGTTGGCAGCATTGGAAATGCAGACGCCGCCGCAGTCTGCGCGACTGGCAGTGTTTGCAAATTCGGTTTGTCAGATTTCTTTTGAACCATTTTTTTATAAATATGAGGTGTTAATAGAAGTCTATTTTAGCACTCTTGTCAAGAGAGTGCTAATGGTTTTAATGATCTATAAGTATTTGATTTAATTAAATAATTCAGATGAATATTGCCCTGCCGTGAAGGGGGCTAAATCATCAATTCCTTCGCCCTTGCCTAAGGCTAAAACAGCAGGTTTTGGGACATCTTGTAGGGTATGGGCCAGGGCACAAATCACTCCGCCCTTGGCAGTGCCATCGAGCTTAGTAACAATAATTCCTGTGAGGCCCAGAGCCGCATGAAATGCCTTAACCTGGCTTAAACCGTTTTGTCCTGTATTGCCGTCTAAGACAAGCAATGTGTGATGTGGCGCGCCCGGAAGCGCTTTACCAATGACGCGCTTCACTTTCTTCAGTTCCTCCATGAGGTTATCTTGAGTAGCAAGACGTCCTGCGGTATCAATAATGAGGATGTCATTCTTGCGAGAAATGGCGGCATGAATAGCATCGTGAGCGACAGCTGCTGCATCACCACCCTCTTGAGTGATGACATCCACCTGATTACGTCCACCCCATTCCTGAAGTTGGTTACGCGCTGCAGCTCTGAAGGTATCTCCCGCAGCCAAAAGAACGGATTTACCTTGGGACTGAAAGAGTCTACAAAGTTTGCCGATGGTTGTGGTCTTGCCGGCACCATTTACCCCTACAACCAGCCATACCTCTGGAGTGTTAGGCTTATCACTTGTAAATAGTGGATTTGGTATTGGCTCAATAGCAGTAAGGAGTGAGCTGACCTCTTGGATAAGGAGTGCTTGTAACTCTTCTGGGCTGGAGGCTTTTTCAGACTTTGCTGCTTTGCGTAGTTTGGTGATGAGTTGTTCGGTCGTAGGTAGACCTACGTCACCTTGAATCAGTGATTCTTCTAAAGTTTCAAACCAAGATTCATCAACCTTGCTTGATTTGAAAAGAGATCCGAGGGATTTACGTAAGCCGAACATAATCGATACAATTTAAAACTTGCATCTTATCAATTTAATTCTTGGGATATGGTGATTTAGCAGATGCTTTCCAATTTACTCCGAATTTCCTTTTTATTCGTCATATTTTCACAATTTGCTTGTGCTGCCAGCGCTCAATCAGCAGATACGCATGAATATCAGCTAAGTAATGGTCTTAAATTGATTGTGAGAGAAGATCATCGCGCGCCAACGGTAGCTCACATGGTTTGGTATCGGGCGGGATCCATGGATGAGGTCAATGGCAAGACGGGGGTTGCCCATGTGCTTGAGCACATGATGTTCAAGGGTACGCATAAAGTGAAAGCTGGCGAGTTCTCGCGCTTAGTGGCTGCTGTAGGTGGGCGCGAAAATGCTTTTACTTCGCGTGACTACACCGCCTACTTTCAGCAAGTTGAAAAATCAAAATTAGAAGATGTCATCAGACTTGAAGCGGATCGAATGTCAAATCTTAATTTTGATGACGCGGAGTTTTTGAAAGAAATTCAAGTGGTCATGGAAGAGCGTCGCTTACGCACCGAAGATAATCCAAGGAGCTTGCTAAACGAATCCTTGATGGCAACGGCATATATGAGTTCACCCTATCGTCATCCTGTTATTGGTTGGATGAATGACTTGCAGAATATGACGGCATCAGACGCACGAGATTGGTATCGTAGCTGGTATGCGCCAAATAACGCAACAGTAGTGATCACTGGTGATGTAGATGCAAAAAAAGTTTTAGGCTTGGTGGAAAAATATTATGGTGTCGCTAAGACTCATGAATTGCCAGTTCGTAAGCCACAGATTGAGCCCCCTCAAAAAGGTATTAAGCAAGTACAGGTAAAAGCACCTGCGGATAGCGCTCAGTTGACGATGGCTTGGAAGGTGCCGCGCCTGGAGCCTAGCAAGTTAGATGATCCTGAGCCATATGCTCTGGAGCTTTTAACGGCAGTGCTTGATGGCTATGACAATGCCCGCTTAAATCGCGTCCTCGTTAAACAAGAGAAAGTGGTCAATGATGTCGGTGTTGGTTACGACATGGTCTCACGCGGGCCCGAGCTATTTTTGATTGGCACAAGCATGGCCAAGGGCAAGACGGTTGCTCAGGCACAGGCAAGTATTCGGAAGGCGCTTGATGAGCTAAAAAAGAATGGGATTCTGGAGACTGAGCTCAAGAGAATTAAGGTGCGTATTTTGTCAGAGCAAATTTATAAGCGCGACTCTATCTTCGGACAAGCCATGGAAATTGGCAGCACTGAAATGGCTGGATTCTCTTGGAAAGATATTGATTACATGCTGGAGAAAATGCAAACCATAACGCCTGAGCAAGTACAAGCAGTTGCTAAAAAATACCTGGTTGATGAAGGTTTAACGATTGCAGTATTAGATCCGCAAGCCCGCACCTCTCCACCTAAGGAGGCTAAATAATGAAAGCCTTTTTTAAGACAACTATTGTTTTTCTCCTTGGTATGGGGCTGCTTAGTCATGCGTATGCGATCTTACCTATTGATCAGTTAGATTCATTTAAGGGTGCTAAAGCGTACTTGGTTCAAACCAAAGCCCTGCCAATGGTAGATATTGAAGTCAGTATTGATGCTGGCGATCGCTATGATCCTGCAGGTAAGAGCGGTTTAGCGGACATGGCAGCAAGCCTAATGAATTATGGGGCTAAAGGCAACAAAGGCCTGCTTAGTGAGGCCCAAATTGCCGATGAGATCGCAGATTTAGGCGCCAATATTGGTTTGTCTGTAGGTGGTGAGCGCACTATCTTGCGTATTCGCAGTCTCAGTAGAAAAGATTTGCGTGATAGGGCGGTGCAATTAGCGGCAGCGATGTTGAGTGCGCCGACTTATGATCCAAAAATAGTTGAACGCGAGAAACAAAGAACCATCACAAGTTTGCTTGAGGCAGAAACTAAGCCCGAGTTTGTTCTTGAGCGCCGCTTCAAAAAATCAGTTTACGGAAACTACCCTTTGGCAGATTCGCCAACTGTGAAATCAGTTGCTGCAGTAAATACGAGCGATTTGAAGAAATTCCATCAACAGTTTTATCGCGGCGATCGGATGATTGTGAGTATTGTTGGCGATGTTGATCGCGCGCAGGCCAATGAAATTGTCCAGACTTTATTGAAAGAGATTCCTCAATCAGGCCAGCCAATTGCAAAATTACCTGAATTAGAGCGTTCTCCTATAGAGCCCTTGGCGCAGCGAGAAATTCAAATCCCTTTTGATTCCCAGCAGGCCCATATTGCGATGGGGATGACGGCTGTAGCACGTAACAACCCCGATTATTTCCCCTTGCTGGTTGGTAATTACATCTTGGGTGGTGGCGGTTTTGTATCTCGTTTGATGTCTGAGGTACGAGAGAAGCGCGGTCTGGCATACAGTGTGTTTAGCTACTTTGCCCCCGGAAAAGAAAATGGCATCTTTCAGGCTGGCCTACAAACTAAGAGCGATCAGTCTTCGCTAGCTTTAGAGGTAATGAGCTCAACAATCGCAAAATTTATTGCTGATGGACCTACTCCGTCTGAGTTGGTCGCTGCCAAAGCAAACTTAGTGAATGGCTATCCACTTCGCATTGATAACAATCGTAAGTTGCTGGATAACGTATCTTCAATCGCATGGAATGATTTACCGCTTGATACGATGGATGTTTGGACTAAACAAGTGGAGGCGGTATCTTTGGAGCAAGTAAAGGCAGCATTCCAAAAATATCTTGCAATGGATCGTATGAAGATTGTTGTATTGGGAGCAAAAAATAAATAAGCCCAATCAAACAAATAAGTCTCTGAAGGCCGAGCCGCCGAAAAAGGTTCGTATTATTGGCGGTAACTGGAGAAGCCGTTTGCTGACAGTTTTAGATCTTCCTGGTTTGCGCCCTACAACTGACCGTATTCGTGAAACGCTTTTTAATTGGCTGGGACAAGACTTAACGGGTTTGCACTGCTTAGATCTTTTTGCGGGTACCGGCGCTTTAGGTTTTGAGGCTGCCTCTAGAGGAGCGGTACTAGTAGTACTGCTTGAGAAGGATAAAAAAGCTTGCGCAAACTTAACTGCCAATTTTGCTTTGCTGCAGTCTTCTCCCGCCGCTGGCGCAGTAGAAATCTTGCAAAAAGATAGCCTTGAATTTCTGAAGCAGCAGGCAGACCGTTCCAGTAATTTAATTTTTATTGATCCACCATTTCAAGATTCGAACTTATTAGATCGCGCGGTCATTGAGGCCGGGAGGGTGTGCGATGACTCTACGGGTGGTGGCATTTATGTGGAATTTCCCTCTATCCGTCCCCGTGAGGAGGTGGAGGCCCTATTGCCAGACTGGCATTGTGGAAAATACTTAGAGGCTGGACAGGTAAAAGCTTGTCTATTCCGGAGTGGAAAGGGCTAAACTCTTGCCTGTACCGATAAAGCCTTAGGAACCTTATGACTGTTGCTGTATATCCTGGAACATTTGATCCATTTACTCGTGGCCACGAGGACTTGGTACGTCGCGCATCGAGTATTTTCAAGGAGCTCATTGTGGGCGTTGCTGATAGTCGTAGCAAGCGTCCATTTTTTACCTTGGATGAGCGCATTGATATCGCTAAGGAAGTATTAGGTCACTATCCCAACGTCAAAGTTGTGGGTTTTAAGGGTTTATTGAAAGATTTTGCACGTGAGCACAATGCACGCGTGATTGTGCGTGGTTTACGCGCTGTCTCCGATTTTGAGTATGAGTTCCAGATGGCGGGCATGAATCGCTACCTGCTCCCTGATGTTGAAACTTTATTTTTGACCCCATCTGATCAGTACCAATTTATCTCTGGTACCTTTGTACGCGAGATTGCCTCTATGGGCGGCGATGTGAGCAAGTTTGTATTCCCATCAGTGGAAAAATGGTTGGTCAATAAAATTGCTGCTGGCGCTCAGAATAAAGAGTGAGATTAGTGAGTAAACCATGGCTTTAATGATCACGGATGAATGCATCAACTGCGATGTATGTGAGCCAGAATGTCCAAATGATGCGATTTACATGGGCATGGAGATTTATGAAATCGACCCCGATAAATGTACTGAATGTGTCGGGCACTACGATGCACCCCAATGCCGCCAAGTGTGCCCCGTAGACTGCATTCCGTTTAATCCCGAGTTTGTTGAATCCCAAGATCAGTTGATGGTGAAGTTCAACATTTTGACTGCCGCCAAAAAAGCCAATTCAGCTTAAGTACCCTAACCCTTAGAGTGCAACTCCATCATGGCAGTTTGGGTATCACCTTTTAAAAAGAGTGGCAAAACTTGCAGCCCGTTTTCAATACTGGCATCAATGAGTTTTTGCTCGGCCATTTGTGGCCTACGCAATACATAATCGGCAACATCCATGGGGCGCCCATCACCTGCTAGATCTCTCGGGTGACCAATACCTAGGCGTAGGCGCCAATAATCTGGAGTGCTTAAATGTGCCTGGATATCCTTTAATCCATTATGACCCCCAGTACCTCCTCCTAGTTTGAGGCGTGCGGTTCCAGGCTTGAGATCAAGCTCGTCTTGAACTACCAAAATATCGGCCGGGGTAATTTTGTGAAAGCGGCACAGTGCTCCAACAGATTGACCGCTGATATTCATGTAGGTGCTTGGCTTGAGTAGAAAAAGGTCTTCGCCTTCCCATTTGGCTTTCGCTACTTTTCCATGAAAACGTTTTTCAGATTCAAAACGAGTGCTGAATTGTTTAGCCAAGGCGTCAACAAACCAGAAGCCAGCATTGTGCCGATCTTCTTCATGTTCGTCCCCAGGGTTACCTAGGCCAACAATTAATTTAGTCATGCTTCAGAGTTTAAAGATATATAAGTATTTCTACAAAAGGAAAAAAGAAAGCCCGCTTGCGCGGGCCTTCTCGTACAAGCGATTTAGCTAATGAATTAAGCTTTATCCTTTGGTGCTTCAGCCGCTGGTGCAGCTGCTGCTGGTGCAGCTGGCGCATCTGTAGGCTCAGCAGCTTTAACTGCTGGGATACGTGCGTTTGCAAGTACTGGGTTCTCTTGTTCAACATGCAATACCAAAGTAACGCCTTTTGGTAGTGGAATGTCTTTAGCGTGAACGCCATGACCAACTTCAATCTTCGCCAAGTCCACTTCAATGAACTCTGGCAAGTCTGCTGGTAAGCAAGAAACTTCAAGTTCAGTGAGGATGTGGCTGATAACAGCGCCTTGCAATTTCACGGCTGCTGAAGTGTCAGCATTTGTGAAGTGCAATGGAACGCGCATGTGAACTTTCTCAGTCGCGGATACGCGCTGGAAGTCAATGTGCAATACCAATGGCTTAAATGGATGCATTTGGTAATCGCGCAACAACACTTTCTGTGTCTTGCCACCAATTTCCAAATCCAAAATGGATGAGTGGAATGCTTCCTTGCGGAGAGCATGAAACAGTGCGTTGTGGTCTAACTCAATAACAGCAACTGGATCTTTACTACCGTAAACGATTCCCGGAGTTTTTCCGGCATTGCGCAGACGGCGGCTCGCACCCGTTCCCTGTACGCTTCTTTCAAAGGCTACTACTTTCATGATGAATTCCCTAGTTAAGGTTAATTTCCGTTCGCGACCAAACAGAAAAGCCTTCGATTATATCGTGGGAAAGGACGTTTTTGCCTACTAAAAGCTTAAAACTGCCAAAAACCGGGGTAAAACGCTGATTTTTGGCTTATTCAGCAAACATCGACATCACTGAATCGCCTTTGCTAATGCGGGAAAGGGTTTCAGCGAGGATAGGTGCGACGCTTAATTGGCGAATTTTGGATACTTTCATTGCCTCTGGGGTCAGGGGAATGGTGTCAGTAACAACCAGTTCATCTAATTCAGAGGCAGCAATTCGAGCTACAGCACCGCCTGATAGGACCGCGTGAGTACAGTAGGCAGTAACACCCTTGGCGCCACGCTCTTTGAGCGCTTCAGCGGCTTTACAGAGGGTTCCACCGGTATCAATGATGTCATCCATGATGACGCAATGGCGACCTTCTACTTCGCCAATCAGGTGCATTACTTCGGATACGTTTGCTTTAGGGCGACGTTTATCAATAATCGCCAAATCAGTGCCTAACTGCTTGGCCATTGCGCGGGCGCGTACTACGCCACCAATGTCTGGTGACACGATGATCAGGTCTTTCTGAGTCTTCTGGGCCTGTAGGTCATCCAGTAGAACTGGAGAAGCGTAAATGTTGTCTACCGGGATATCAAAGAAACCCTGAATTTGGTCTGCATGCAGATCCATAGTTAAAACGCGCTCGATGCCAGCAACAGACTGAAGCATATTGGCCACAATACGTGCGGAGATGGCAACGCGTGCAGAGCGGGGGCGACGATCTTGACGAGCATATCCAAAGTAAGGAATCACCGCGGTTATGCGGCTGGCAGATGCTCTTTTCAGCGCATCAATCATGATCATCAGTTCCATCAAGCTGTCGTTTGTTGGCGCACAGGTTGATTGGATCACCACGACATTCTTGCCGCGGACGTTTTCTTGAATTTCTACTTGGATCTCGCCATCAGAGAAACGGCCAACAAAGGCTTTTCCCATGGGGAGATTCAGTTCTTTGGCTACAGCCTCGGCCAAAACGGGATTTGCGTTGCCTGTGAAAAGAGTCAATAAATCTGCGTTTATGGAGGACATAGTCTTAAGGGTTTTGTGGGGTCAAAAGGTTATCTTTGTCGTTTCTACAGTATTTGGCAGGGGAAGAAGGATTCGAACCTTCGCATGCTGGAATCAAAATCCAGTGCCTTAACCAGCTTGGCGATTCCCCTACAGCTTATTCTGAAGAAATCAAATTGTAAGCGGGATTTTTATTTAGCCCCCGAACAACCCGACCTACCCACCCTTTAGGAAGATTTTGCAGAAGATTTTCTAGTTTTGCGATGTCAGTCTTAGGGTCTAAGGCTAAAAAAACGCTACTACCAGAACCAGACATTCGGGGCTGAGAGCCCGTTACTGCCTGGGTAATCCAATCCAAAGCTTGCTTCACTTCTGGGCAAATCCGCATCGCAACAGCCTGACAATCATTCGATTGGTACGACATTGGCGATGCAAGAAAGCCATCAATTGTAATCTGAGCATGATCTCGGGTCAATTCCGGGTCTTGAAAAATACTTTTGGTTGCGATGCCCTGATTTGGGAATATCACCAAAAAATCTGGGGTTTCCAGGGAAATTCCCTGAATTTTTTCACCAATGCCCTCCACAAAGGCGTTTTGACCAAAAATGAAAAATGGAACATCAGCCCCCAGCTTCAGTCCTAGAGCACAAAGCGTATCTTTAGAGAGATTGAGGTTCCAAAGAGCATTGAGTCCAATTAGGGTGGTTGCTGCATCGGAAGAGCCGCCTCCCATACCCGCACCCATTGGAATTTCTTTTTGGAGGTCGATCTCAACACCATCATCGATTTTGCAAAAATCTTTTAATAGGTGTGCAGCGCGAACGACTAAATCGTGTTCAGGGGGAACACCGGGCATCGGGTTGACTCTTCTCACTTCATGCTGGGGAATTCTTTTTAAGTGGATGGTGTCGCACCAATCAATCAGTTGAAAAACAGACTGAAGAAGATGGTAGCCATCGTCTCTGCGACCAACGATGTGAAGAAAAAGATTGAGCTTAGCCGGCGAACGCAGTGTTAATTGATCAAGGTTCACCATTATTACTTTACTCAGTCATTCGGACGATCAAACACGAGTCGAATATCAATCGAACCGATGTTTGAACTACGGGTCATGATGAGTTTTTCAAGGTGATTGGTATTACTCCATGTATATGCTAGGTCCCAACCATCCTGACTGATCTTTTTTACTTGACCCTGTGCGTTTCTATCAATGCTTGCTTCGCCTCCGGGGCGTACTTCACCTCTTAGCCAATTAGAGAGTCCACGCGCTGGTAGTGGAAGTCCTAAGGCGTTTTGTACCAAGGTATCTGCATCCACTGCAGTAACTACCTTGCCATCACTTTCAAGGGTTGCTTCGCCTGGCATGACGGTAATTTTTGCAATTGAGCCACCCATGGGATTGCGAATTTCTAAAACATCTTTTAATGCTTCTTGGGTCAAGGTAAAACCACCAGAACCCCCTTGGTTTTGGGCTTCAGTCAGACCGGTTACCTTGACAGCAAAGCGACCATCCCAAGAGCCCTTAGCCACTTGATCGTCTCGTGCCCAATCCGGTTTTAGACGTTTTAAAGTTTCTTTAAGCGTTGGATTATTGGCGTCTAATTTTTGCCCTTGACGCCATATCTCCTCTGCTTGGGTTTGACGGTTCATCACCCACAACACTTCACCAATGTGGGCTGCAATGTCTGCTTCTGGTTTTATTGCAAACGCTTGTCGTAATTGTTCTAGCGCTAGTTCGTTTTTGCCAAGTCGGAAATTTACCCAGCCCAAGCTATCTAAAATAAAACCATCTTTTGGTGACAATTGATGCGCTTTGCTTATCAACGCAAATGCTTCTGGCAGCTTCACGTTACGATCTGCCAAGGAATAGCCAAGAGCATTCAGAGAGTTCACATCATTTGGGTTCTTGCGCAAAATATCTCGCAAGGTTTTTTCCATCACATCAATGCGACCTGCTTTTTCAGCAGACATGGCGTAGGTATAAAGTAGACCAGGATCTTTCGGTGAAATCTTGACGGTAGATGCGATTTCATAGAAAGCGCGTAAGGCATCAGACTCATCTTTTGCTTTGGCGAGCAATGCCTGCAATTGTAAGAGCGTATTTTCTTGTTGCGCGGGAGTTTGTTGGTGTAACAAAGCAATCGCTGGCTTGATTGCTTCGGACCAGCGATTGCTCAAGATCAATAGCGTTACTAAGACCTCTTTGGGTTTTGAATCTGCTGCAGGAGAGAGTTCATCCCAAGTCTTTGCTGCTTGCATGGCTAAATCGGGGGAGCCACCTGTGATCGCTATCTCCATGGCTCTTTGGGCCAATCTAGGATCTTTATATTGACGCGCCATCTCTAGGTAGGTATTGAAGGCTAAGCCAGCCTCACCTCGCTGCAGGGCGATTTCGGAGGCAAGCACTTCAAAGACGGCTTCACCCGTTTGCATGCCATTTGGCTGGGTTTGAGCATGACTTGATGAAATGACTCCACCAGCCAAGGTCGCCAGGAATAACCCCTTTAAAAGAGGTTTCAGTATGAATTTACTCATAAGCACATTCTAATCCGCGAATCTACAATCCATTTATGCCAGAACTTCCAGAAGTAGAGGTCACCCGATTAGGAATCGCCCCCCATCTTGAGGGGCGTAAGGTCAGTGCCGTCAAGATTATTGATGGTCGCTTGCGTTGGCCTGTCCCTATCAGCCTGGTAAAAGCCTTACCCGGACAACAAGTACATGCCATTGAGAGGCGCGGGAAGTATCTTTTGCTAGAAATGGATACGGGCTATTTGCTGGTACACCTGGGGATGACGGGAACCCTGCGAGTGCTTCCTAGCACTGATTCTCTCAAGACGCATGATCGGGTCACGCTAGAGTTTGGTAAGTTGAGTTTACGTTTGCATGATCCTAGAAAATTTGGCGCTGTCTTGTGGCATGCTAAGTCAAAAGGCCCTATTGAAAAATTTACGCTTTTGCAAAAGCTTGGAGTGGAGCCTTTTTCCCCCGAATTTTCTGGTGAGTTGGGCACAGAAATTTTGTATCAAGCTTCACGCAAACGCAGCATTGCTGTGAAGCAGTTTCTCTTAGCGGGGCAAGCAGTTGTCGGCGTCGGTAATATTTATTGTTCCGAAAGTTTATTTGAGGCAGGCATTCATCCAGCAAAGGCAGCAGGCAAGCTCACACGACCGCAATGCTCACGTCTAGCAAAGGCAGTGAGATTGATACTAAAAAAAGCAATCGATGCCGGCGGCAGTTCATTAAAAGATTTCGTCAATAGCGATGGCGACCCTGGTCACTTCATGGTTCAGACCAAAGTCTATGACCGTAAAGGTTTGCCATGCAAAGTATGTAAAACGCCTATCAGTCAAATAGTGCAGGGTCAACGCTCCACGTACTTCTGTCCCCAATGTCAAAAACGCTGATCAATACTTTTGCACAAAAGTTGATCGCTTGGCATGGTGTCAGTGGGCGCTCAGGATTGCCGTGGCAGGGTAATCGTGATCCGTACGCAGTGTGGGTTTCTGAAATCATGTTGCAACAAACTCAGGTAGCTACTGTGCTTGAGCGCTATCCCCGTTTCATGAAGCGATTTCCAACGGTTAAAAAATTAGCCGCTGCTGATGTGGATGAGGTGCTCGCTGAGTGGGCCGGTTTAGGCTATTACTCGCGTGCCAGAAATTTACATGCTTGCGCCAAACAAGTCATGACAGAGTTTGGCGGTCAGTTTCCCAGTGACCCTCTTTTGCTTGAGCAATTAAAGGGTATTGGGCGTAGCACCGCTGGTGCTATCGCTGCTTTTGCTTTTCATGAGCGAGCACCCATTTTGGATGCCAACGTCAAGCGTATTCTGGCGCGACTATTTGCGATTGATGGTGCGATACAGGATAAAGGGATCAACGACCGTCTATGGGCCTTAGCAATAGATTTGTTGCCAAATAAACCTGCTGATATGCCGGTGTATACGCAAGCGTTAATGGACTTTGGTGCCACTTGGTGTACGTCACGAAAACCAGTTTGCTTAGGCGCTGAAAAGAAATGCCCATTTACAAAAGACTGCCAAGCTAATTTAAGTGATCAAGTTCTTTTGCTTCCGCAAAAAGTAAAGAAGGCCAAATCTCCAGAATTTGATTGCAATATGCTACTGATGCGTTGTGGTAATTCTGTTTTATTGCAAAAGCGCCCAAGTAAAGCCATTTGGGGCGGTCTTTGGTCTTTACCAGAGGGGCCATGGATACCCAGAGCATCGATTGCACAAGCTGCTGAGATCGGCTCACCGGAGTTATTCGCCGCTACACTGCCCAATGAGAAGGGTGCAGTACTGACAAAGGCTTGCACCTCTATAAAGCGGTTAGAAGAAATTAAGCATGTCTTTACGCATCGGCGTTTATGGATGCAGATTTGGCAGGCAAGCTCTGCAAAAGAGTTGACGTTTTTAAATCCAGATTTGAGATGGGTGCCCTTAAGCCAGCTAGGGCGCTATGGCTTACCCCAGCCGATTAAGCTTTTGTTGCAGGGATTGAGTCTAGTTCGCGGTGACGATCTAAAAAATTCAGCTGCAAATTCATGAGATCTTTTTGGGCGCGGAAGTGTTCGCTGAGGCGATTTACTAAATAGACTGAGCGATGCTGACCGCCTGTACAACCTACAGCAACGGTTAAATAGCTGCGGCCGTCAGCAATGTAATGGGGTAGCCACTTGTTTATAAATTCCGTAATGTCGGCTTCCATGCCTATGACTTCCGGAATTTTTTCTAAGAACTCTTTAACGGGTTTGTCATTACCGGTGAGCGGCCTTAATGCTTTGTCATAGTGAGGATTTGGTAGACAACGTACATCAAAGACCAAGTCTGCTTCACTGGGAACACCTTTTTTAAAGCCAAACGATTCGAAAACAACTGTGAGACCTACTGGCTTATCTTTGAGGAGGTCTTGAATCCAGGAACGTAGTGCATGAGCGGGTAGATTGCTGGTATCAATACTGTGGGCTTGGGCCCGCAATGGCTCTAATAAATTACGTTCTTTATCAATTGCCTCAATCAAGGTTGCTGACTGAGATTGCTTGACATTGGTTGACAAGGGGTGTCGTCGACGTGTCTCTGAGAAGCGTTGGACCAATGTATTGGTATCTGCGTTTAGAAACACCACTCTGACTTGATGATGTTTGCGTAAGTTCTCAAGAATAGACGGTAGATTTGCAATCGATTGACCTCGTCGAGCATCTATCGCTACCGCAACCTGCTCACACTGCTCTTTTTGAAGGGTGGAAATAAGGCTTTCCAAAAGAGAAACAGGAAGGTTATCGACACAGTCGTAACCTGCATCCTCAAAAGCCCTCAGGGCTACCGATTTACCTGAGCCTGAGATTCCGGTAATCAGATTAATTTGCATGGCTTAAAGCAGTCGACCTTGTGACTTGATGGCATCAGCCTCTGCATTCATTTGAAGACGTTGACGCTCGATGAATTCTTTCAAGGTGTCAATGCCGCGCAATTGCAAAATCGTATTGCGGACAGCCGCTTCAACAAGTACGGCTAAGTTACGACCTGCGGCCACTTGAATTTTGACAGTACGAATTGGAATGCCGAGCACATCGATGTGCTGAGCTTCAAGGGGTAAACGTTCAAATTCACCATCAGTTCTACGGACCAGTTGTACGATAAGACGGAGTTTTAATTTGCGGCGAACTGCGGTTTCACCAAAGATCGTGCGAATATCCAGTAAACCTAATCCGCGAACCTCGAGGAGGTTACGCAAAATTACAGGACAGCGACCTTCAATGTAATCAGGTCCAAGGCGTGCAAAATCAACCGCATCATCGGCAACCAGACCATGCCCGCGAGAAATTAACTCAAGACCCAACTCACTTTTGCCTAGACCAGATTCGCCGGTAAGAAGCACCCCTAAGCCGAGGATGTCCATAAAGACGCCATGCATCGTAATTTGAGGTGCGCCAATTTTGGTTAGGTAAGTGCGTAAATGATCAATTACCTCTGCAGCAGAAATTGCAGTAGTAAATAGCGGTGTTGATGAACGCTGGCAGAACAGTTGCAAGTCTGGATCTGCATTTTTGCCATCGGCCACGATGACACAAGGAGGCGTTTTGGAGATCAAGCTAGCAATTTGCTCTTGTTTTTGCTTCGGATCTAGGGCTGCGTGATAGTCAACTTCTTGCTCACCAAAGATTTGAATCCGGCTTGGATGAATGAGGTTCAGGTGACCTACCAAATCTGAGCTGGCGGCTGCTGCTATTACCGCCTCAGGCGGGAAGGTTCGATCAGCACCTTCAAGGCCGCCGATCCAGGAAAGCTTTAACTCTGAAACGTTGTCATCAAAAACCTGCTGAGCAGTTACTCCATCTAGGAGTAATGGCTGAGTCATTTTGTTGTACCCCAGTTTTGTAAGAGTTCACAAACTTTTTGAGAGTCCGCTGCAGATGACAAAGTCTGTCGGGTATCTGCATCTGACAAAAGCTGCGCAATGGATGACAGAATTTCTAGATGTTGTTGTGTCGCCTTTTCGGGAACCAACAAGAAAATGAGGATGGATACCGCCTCACCGTCTGGAGCTGCAAACTCAATGGGGCCTTGTAACCTCATAAAAGCGATGCTGGGTTGTTTCAGTCCTTTTACTCGACCATGCGGAATAGCAACACCAGCACCAAGAGCGGTAGATCCCAAATCTTCCCGAGCATTGAGGAACTCCACTACTGAGCTTGCCTCAATACCGGTTTGTTTGGCGAATAGTCCTCCGGCGGCTGCAAATGCATCAGCCCGGTTTTTAGCAGGGACGTCTAATGCAATGCAGTCGGGAGTAAAAAGATTGGTCAGGGCGTTCATGTGAATTGATTATAGGTGTCCTGACGCGCTAGATCACTCAAAATGCTTTTCGTGGTGATGATCCTGAATCTTTTCTTTGTGTTTAACAACCTGACGCTCTAGTTTATCAACCACTGCATCCATAGCGTGATAGAGGTCAGCGTTATGTGCTTCAGCGAATAAATCCTTTCCCTTCAGGTGAATGGTGATCTCAGCGCTTTGGCGAAGATCCTTTTCTTTGGCTTTATCTACCACCAGAAAAGCCGATGCATCAATAACGTGGTCGAAGTGCTTACGAATTTTGGCTAGCCCCGCCTCGAGATGAGAGCGCATGGCAGGGGTAACTTCCACATGACGGCTATTAATTTTTAAATTCATTAGCGACTCCTTTTATAGATGCTATAGATGCGTGCGCATAATCATGCCCGGGGTGCGCAGCAAGCCCCTGAAATTTTTAATGCTGTTTTTTTTGGAAAATAAACCATGAGCCTCCAGCGTATCAGCGAATTTGCCGAAAACCAAGAGGGAAATGCAATATTTATTACATTACAAGCAGGAAGCCCTGCCTGGCTTACATCCTGAAGTTTTCGCCCAGATAGACTCTTCTGACTGCATCGTTCTGAATAATCTGCTCTGGTTTCCCTTCAGCTAATACACTACCCTCGCTGATGATGTAAGCATGATCACAGATGCCAAGGGTTTCGCGGACATTATGGTCGGTGATTAACACACCAATTTGCCGGTCTCGCAAGAAGCGCACAATCCGTTGAATTTCCCCAACGGCAATAGGGTCAACGCCTGCAAAAGGTTCGTCTAGCAAGATGAATTTTGGTTGGGAGGCTAGGGCTCTGGCGATCTCAACACGTCTACGCTCACCGCCTGATAAGGAAAGGGCGGGGTTATTGCGTAGATGGCTAATTTGGAGTTCACCCAAGAGTTCATCTAGTCGGTTGGCAATCTCAGCCTTGCTGAGGGCCCTGCCACCTTGAACTTGGAGTTCGAGTACAGCCTGGATATTTTCGGCTACATTCAGCTTTCTAAATACCGAAGCTTCTTGTGGCAAATAAGACAGACCCATGCGCGCGCGCTCATGAATCGGGAGGTGCGTAATATCAGCGCCGTCCAAAATAATATTGCCGCCATCGAGCGGGACAAGTCCAACAATCATGTAAAACGAAGTGGTTTTACCTGCTCCATTTGGCCCTAATAATCCAACGACTTCGCCACATCTCACCTGAACGGATACATCCCGGACTACCGTTCTTGAGCCATAGCGTTTTTGTAAGTTATGAGCGCTTAGTGTTGGCGCATTATTAATTTGGGCTAATTCCGCTGTCATTTCTCTAGGGTTGCTTTTCGTCTTGGTGAAAGGATGGCTCTGGCTAGGGGTAAATCATCCGGCTTTGCATCTTTGGGAGGAATGACTTGATAGTACTGCTTTACATCATCGTACTCAATTTTCCAGCCCTTTAATTGATCGAGCATTTGCATATTGAGTAAGCGCTTGAGGCTAGCATCTCCAGTCAAGGTTAGGAATTCTGTCTTGGCATCATAAGTCACTTGTGTACCGCGGCCTTGCATGAACTCATCTGCAATACCTTCGCGACGTTGCCTAAAGCTAGCGACTGCTTCGGTCGTACCAATGACATCGACAAACTCATAACCCTGAGGGTCTACAACAATGTGTCCATCTTCGCCGGTGACAATAATGCTGCCCTTAATCAGCAACACTTGACCATTGAGATCATAGACTTGCTTTACATCGTTTACAGAAACTTTCTCTGCCTCTAGGATGACCGGTTTATCTTGATCTGCTTTTTCTGCATGCGCTGAAAAAGTCGTAGTCAGTCCAAATGCTGTGAAAATAAATAGCGCTAAATGGGTGAGCCAGTACTTGATCGACGGCATTTTATGGGTTACTCCGTGGGGCACGCTCAATACGTCCCTTAACATGACCGCTCAGCACCATACTTTGCTCGACATTGTTAAAAATACCGCCATCGGTAGATTTCATGATCGACATCCCTTGCTCAAGGGTAATCGGTCTATCAGTTTCAATAATGTCATCGTTAATCAATACTTTGAAATAGCTTGAGCTTGCCAGCATTCTTAGAGTGGCTGGCTGTGATGCTGTTGCCTCTTGTGCTGGACGAAAGATGCTGGCGTTATCGTATAAATCCAAAATGGTGAGATCGCCATCAAGATGCCCAGTATCTGACTTGACGGTTACTGGCGCCTTTTCAGCTTGAAATAAGCGCATGCGTGGCGTAAGGATATCGATTGAGGCGTCATCATCGTAGTGAGTTACTTTTACACCCAGAATTCGATATTTAGTATTGCCTAATTCATTTAGTGCCGAGAGGGCACCATTTTTAATGGTGTAGTCTGGCTCATGGAGGCGTACGCGTTCTAAAGGGGATTTTTCTGGCGGAGTATTTTTTTGTACAAGCCAAAAAGTTGCTAGCGTGAGCGCCCCCATTAAAATCAAAGGCAGTAGGCGTAATAGTGCGCGGCCAATGCTAAGTTTGATGTGCTGAGGCTTTAACTGCATTGCTTAGCTGCGAGCCTTATTGAGTAAACCTTCGTAAAGATTTTGGGCCTTCAGAATCAAATCACATACTTCGCGAACTGCACTGTTACCGCCGCTACGGATTGTTACTAAATGTGCAAATTCTTTAACAGCCTCATGGCCTTGGGCAGGGCAAATACGTAAGCCTGCATTTTTCATCATTTGCATATCGGGCCAATCATCCCCCATGACCGCACAATCTGCCTGAGTAAGTCTGAGCGACTTAAGCACCTCTTCTAATGCAATGGCTTTATTTTCTACACCCATATGAACATGTTTAATGCCAAGTTCTTCGCAACGCGCTAAAACCATTTTGGAATTTCTGCCGGTAATGATGGCAGTCGGTATTCCACACTGTTCTAATAATTTGATGCCCAATCCATCTTGAATATCAAACGCTTTCAAAGATTCTTTGCCGTCAGCACCAATCCATACCTGACCATTGGTTAGAACACCATCGACATCCAGTACCAAGAGCTTCACATGACCTGCGCGCTCCCAGGCTTGTGGATATTGAGCAAGGGGATTGGTATTGTGGGTATTAAAGGCGCTAGGCATAAAAGGGATGCTCGATTACTAAAGAAATTAAATGACTTTGGCTGCAAATAAATCGTGCAGATTTAATGCGCCCAATAAATGACCTTTGTTATCCGTAACCACCAGATGATTGATGCGATGTTTCTCCATCATCTCAATCGCCTCTTCAGCAAGCAGTTCTCCAGTAATGGTACGTGGGTCAGCAGTAGTCGCGCTCGAAAGTTTGATGCCGTCAAGATTGGTAGTCTTTTCTAGAAGACGACGTAAGTCGCCATCAGTCAAAATACCAAACACTTTTTGGTTGGTATCTAGGATTACCACCATACCCATACGCTTTGATGTCATCTCTAGCAGAGCATCTTGTAGAGACGCATCAATAGAGATTTTTGGTGTGTCTGCAAGACTGCGCATAACTTCGCTCACATGCATGAGTTGTTTGCGACCTAGTCTGCCACCAGGATGGGAGCGAATAAAGTCTTCAGCTTCAAAACCTCTTGTGTCCAGTAAGGCAACAGCTAATGCATCCCCCATAGCGAGCGCTGCAGTAGTGCTGGTAGTCGGTGCAAGATTTAAAGGGCAGGCCTCTTTTTCAACACTGGTATCTAGATGTGCATCTGCTAATTTGGCAAGAGAGGAATTCGGGGCACCAGTTAGAGCAATGAGTTTTGCGCCAGTGCGCTTCACAATTGGCACGATGGTAAGTAGTTCGTCTGTCTCACCAGAGTTTGAGAGTGCCACAAAAACATCATCTCTGGTAACCATGCCTAAGTCACCATGGCTGGCTTCAGCGGGGTGAACAAAAAAGGCTGGGGAGCCAGTAGAGGCAAAGGTAGCGGCAATTTTGCGGGCAATATGACCTGATTTGCCGATTCCAGAAACCACGATTCTGCCTTTGCAGCCATGTAAAAGCTCAACTGCCAGGACAAGGGCATCCGCATTGGCGCCCTCTAGGCGATCGCGCATGGTTTGCAGTGCAGCAGCCTCAATAGTGAGGGTGTCGCGCGCAAGCTTTAGGGTACGTTCACGAGTCTTAGCTATCATCGAGTAAGTATATGCCGTCAGTCCTTCAATTAACCCTCATTCTCCTGGCCTCGGGTGTGGCCGGAGTGGTTATTTTCCGCTATTTTGGATTACCCCCTATTTTGGGCTATTTGGCCATTGGCGTACTGATTGGCCCACATGCCCTAGGCTTGGCTAATGATTCAGCTACGGTGAAGTATTTGGCCGAATTTGGCGTAGTTTTCTTGATGTTCTCAATCGGGCTGGAATTTAATCTCCATAAGCTACGGGCGATGCGGTCCATCGTATTTGGTCTGGGCGGTAGTCAAGTCATTTTGACCATGTTGCTGGCAGTCCCGGCAAGTCTATTGATGAGCTGGATTTATCCTATTTCTTGGCAGGCTGCCATTGCACTGGGTGGTGCGCTGGCCATGTCATCCACAGCGATTGTCACTAAGCTGATTTCCGATCGCGCTGAATTAGAAACTGAGCATGGGCGCAATGTGGTTGGTATTTTGCTATTCCAGGATTTAGCTGTGGTCTTCCTGTTGATCTTATTGCCATCACTCGGAAAAAATCCTTCCGACTTATTTGTTGCACTGACAGCAGCATCTATCAAAATCACCGTGGCTTTAGTGCTAATTTTCTTCATTGGCCAAAGCTTGATGAGTCATTGGTTTAGATTAGTTGCTAAGTTGCGTTCACAAGAATTATTCATGCTCAATCTCTTGTTGATTGTGTTGGGCATGGCAGGACTTACTGAGCACTTTGGTTTATCACTGGCCCTCGGTGCGTTTTTGGCGGGCATGTTGATTTCAGAAACGCCATATCGTCATCAAGTGGAAGAGGATGTCAAACCTTTCCGAGATGTTTTGCTAGGGTTGTTCTTTATTACGATTGGTATGTTGCTGGATTTCAATGTCATTCGTGAGCAGTGGGTACTTGTTGTAGCGCTCCTAATTGGCCCACTCATCTTTAAGTTTGGCCTGATTGCCCTGCTATCACGGGCTTTTGGCTCAAGCCCCGGTATCTCCATTAGAACTGGCTTGTGCTTAGCTCAGGCGGGTGAATTTGGTTTTGTGTTGTTAAACCAAATTGATGGTTTGGATTTGATTGACCCTACCTTGAGTCAGGCGGTATTGGCGGCAATGTTGATCTCCATGTTCTGCGCACCATTTCTCATTGAATACAGCGATCGTATTGCAATGCGTTTTTCTAGTAACGAGTGGTTATTACAGTCACTCGCATTAACTCGCGTTGCCTCCAAAAGTGTTCGTAATGAAAACCACGTAATTATTTGTGGCTTTGGTCGTTCTGGTCAAAGTTTGGCGCGTATGCTTGATCAAGAAAAAATTCCGTACATCGCTTTGGATTTAGATCCGGATCGCGTCAAAGAGGCAGCCGCTGCTGGTGATAACGTAGTTTATGGCGATGCGAGTCGTGAAAATTATTTGACAGCTGCGGGTCTGTCAAGAGCAAAAGCGGTAGTGATTACCTATGCTGATACTGCTGCCAGCATGCGAGTTCTTCGTCAGGTTGAGCACTTACGTCCAGGCATGACTGTGTTGGTACGTACTAGAGATGATGCGGATATTGCCAAGTTGCAAGCAGCTGGTGCGACTGAGGTGGTTCCTGAATTGATTGAAGGTAGTTTGATGATCGCTTCCCATGTTTTGCTGATCATGGGTGTGCCAATGCGTAAGGTAGTGCGACGTATCACTACAGCGCGTGAAGAGCGTTACAGCTTACTGAGGGGCTATTTCCGTGGATCGGCAGATGATGACTTTGGCTCAAATGAATCTTGGCGTTTGCATGCCATAACGCTGCTGCCGAACTCTCAAGCAATTGGTAAAACTTTGGGTGAGCTTGATCTGGATATTGATGGTGTAAATGTTCAGGCGGTACGTCGTAAAGCTCAAAACGCAGATTATGTGAAGTTAGATCCCAGGCCCGATCTACGACTCGAGGCGAATGACATTTTGGTGATCTCAGGTAATTCAGAGGCAACCGATTTAGCTGAAGCTAAATTGCTCTGAGATCAGTTCAATAGCACTGCAAGCATTGATAGATTTACTTAGCTTTCTTTTTGGCAGCCGCAGGAGTTGGGGCTTTGCGAGTCAACAATGGGGCTAGATAGTGACCTGTAAAGCTCAGTTCATTTTTAGCTACTTCTTCTGGTGTGCCAGTAGCAATAATCTGTCCACCACCAGCGCCGCCTTTGGGTCCTAAATCAATAATCCAATCAGCCGTCTTAATCACATCAAGATTGTGCTCAATGATGACAATCGTATTACCCTGTTTTTTGAGGGTTTGAATTACTGTCAATAACAGCTGAATGTCATGGAAGTGCAGGCCAGTAGTCGGTTCATCTAGGATGTATAAGGTTCTGCCAGTATCACGCTTAGAGAGTTCTAGCGATAGTTTGACGCGTTGTGCTTCGCCACCAGAAAGGGTGGTAGCGCTCTGGCCAAGCTTCACATAACCCAAACCGACATCAAGTAATGTTTTGAGTTTGCGCTTAACAACAGGAACCGCTTCAAAGAATTCATGGGCTTGTTCGATGGTCATCGAAAGTACTTCATGAATATTTTTACCTTTGTAGCGAATATCTAATGTCTCGCGGTTATAGCGCTTGCCGTGACAAACATCACAAGGTACATATACATCCGGCAAGAAGTGCATTTCTACTTTGAGAACGCCATCACCTTCACAAGAGTCGCAGCGACCGCCTTTGACGTTAAAGGAGAAGCGACCAGCTTCATAACCTCGTTCACGTGATGCTGGAACGCCAGCAAAGAGCTCTCTAATTGGCGTGAATAGACCGGTGTAGGTAGCCGGGTTCGAACGCGGCGTTCTGCCAATGGGGGATTGGTCAACGCTAATTACTTTGTCAAAATGCTCTAAGCCCTTAATCGCATCATGCGCTGCAGGTTCTGCATTAGAGCCATACAGATGCTGTGCTACCGCGTGATGCAGGGTGTCATTAATTAAAGTGGATTTACCAGAACCCGATACACCAGTAACGCAGGTTAATAAGCCAACCGGAATCTTTGCATGTACAGATTGCAAGTTGTTGCCGCGTGCGCCAATGATCTCTAAAAAGCGATCATTTACTGGGATGCGTTTTTCTGGAACGGCAATCGCTTCACGACCGGCAAGGTAAGCACCGGTTAAAGAGTTAGGATTAGCTTCTACTTCAGCTGGGGTACCTTGAGCAACTACTTCCCCACCATGAATACCGGCACCAGGGCCGATATCAATCACCCAGTCAGAGGCACGAATCATATCCTCATCATGCTCAACCACTAAAACGCTATTACCTAAATCGCGCAAGTGTTTTAGAGTGCCGATCAGGCGATCGTTATCACGCTGATGTAAGCCAATAGACGGTTCATCTAGGACGTACATAACACCAGTTAAGCCTGAACCAATCTGGCTCGCTAGGCGGATACGCTGAGCTTCGCCACCCGATAAGGTGTCAGCACTGCGCTCCAGAGAAAGGTAGTCCAGACCCACGTCGTTTAAGAAGCGCAGACGAGCACTAATTTCTTTAACAATTTTGTCGGCAATTTCTCGCTTGGCGCCTTTGAGTTCGAGCGCCTCGAAATAGTCTTTTGCTTCTTTTAGAGGGAGAGCGCTGATCTCGTAAATTGCACGGGATTGCTTTTTCTCACCCACCTTGACAAAGCGAGCCTCTTTGCGCAAGCGGCTACCATTACATTCAGGACAGGTTTGTACATTTTGATAGCGCGATAGTTCTTCGCGAACCGTCATGGAATCTGTTTCGCGATAGCGTCTCTCAAAGTTAGCAACAATGCCCTCGAACGCATGCTCACGAATACTATTCTTGCCGCGTTCATTGATGTACTCAAATGGAATAGTGACATCTCCAGAGCCCAGGAGAATCAAATCTTGTTGTTTCTTATTGAGGGTTTCAAATGGCTTCTCCACATCAAAACCGCCATGCTTAGCAAGGGTCTGAAGCAATTTGAAATAGAACTGATTACGACGATCCCAGCCTTTAATGGCACCAGACGCTAGCGATAAATCAGGGTGAGCAACGATACGCTTAGGATCAAAGAAGGACTGATGACCTAGGCCATCGCAGGATGGGCAGGCTCCCATTGGGTTATTAAAGGAGAAGAGGCGGGGCTCTAGCTCTTGGAGTGAGTATGAGCAAACTGGGCAAGCAAACTTGCTAGAGAAGATCATCTCTTTGCCAGTATCCATGTCGACAATCATGGCCTTGCCATCTGCTAGACGCAGAGCTGTTTCAAAAGACTCCGCTAAACGCTGCTGAATATCGGGACGAACTTTAATACGATCAACTACTACTTCAATCGAATGCTTATCGTTTTTCTTGAGGGTTGGTAATTGATCAACTTCAAAAATTTCTGCTTTTGCTACGTTTGCTGTGCCACCACCTGAGCGCACGCGAAAGCGCACAAACCCTTGTGCCTGTAGGTCTTGAAAGAGATCTACGAATTCACCTTTACGCTCACTGACTACTGGAGCCAGAATCATGAGCTTCGTATCTTCTGGCATTGACAACACTGTATCTACCATTTGAGAAACGCTTTGAGCTTCTAGTGGTAGGTCGTGATCTGGACAGTGTGGCGTTCCTGCGCGAGCGAATAACAAGCGTAAGTAATCATGAATTTCTGTAACAGTACCAACGGTAGAGCGCGGATTATGACTAGTGGCTTTTTGCTCAATCGAGATTGCGGGTGAAAGTCCTTCAATCGTATCGACGTCTGGTTTTTCCATGAGTTGCAAAAACTGGCGGGCATAAGCTGACAAAGATTCAACATAGCGGCGTTGACCTTCTGCATAGAGAGTGTCAAAAGCCAAGGAGCTTTTGCCTGATCCCGATAAGCCAGTAAGGACAACTAGTTTCTCCCTAGGGATGTCTAGATTGATGTTTTTGAGGTTGTGGGTGCGGGCACCGCGGATCTTGATTTCGTTATTCATGATTTTTTAGCGTAACTTGTTAATATAGCTCTTTCCCATGAATCCTTCTGAACTTCGCTCCACTCTGGCCTTAGCAGGCATCTTTGGCCTTCGTATGCTGGGCCTCTTCTTGCTATTGCCCATCTTCAGTATTCATGCGCGTGGCTTGCCAGGCGGGGAACATGCCCTATGGGTGGGCTTGACCCTCGGGATCTTCAATATTGTGCAGGCCTGTTTTTATATCCCCTTAGGCCGTTTATCGGACCGAATTGGGCGTAAACCGGTTGTTTTATGGGGATTGTCGCTATTTGTGGCCGGCGCCCTAATCTGCGCTGCCAAGGATGATTTGCTGTGGATTGCCATCGGGCGCGGAATTATGGGTGCTGGGGCGGTTTCAGCGGCTATCTCTGCCTGGGTGGCCGACTTAACTCGGGAACAGGTTCGCACCCGAGCCATGGCCTTGGTTGGTGGCAGCATTGCCCTTTCCTTTGCTTTATCTTTGGTTATTGCGGCGCCGATCTATCGTGCAATTAGCCTCAGTGGAATTTTTATGGTTCTAGCGGTATTGGGCGTAATGGCTATGTTCGTGACCTATTACGTTTTGCCGACAACCAAGCTAGAGGCAAAAGTTCAACAAGCTTCATTAAAAGAAGTTTTCTTTCGCCCAGAGCTTATGCGCTTAAACCTGGGTGTTTTTGTATTACACGCAACTCAAGTAGCGATGTTCTTAGTGGTGCCGCGTTTGCTGGTACAAGCAGGTTTACCACTCTCATCGCATTGGGAAATTTATCTTCCTGTAGTGCTGTTGTCATTTTTCTTCATGGCGCCGGTTCTGATTTTTGGTGAAAAGAAACAACAGTTAAAAACAGTACTTTTAATTGCGATAGTTCTGCTATTTATTGCAGAGTTAACCTTTACACAAGCGAATTCAGTAATGACGATTGCGACGGCATTACTTGTTTATTTTGTAGGCTTTAACTTGCTCGAAGCTTTGCAGCCTTCTTTGGTATCCCGTTTTGCAAAGGAATCTAAAGGTACGGCCTTAGGTGTCTACAACACCACTCAGTCGATTGGCCTGTTCTCAGGGGCTGTTATTGGTGGTTATTTGATGGATAGCCATGGTGATTTATCGGTCTTTGTGATGGGCGCAGTGCTCCTAGTTTGCTGGCTTATAATTGCTTGGTCGATGGGCGAAATGCCAACGAGAGCAACAGAATCTAAGGCCGTAGACACAACGACATAACCGCAGCTTCATTCATTCAATTAAAGCGAGCAGTTTATTTTTTAGTAGTAATAACAGTAGTATTTTTCTTCGGGAGACAACATGGCTTCGGTAAATAAGGTCATCATCGTAGGTAACGTAGGACGTGATCCAGAAACGCGTTATATGCCAAGTGGCGACGCCGTTACAAATATTTCAGTAGCAACATCTGATCGCTACAAGGACAAACAAACTGGCGAAATGAAAGAAACCACAGAATGGCACCGCGTTGCATTCTTTGGCAAGCTTGCAGAAATCGCTGGTCAGTACCTCAAAAAAGGCTCACAAGTTTATGTTGAGGGTCGTTTGCGTACTCGTAAATGGACTGACGCAAGTGGTCAAGAAAAGTATTCCACAGAGATCGTTGCAGAAACTATGCAAATGCTCGGCGGTAAGCCAGTTGGTGGCAGTGGTGATGGTGGCGAAAGCTACAGCCGCTCAAAGCCGGCTGAGCAATCTGCCCCAGCATCCTCTAATGCTGCGTCACTCGGCGCTATGGATGACGACATTCCGTTTTAAAGTAGTTTTAGAAATAGCAAAAACCCCTTCTAGGATTTCCTACAAGGGGTTTTTATTCGCCTACTGATTAAATTCTTACTGCCTGGAGTGCCGAATGTTTTCCGGCCACGGAGAGTTGTAGTCAGTACGGAATGGATTGATATCTAAGCCGCCGCGTCGTGTGTAGCGCGCATATACAGAAAGCTTTTCTGGTTTACATTGACGCTTGATATCAGTAAAGATGGTTTCAACGCAATGCTCATGAAACTCACCAAGATTCCTAAAGCCTATCAGGTAGCGCAATAAACCTTCTTCTAGGATGGGTCTGCCTTGATAGCGAATTTGTACACTCGCCCAATCTGGTTGGCCAGTTACTGGGCAATTCGATTTGAGGAGATGTGAAACAAGGCATTGCTCTATAGGACCAAAAGACTCATTCACCCTCAGCAAGTCTGGGTCTGCGGGTAGATTTGGATCAACTTCAATATCCAGGCGATCCATCAAAATCCCACCCATCTCTTGCATTCCTTTTTTGGAAATAGATTCTGTTGGATTAATTCTTGTGGCGATCTTGCTACCAGCTACTGCTGACAGGTCTGTAATGAGGCGCTCTTTTACTTCATTCTCATCCCCAAATCGAGCGCTATTAAGGCTATTGAGGTAGAGCTTGAATGACTTGGACTCGATCATGTTCGGTGAATCAGCTGGAATTTGAAACTCAGCTAAAGCAATCTGCGGCTTACCCTTTTGATTGAGCCAGCTGAGTTCAAAGGCATTCCAAATATCTACACCTACAAACGGTAAGGCTTGCTCCACTTTGAGGCCAAGCTTTTTTCTGTTCTCAGTTCTTGGAATGGGAAACAATAAGCCTGGATCGTATTGATCTGGATATTGTGAAGATTGTCCGAGTGGAAGCGTTGCCATGAATTATTTCTTAGGATTGTTCGATACACCTGATACAACATGGCCAGTGGGTGCAACAGAGGCGGCGGATTGGCAATGACCTGTTTGATCGTCAAAGAAAAAGTCAGGCTCGAACTCTCGTAAGAACTCACTCTTCGAAAGACCCCCTAAGAACATTGCTTCATCTACATCAATACCCCACGCCATTAGAGTTCGAATAGCACGTTCGTGTGCTGGCGCTGAGCGTGCAGTGACTAGTGCAGTACGAATACGCATACCGTTTTCACTGGTAGAGCGCTGTAGCCTATGTAGCGCTTCTAACAGCGGCTTGAACGGCCCTGGAGGCAAGGGAATATCAACCTTCTTACTCTCATGATCTACGAAAGCTTCAAGACCTTTTTTCTGGAATACTTGTTCAGCTTCGTCAGAGAACAGTACTGCATCTCCGTCAAATGCTATACGGATTTCATTAGGATGAGACTCAGCAGTCTTGCTGGATTCTGGATATACCCGAGCTGCAGGAAAGCCTGCATCAATCGTTGCTCTGACATCATCTTCATTTGCTGATAGGAATAGATTCGCATGTAGTGAGCGCAGATAATGATAAGGAGGGCGACCTCTTGTAAATACACCGCGCTCCAAATGCAAACCATGATGTTCGGCTGAGCGGAAGACGCGCAAGCCACTGACAGGATCGTTGCGGGAAAGAATCACCACTTCAACGCGTTGTTCGCCTTCGTCATTAAAAGCCAGTAGTTTTTTAACCAAGGGGAAAGCAACACCTTTTTGGGCTGCTTCACTCAAACGTTCAAGCTGCAATTTCATGTAAGCACTGTCATCGGTTGATTCGAAGATACGATTTTCTTCTTCGAAATCAAACAGGGCGCGCGAGGAGATCGCGACTACGAGTTTTCCGGTGAGTGTGTATGACATCTTGCGATTTACACCCTATTTTAGAAACAGGCGATAAGCGGGATTATTGCTTTCATCCCAGTGCGGGTAACCCAGACCAGCCAAGAAGCCTTGGAATTTCTTCTGCTCATTCTTGGGAACTTGGAGACCCACTAGGATGCGGCCGTAGTCAGCACCATGGTTGCGGTAGTGGAACAAACTAATGTTCCAGTTAGGTGCCATGCTTGTTAGGAACTTCATTAGAGCACCTGGGCGCTCTGGGAATTCAAAGCGATAGAGTAATTCATCCTTAGCCAGTGCAGAATGTCCACCAACCATGTGACGTAAATGGGATTTTGCTAACTCATCGTGGGTGAGGTCAATCGTTGCAAACTTTGCTTTACGGAAATGCTTTGCAATCGCCTCACTGTCGCCAGCTTTTTGTGTGCTGATGCCAACAAAAATATGCGCTTCGCTTTGATCACCAATACGATAGTTAAATTCAGTGACATTGCGTTTGCCAAGTAATTCACAGAAGCGTTTGAAGGATCCGCGCTCTTCAGGTATGGTGACAGCAAATACCGCCTCACGATATTCACCAACATCCGCACGCTCGGCTACAAAGCGCAGGCGGCTAAAGTTCATATTGGCTCCGCAAGCCACAGCTACTAAGGTTTTCTTCTTAATACGCTTCTTCTCAACGTACTTCTTCATACCGGCAATAGCAAGTGCGCCAGCGGGCTCCAGAATGCTGCGAGTGTCCGTAAATACATCGTTAATAGCTGCGCAGATTTCGTCTGTGTCTACAGTGATGATCTCATCCACTACTTTTTTACAAATACGAAATGTTTCTTTACCAACGAGTTTCACTGCAGTGCCATCTGAGAATAAACCTACGTCTTTCATCTCAATGCGTTTGTTTGCCTTGAGTGATTGATTCATGGCATCGGAGTCTGAGGCTTGCACGCCAATCACTTTTGTTTTTGGGCTAACTGCTTTAATGTATTCACCAATGCCTGAAATCAAGCCACCTCCACCAATCGCGACAAAAACGGCATCGATCGGTTTTTCATATTGAGTAAAAATTTCGTGGGCAATCGTTCCTTGACCTGCAATGACATCGGGATCATCAAAGGGGTGAACAAAAGTAAGACCCCGTTTTTTGCCTAAAACTTCAGAATGCTTGAAGGCGTCGCTATAAGATTCGCCATGTAGGATGATTTCAACCCAGGATCCGCCTCTGGCCTTGACCGCATCGATTTTGACGCTGGGAGTAGTCACCGGCATCACTATTACTGCCTTACACTTCATTTTGGCTGCTGAAAGTGCTACGCCCTGGGCATGATTGCCTGCCGAAGCGGCTATAACCCCGCGTTTTAAGGCTTCCGGGGGTAAATGAGCCATTTTGTTGTAAGCGCCACGCAGTTTGAAGGAGAAAACCGGCTGGTTATCCTCTCTTTTTAGGAGAACCTGGTTGCCCAAACGATTAGTCAGTTCTGGGGCGAGCTGAAGTTCGGTTTCTCTGGCTACGTCATAGACGCGAGCCGATAAAATTTTCTTTAAATAGTTCGTTGCCATCCGATGAGCGTACCACGGATGGCTCCTAAGCCCTTAGATTTGCAAGGGTTTATCCATTTAGGGAGCAACTTTCTTGGAATCCTGCCACTATCAGGTTCGCTCTATTAAAATGCTTATTTATCAAATATGTCGCTATGAACGCACCACTAGCTTTGAACCAGTTGTTGGATGCTGAGGCGGGCTCACCCCGTCTTCGCGAAATCCCCTACAACTACACCTCCTTTTCCGATCGAGAGATTGTGATTCGCCTATTGGGCGAGGAGTCATGGCGCGTTCTCAATAACTTACGTGGAGTGCGCCGTACTGGTCGTTCTGCACGAATGTTATTTGAAATTCTGGGTGATATTTGGGTCGTCCAGCGCAACCCCTTCTTGCAAGATGATTTGCTTGATAGTCCGAGTCGTCGCAAACAATTGATTGATGCTCTCTGGCATCGTCTAGGCGAAGTGAAGAAGCGTAATAGTGGCGATTCTGCTGATCAAGTAGAAATTTTATTAAGTGCTGCATATCGCGCGATTGAAAATTTTGAAAACGGATTTAAAGAAGTCGAGCAGATCCGTAAGCGTGCACGCAAGGAACTAGGTCGTCACACTGCCTCAGACAATATTTGTTTTGATGGTGTGTCTCGTGCAGCGCATGTAACTGATGCAACTGACTGGCGTGTTGAGTTTCCGTTAGTCGTTCTCAAGCCCGACTACGAATCTGAAATCCCCGGTTTAGTTAAGGCTTGTATTAAATTGGGTTTGACTATCATTCCCCGTGGAGGCGGTACAGGTTATACCGGTGGCGCTATCCCACTCTATGCAATGTCCGCAGTAATTAATACAGAAAAGTTACAAGACATTGATGGTGTGAAGGCGAAGAAGTTGCCTGGACTAGACCGCGAAGTATCAACCATCTTTACTGGCGCAGGTGTTGTTACGCGTCGCGTCTCTGATGCTGCAGAGCATGCTGGACTTGTATTTGCAGTCGACCCCACTTCTGCTGATGCAAGTTGTATTGGTGGCAATATTGCGATGAATGCTGGTGGTAAGAAGGCAGTTCTTTGGGGAACTGCTTTAGATAATCTTGCTAGCTGGCGCATGGTTGATCCCGAAGGAAACTGGTTAGATGTTGAGCGTCTCGATCACAATATGGGCAAGATCCATGATGTGGCCACAGTACGCTTTCAACTCACTTGGTCCGATGGCAATAGCGAGCCTGGTCAAAGAATTCTAAAAACAGAATTGCTTGAAGTTGAGGGCAAACGCTTCCGTAAGGAAGGTTTGGGTAAAGACGTTACAGATAAATTCTTATCTGGTTTGCCTGGCGTGCAAAAAGAAGGTTGCGATGGTTTGATTACTAGCGCAACTTGGGTATTGCATCGCATGCCAAAATTCATGCGTACCGTCTGCTTAGAATTTTTTGGTCAAGCGCGAGAAGCCATTCCTAGTATTGTTGAAATTAAAGCTTACCTAGATGGTTTGAGTAAGCAAGGTGGCCCAATCTTGGCCGGTCTTGAGCATTTAGATGATCGCTATTTAAGAGCAGTTGGTTATTCCACTAAATCTAAGCGCAATAGCTTGCCGAAGATGGTATTGATTGGCGACATCGCTGGCGATGACGAAGAAGCTGTTGCTACGGCTACTAGTGAAGTAGTGCGCATGGCGAACCTGCGGGTTGGCGAAGGTTTTGTGGCCGTAAGCGCCGAAGCCCGTAAGAAATTCTGGCTAGACCGCGCTCGTACAGCGGCCATTGCTCGCCATACCAATGCTTTTAAGATCAATGAAGACGTTGTTATCCCCTTGCCCCGCATGGGTGAATACACTGACGGTATTGATCGCATCAATATTGAGCTCTCTCTCAAAAATAAGCTACAAGTACTTGATGGCCTTGAAAGCTTCTTGAAAAAGAGCGCATTACCCCTGGGCAAAAGTGATGCTGAGTATGAGATTCCGACTGCGGAAATCTTGGGGGATCGTGTTCAACAGGCCTTAGATTTAATCGCCAAGGTTCGAGGACGTTGGGCTGAGTGGCTCACTGAGATGGATTCTTATTTCCCGCGTTTGCAAGATTACAGCTTGCGCGCTTCCTGGAAAGAAGAAGTACGTTCTGAGTTGCGCATCATTTTTGGCGGCCTTGCATTCGAGCCGATTCTGAATGAGTTAGAAGCCATTCACAAAAATATTTTGCGTAAACGCGTATTCGTCGCATTGCATATGCATGCTGGTGACGGTAACGTTCACACCAATATTCCTGTGAACTCAGATGACTATGAGATGTTGCAAGACGCTCATCGTGCTGTAGATCGCATCATGAAATTAGCGCGCTCATTGGATGGCGTGATTTCGGGTGAGCATGGTATTGGTATTACGAAATTAGAGTATTTAACCGAAGCTGAACTCAAAGACTTCCGTAGTTATAAGAATCGTGTTGACCCAGAAGGCCGCTTCAATAAAGGCAAGTTAATGCCTCATGCTGACCTCAGCATGGCCTATACCCCAAGCTTTGGCTTGATGGGTCATGAATCAATCATCATGCAGCAAAGTGATATTGGTGCGATTGCGGATAGCGTTAAAGATTGCTTACGTTGCGGTAAATGTAAGCCGGTTTGCTCAACTCATGTGCCGCGTGCAAACTTGCTATACAGTCCACGCGATAAGATTTTGGCAACTTCCTTATTGATTGAAGCCTTCTTGTATGAAGAGCAAACCCGACGTGGCGTTTCGATTCGCCATTGGGAAATGTTTGATGACGTCGCTGCGCATTGCACAGTCTGTCACAAGTGCTTAACGCCTTGCCCAGTCAATATTGACTTTGGCGATGTGTCCATGAACATGCGCAATCTCTTGCGTAAGATGGGGCAGCAGCGCTTTAATCCTGGTACTGCTGCATCCATGTTCTTCTTGAATGCAACCAGTCCAGAAAGCATCAATCTTGCTCGTACCACCATGATTGGTTGGGGCTATAAGTTACAGCGCTTAGGTAATGATGTGCTGCGTAAGTTTGCAAAAAAGCAAACTGCACATCCACCAGCAACAGTAGGTAAGCCGAGCGTTAAAGAGCAGGTGATTTTCTTTGTAAACAAGAAGATGCCTGGTAATTTACCGAAGAAAACTGCGCGGGCTTTATTGGATATTGAAGACGCGAATTACGTGCCAATTATTCGTGATCCAAAGACGACTTCTGCAGACACTGAAGCGGTGTTTTATTTCCCGGGTTGTGGCTCTGAACGCTTGTTCTCTCAAGTTGGCCTTGCTACTCAAGCCATGCTGTGGAATGTTGGCGTTCAAACTGTATTGCCTCCTGGCTACCTCTGCTGCGGCTATCCACAGCGTGGCAATGGCGACTTTGATAAAGCGGATAAGATGATTACGGACAACCGCGTGTTATTCCATCGCGTTGCTAACACTCTCAATTATTTGGATATCAAGACCGTGGTAGTTTCTTGTGGAACTTGTTATGACCAGTTAGCGGGATATCAGTTTGAACAGATTTTCCCTGGCTGTCGCATTATTGATATTCATGAGTTCTTGGCAGAGAAGGGCGTTAAGCTCTCTGGCGTCACAGGTGTGAAGTACATGTATCACGATCCTTGCCATTCTCCAATGAAATTACAAGACCCTCTGAAGACGGTCAATGAACTCATTCAGCTAGAAGATGGCAAAGCTATCCAGAAGAATGATCGTTGTTGTGGTGAGTCCGGTACTTTGGCTGTGACTCGTCCAGACATCTCTACGCAAGTGCGTTTCCGCAAACAGATTGAGATGGAAAAAGCTGCGACTGATTTACGTAAAGGCGATTTCACTGGTGATGTCAAAGTATTAACTAGTTGCCCATCATGCTTGCAAGGCCTTACACGTTTTGATGCAGATAGCGATACAACAGCCGATTACATCGTTGTAGAGATGGCTCAAAAGATACTGGGTAAGGATTGGATGCAAGATTATGTAACCAAAGCAAATCAAGGCGGCATTGAGAGGGTTCTCGTTTAATGATTCCAAGCAATGTTGTAGTGCATCAGCAGTCTAAGGTTTTAGAGCTCTCTTATGAGGGCGGTAATACTTATCGACTACCTTTTGAATTATTAAGAGTCCTATCTCCTTCTGCTGAAGTACAAGGTCACGGGCCTGGCCAGGAAACATTGCAGACTGGTAAGCGCGATGTCTTGATTGCCAATCTTGAGCCGGTAGGACGCTACGCACTTAAGCCTAGCTTTTCGGATGGGCATGACTCTGGGCTATTTACATGGGATTATTTATTGTTCCTGTGTGAGAATCAGGATGAGTTATGGAAAGAGCATTTAGATAAATTAGCTGCTGCTGGTTTAGATCGAGATACACCGATGGTTCAAGCCGGCGGCGCGTCAGGCCATTCTTGTGGAAGTCACTAATGAGTAAAACGCACTTTGGTTATCAAAGCGTTGAGGAGACTGAGAAGGCTAGTAAGGTAGCTGAAGTATTTCACTCGGTAGCTGCCAAATACGATGTGATGAACGACCTTATGTCATTTGGCCTACATCGCGTATGGAAAAAAATTACGATCGCTCGCGCTAATGTTCGCCCTGGTCAAAAAGTGTTGGATATTGCAGGCGGTACTGGTGACTTGGCTGCTGCTTTTGCAAAAGCAGCTGATTGGGGTCATAACCCAGACGCGCAGGTTTGGTTAAGCGATATCAATGCTTCCATGTTGGGTGTGGGTCGTGATCGACTGTTGGATCGCGGCATGGCTTTGCCTTGTGTTCAGTTTGATGCCGAGAAGATCCCATTCCCAAATAATCACTTTGATGTAGTGACAGTCGCTTTCGGTTTGCGCAATATGACACATAAAGATGTGGCTTTGGGCGAAATGCGTCGAGTTATTAAGCCGGGCGGTCGTGTTTTGGTCTTGGAATTTTCTAAGCCAGATGCCTTTTTGCAGCCAGTTTATGACACCTATTCTTTTAAGGTTTTACCTTGGCTAGGCGAGAAGATTGCCCAAGATTCGGAAAGCTATCGCTATTTAGCGGAATCCATTCGTATGCATCCCGATGCCCAAACCCTCAAGGAAATGATGTTAGGAGTGGGTTTTGACGAAGTGGAAACCCATAGGATGACTGGGGGTATCGTTGCCCTACATATTGGTATTAAATACTGATGGTTGTATAGTTTTTAAAGTCTTAAAAACTAAAGATGTCTAGAAGTTATAAGAAGGGGTAAATGAACATGAATAAGCATTTTTTTAAAGCAACATTGTTAAGTCTTACGCTGGTGTTTGCATCTGTTGGCCATGTTGATGCCGCACGTTTGGGCGGTGGCAAAAGTATCGGCAAAGCACCAAGTGCTCCAATGCAAAAACAAGCAGCTCCAGTTCAGAAGCCTGCACAGCAAGCTCAACCTGCGGCTCCAGCTCCAGCACCTCAAGCTCCTGCACCTAGCCGTTTTGGTGGCATGGGTGGAATTCTTGGGGGCTTAGCAGCTGGTCTTGGAATTGGTTACCTCTTGTCTCACTTTGGAATGGGTGAGGCTGCATCTTCGATGATTACAGGCCTGCTGATTGCAGTGCTAGCAGGGTTTGCGATCATGTTTGTGATTCGCAAGCTGTTGCCAAAATTGTCTAGTGCAGGTCAAAGTCCTAATTTTCCTAATCAAGGTATGCAGCGCACCAATACTGAGATACCAAGACAGGAGCCGGCTTTTACTCCTGCTGCGAATGCATTTGGCGGGGTGAGTGCTGAGCCAGAGCCATTTCAGTCAACCCTTCCTCCAGGTTTTGATCAGCAGGCATTTTTAGAAAATGCAAAACAATATTTTGCAACTCTGCAAAAAGCTTGGGATCAAGGTGATCTTGCTTCATTACGTGAATTTACAACGCCCGAGATGTTTGCCACAATTCAACAGGATTTAGCTGGTCGCACCGATGGCAGCAATCAAACTGACGTCGTTACGATTAACGCTCAGCTCTTGGGAATCGAGACGGCCGACGGTCATTACTACTGTAGCGTTCAGTTCAGCGGTATGATTCGTGAGCAGCAAGGTGCACCAGCGAGCGACTTCTCTGAAATCTGGAATTTAAGTAAGCCTATTGACGGTCCTGGCGGCTGGGTACTAGCGGGTATCTCCCAGTTGGTTTAAGCTTTAGGTACTTTCCGTCGGAAAACCCGCACTAGTGCGGGTTTTTTACACTTATGAACAGACATTTTTCGACCACCCATACGATTGCTTCTAGCACAGCTTGCCAGGGGATTAATCACGTTTTAGGTGGAGAGCCTTGGGCATCTGCAGAACTAGTACGGCACGCTAATAAAAGTATTTTGTTGCAGTTGCCGCTAGGTAATCTTTGTTTTGAGATAAAGCCTAATGGCTTATTGGCAGCCCTGAATGAGATTGATTCTCCCTCTCTTACTTTGGAAGTTTCCGCTAAAGCCCTGAGTGACTTAGCGGGTAGCACCGGCTCTTTGCGAGAGCAAGCTTTTAAAGCCGTCAAAATCACTGGTGATGCAGACTTGGCTCAATTATTGGGGCGACTTGCCGGGCAGTTACGTTGGGAATACGAGGAAGATTTAGCTCGCTTGGTAGGGGATGCGCCTGCAAACTTCGCTGTCAGACAGGGTAAAAAGTTTGTATCTGCAACTCGCTCCGCTGCCTCTGATTTGCTGGACAATGTAGTTGAGTATGTGAGTGAAGAAAAGAAAGTACTTTTAAATAAACGAGACTTCATGTTTCACAAGTCTGAGTTAAGCGAACTACGCGAATCTGTAGATCGCATGGAAAAACGTATTCAACTTTTAGAGCAAAAGGCTAAATAAATCGTGCGTCGAATTGCTCGTCTCTTTTTCATCTTCTTTACTGCTTGGCGTTATGGATTATTGCCGCTTCTTCGCGATCTTCTAAAGCCAGGAATTCGTCGAGGTTTATTAACGGTACTGTGCTGGCTTTCTCCCGGTAGTCACTTACCTAGGGGTGAGCGTATTCGTTTGACGCTTGAGGCGCTGGGCCCTATTTTTGTGAAGTTTGGGCAAGTGCTTTCAACGCGTCGTGATCTGTTGCCAGAAGATATCGCCAATGAATTGGCTAAGCTACAAGATCAAGTGCCGCCGTTCTCAAATGAAGAGTCTCGTCGCTTGATTGAGAAGGATTTGGGTCAGCCGATCGAGGAAGTTTTTATCAGCTTTGATGCAACTCCTGTTGCTAGTGCTTCAGTTGCGCAAGTGCACTTTGGAGTCTTGCGTGGTACAGATAAACACCCTGAGTGGGAAGGGCGCGCAGTAGCTATTAAGGTGTTGCGGCCTGGTATTCTGCCGGTGATTGATGGTGACCTAGCCTTAATGTATGACTTGGCAAAAGTGATTGAAAAAAGCTCTGAGGATGGTCGTCGCTTAAAACCACGTGAGAACGTTGCAGAGTTCGATACTTATTTGCATGATGAGCTAGATCTTATGCGCGAAGCAGCAAATGCAAGCCAGCTTCGCAGACAGTTCGTAGATTCTCAAAAGTTAATGATTCCGGAGATGTATTGGGATCTTTGCCACACCAATGTGATTGTCATGGAGAGAATGTATGGCATCTCTATCGGCAAAACTGCAGCCTTAAGAGAGGCGGGTATTGACTTCAAGAAGTTGGCTTCTGATGGTGTAGAGATATTTTTTACCCAAGTCTTTGAGTATGGTTTCTTTCATGCAGATATGCATCCTGGAAATATTATGATTAGCTTGGAGCCAGAAACATTTGGGCGCTTCATTTCTTTGGATTTTGGCATTGTCGGGGCTTTAAGTGAGCCAGATAAAAATTATCTAGCGCTCAACTTTTTAGCGTTCTTTAATCGCGATTATCGTCGCGTTGCTGAGTTACACATTGAGTCTGGCTGGGTTCCCGCTAATACTCGTGTTGAAGAATTAGAGGGTGCAGTACGTTCAGTTTGTGAGCCGTATTTTGATCGACCCCTAAAGGAAATCTCCTTGGGTATCGTACTCATGCGCCTATTCCAAACATCACGCCGCTTTAAGGTAGAAATTCAGCCGCAACTAACCTTGCTGCAAAAAACCCTCTTGAATGTCGAGGGTTTGGCGCGCCAGCTTGATCCTGACCTGGATCTTTGGAAAACGGCTAAGCCGATTCTGGAAAAATGGGTTAGTAAGCAGTTGGGCTGGAGAGGGCTCCTGGACGGTTTAAAGGAAGAGGCGCCTACATGGGCCAAGATTTTGCCAACATTACCCCGCCTGATTGCTGATAGCTTGGCCAAGGCGCGGCAGCCAATAAAAGATCAAAATGGCGAATTAGAGGTCTTAAAAGCCCTTTTATTGCAGGAAAGACGGACTCATCGCCTACTTGCTGGCGCTTTACTCTTTACCGGTGGATTTTTAGTTGGAATTTTGATCATCAACCTGGGCTTTTATTAGTCTGTCGCTGATTGACTCCTAACCCGCTAAAATAAGCGGTTAGGCAAAACACATGAAAAAATACTTTATAGCTGGCATCCTCGTTTGGGCACCATTGTCGATCACCATTTGGGTGATAGCTTGGGGCTTGGGTCTGCTCGATGGTGTTTTTGGTTCAGTGATGCACGCCATCATTGCTGTGTTTCCTCGCCAATTTGCAGGTGATCTTCAGCATTTCCGCGAACTGCCTGGAGTCGGAATTTTGATTGTGGTTGGCGTGATCATGGCTACCGGTTTACTGGCAATTAGTTTCGCTGGACAGTGGTGGATTCGGATGTGGAATAAGCAGATCAACCGTATTCCGATCGTGCGATCCATTTACTCTAGCGTTCAACAAGTGTCGTCCACCTTATTTTCTGGTAGCGGCCAAGCTTTTAGTAAAGCCTTATTAATTCGTTATCCCCACGCAGATTCTTGGGTGATTGCTTTCCAAACTGGTGCACCCGCCAAAGAAGTCACTGCTAAATTGGGCGAAGATTACGTCAACGTATTCTTGCCAACAACTCCCAATCCTACCTCTGGTTTTTTCATGATTGTGCCGCGTGCACAAACGATTGAGTTAGAGATGAGTGTGGAAGAGGCTCTGAAACATATTGTTTCAATGGGCTCTGTTCCTCCTAATAGTTCTAGTGGTTTAACTGCATCTCAGTTACCACGCCATTTTTGATTTATAGGAAATTGTTATGTCGATGCGAAGCCATACCTGCGGTCAGGTAACCGATTCACTGATTGGTCAAGAAGTCACTCTCTCTGGATGGGTTAACCGCCGCCGTGACCACGGAGGCGTTATCTTTATTGACTTACGTGACCGCGAAGGTTTTGTCCAGGTAGTTTGCGACCCTGATCGCCCGGAAATGTTTGCGCTGGCTGAACAAGTGCGCAGCGAGTTTTGTATTCAGATCAAAGGCCTTGTTCGTGCACGCCCTGCTGGCACCGAGAACGTTGATTTAGTGAGTGGTAAAGTGGAAATTCTCTGCCATAGTTTGGTAATTCTGAATGCTTCTGTAACGCCACCATTCCAGATTGATGACGAGAATTTATCGGAGACAACAAGGCTTACTCATCGTGTTTTAGATTTGCGTCGTCCGCAAATGCAAAAGAATTTGCGTTTGCGTTACAACGTAGCAATGGAGTGCCGTCGTTATTTGGATGATGCCGGCTTCATTGATATCGAAACACCAATGCTCACTAAGAGCACACCAGAGGGCGCACGCGATTATTTAGTGCCATCACGCGTCCATGACGGTCAGTTCTTTGCATTGCCGCAGTCTCCTCAATTGTTTAAGCAGTTGTTAATGGTTGCTGGCTTTGATCGTTACTATCAAATTACAAAGTGTTTCCGTGATGAAGACTTACGTGCAGATCGTCAGCCTGAATTTACGCAGATCGACTGTGAAACCGCTTTCTTGAGCGAGTTAGAAATTCGGGATTTATTTGAAAACATGATTCGTCACATCTTTAAGAAGACGATGAACGTGGAGTTACCAAATCCATTCCCAACCATGCCTTATTCAGAGGGTATGGCGCGTTTTGGCTCTGATAAGCCAGATTTGCGTGTGAATTTTGAGTTCACTGAATTAACGGATTTGATGAAAGACGTTGATTTCAAGGTTTTCTCAGGCGCAGCCAATCAAGTTGGTGGTCGCGTAGTTGGTTTGTGTGTGCCTGGTGGCGCTGAAATTAGCCGTAGCGAAATCGATGACTACACCCAGTTTGTGAGCATCTATGGCGCTAAAGGTTTGGCGTGGATTAAGGTCAACTCTGTTGCTGAAGGCCGCAATGGTTTGCAGTCACCAATCGTCAAGAATCTGCATGATGCAGCGATCGAAGGCATCTTGAAGCGTACTGGTGCAAAAGATGGCGACATTATTTTCTTCGGTGCCGATAAAGAAAAAGTAGTAAACGATGCGATTGGTAATTTACGTTTACGCATTGGCCAATCTGCTTGGGGAAAATCCCACGGTCTCTTTACAGAAGGTTGGAAGCCATTGTGGGTCGTTGATTTCCCAATGTTTGACTACGATGAAGGTGAAGCCCGCTGGGTTGCTTGCCATCACCCATTTACCAGCCCTAAAGATGAGCATATGAAATATCTGGAGTCAGATCCAGGTAAGTGTTTGGCTAAGGCATATGACATGGTATTGAACGGCAGTGAAATTGGTGGTGGTTCTGTACGTATTCACCAAGAAGCAGTTCAAAGCCAGGTATTCCGTGCATTGAAAATTGATGCTGAAGAGGCTCAGGCAAAGTTTGGTTTCTTGTTAGATGCGCTTCAGTACGGTGCGCCTCCACATGGCGGTATTGCATTTGGATTGGATCGGATTGTGACCATGATGACTGGTGCAGAATCCATTCGTGATGTGATCGCTTTCCCTAAAACACAACGTGCGCAATGCTTGTTAACCCAGGCTCCTAGCCCGGTAGATGAGCGCCAGCTGCGTGAGTTGCATATCCGTTTGCGTCAAGCTGCGCCTGCTGCTTAAAATAATTTAGCCATATTTATATTGGCGTTATCTTGAAAATCCCTATTTCGGTTTTGGTTGTTATCTACAAATCGAATAGGGATGTTTTATTGATAGAGCGCGCTGACCGAGCAGGCTTTTGGCAGTCGGTGACTGGCAGTCTGGATGCCTTAGATGAAGATTTGGCTTTAGCAGCTACCCGTGAGGTTTTTGAGGAAACCGGTATTGCGGTAGACCTTTTGCCAAAAGGCGCATTGCAAAATATGCATCATCAGATCGAGTACGAAATCTATCCAGAATGGCGCTTTCGTTATGCCCCTGGCATCACCCGAAATATTGAACATTGGTTTGCGCTGCAAGTTCCTGATAGCACGCTAGTTAAGCTGGCGCCAAGAGAGCATATAGCCTCTGAGTGGCTACCGTATAAAGAAGCCGCTAAAAAATGCTTCTCCCCTAGTAATGGAGAAGCTATTCTGAAGTTGTTCTCAGCAGACTAAAGCCAGCACGAATAAGGAATAAGATAGGGCGATGAGACATTCATCGGGACATCATCACGGCAGCGCAAATTCCAAGCCCTCGCAGGGAAGTGATTGGAAAGTCATTCGCGATTTAATTCCCTATCTTTTGGAATATAAATTTAGGGTTGCGATTGCGCTGGCTTGCTTGGTTGCTGCTAAGGTTACCAATCTAGGTATCCCTATTTTACTGAAGCGTTTAATTGACGATTTAAATATCAAAGCGGACTCTCCACAAGTCTTGCTGGTAGTTCCAGTAGCGCTCATTGTGGCTTACGGTCTTCTCCGAATGGCCGCCTCCTTATTTGCTGAGTTACGCGAGTTTCTCTTTGCCAGAGTGACCCAAAATGCTGTCCGTAAAGTAGCTCTCCAAGTCTTTGAACATTTACATGCTTTAGCGCTGAGCTTTCATTTAGCTCGTCAGACTGGCGGTGTAAGCCGAGATATTGAGCGTGGCACGCGTGGCATTCAGTCGCTGATTTCTTATTCACTCTATAGCATCCTACCAACGCTGGTTGAGTTCATTTTGGTGTTGGGTTATTTAGCCTACTCATACGATATTTGGTTTGCAGCAATTACCTTATGCGCCTTGGTTTTTTATATTGTATTTACCGTGGTAGTAACAGAATGGCGCACCCATTTCCGTAAGACCATGAATGAAATGGATTCAAAGGCAAATCAAAAAGCCATTGATTCTTTATTAAATTTTGAGACGGTGAAGTATTTTGGTAATGAAGCCTTTGAAGCTAGTCGTTACGATAAAAATTTAGTGCGCTATCAGGCCGCTGCTATTAAGTCGCAAAAATCCTTAGCGGTTCTCAATTTTGGTCAGCAAACCATCATTGCCATTGGCTTGGTCTTAATTTTATGGCGCGCTACGCTCGGAGTGGTAGACGGCACCATGACGCTCGGCGACCTCGTATTAGTCAATACATTAATGATCCAGTTGTATATTCCACTCAATTTTCTGGGTGTGATTTATCGCGAAATCAAGCAGTCTTTGACGGATATGGAGCGCATGTTCTCTTTACTCAATACAGATAAAGAAATTGCAGATTCTCCAGATGCAAAATTTTTGATTATTGAGAATCAGGGCCATGGTCCCGATGTTCGCTTTGAGCACGTGTCATTTCACTATGATGCTAAGCGAGAAATTTTGCGTGATGTAAGTTTCAATATTCCCGCGGGAACGATTACAGCAGTGGTAGGTCAAAGTGGGGCTGGTAAGAGCACTTTAGCAAGACTACTTTTTCGCTTTTATGATATTCAGTCAGGAGAAATTCTGATTGATAGACAGAATATTCAGGATGTCACTCAGTCTAGTTTGCGTAAGGCAATTGGCATAGTTCCGCAAGATACCGTTCTATTTAATGACACGATTGGCTACAACATCGCTTATGGAGATCCTTCTGCAACGATTGAGCAAGTGCAAGAAGCGGCTAGGGCAGCCCAAATCGACGGATTTATTAAGCGCTTGCCAGATGGTTATGACACCCAGGTGGGTGAGAGGGGCTTGAAGCTATCGGGCGGCGAGAAGCAGCGTGTGGCAATTGCTAGAACGCTGCTGAAAAAACCAGCCATGCTGATTTTTGATGAAGCTACCTCTGCTTTGGACTCTAAAACGGAGCGTGCTTTTCAGGAGGAGCTGCTTAGTTTGGCTAAGAATCGTACGACACTCATCATTGCTCATCGCCTATCAACTATTATTCATGCTGATCAAATCTTGGTGATGGATCATGGACAGATTGTGGAGCGAGGAAGTCACAGCGAACTGTTGGCACTTCAGGGTAAGTATGCTGAGATGTGGCAAATGCAAGAACGTGCCACTCTTGATTAGAATAGCTGGATGACTCAAAACACTTCTTCACCTTCTATGTCAGCTAGTAAAGAAGCGATTCTCAAAAATGCATTTGCTGCTGCTGTAGCCGTTGCAGATCCAAAGGTGATAGTACCTCAGTACTTAGCAAAGATATTTCCAGTTGGACAAGAGCCTAGGGGCAGATGTTTAGTTGTGGGTGCTGGAAAGGCGAGTGCTTCCATGGCGAGTGCTTTAGAGGCTTATGCAAAAGTACATTGGCCACAAGTAACGTTAGAGGGTATTGTGCTGACGCGTTATGGCCATAACTCACCTACAGCTTATATCCAGATTGTTGAAGCCGGGCATCCGGTGCCTGATCAGGCTGGTATGGATGGGGCTAAAGAGGTTTTAGCTTTAACCAAACAGCTCAAACAGGGTGATGTCATGATTGCCTTGGTATCTGGCGGGGGCTCAAGTCTTCTGACTTTGCCACAAGAGGGTATATCGATTGACGATATGCGCAAAACGACTGAAGCACTTTTGCGCAGCGGTGCACCTATTGAAGAAATGAATGTAGTGCGCAAGCATTTATCTGCAATCTTGGGAGGTAACTTAGCCAGGGTTGCGATTGCCTGTGGCGCACGAGTAGAGGCTTTGTTAATCTCTGATGTAACAGGAGACTCGCCTGGAGATATTGCTAGTGGCCCATGTGCTGCTGACTACTCCACCTATTTCGATGCGCTCAATATTTTAGAAAAATATGATTTAGGAGATTCTGCTATTCCTGTATCAGTACTAAATCATCTCAAGCAAGGTGTAGCCGGAGAAAAGTCAGAGACTTTGAAGGATGCTGATTTAGTAAATGCTCAAGTGGCTAACCATGTCATTGCAACTGCTTATAAAAGTTTAGAAGCTGCTGCTGAGTATGTCCGTACTCAAGGTTATGAGCCAATGATCTTGGGCGATACGATTATCGGTGAGGCACAAGAGGTTGGCGTTGCACACGCTGCTTTAGCTCGTGACTATGTAGCTAAGGGAATTGATCAACCACTTGCCTTGATTTCTGGTGGTGAATGCACGGTTACTATTCCAGTCGGACTTAAAGGTCGCGGTGGTCGCTGTAGTGAATATCTGCTCTCCCTTTTTGCAAGTGCGGATTTACCAAATATTGCTGCTTTGGCTGCCGATACCGATGGAATTGATGGAAGTGAACAAAATGCTGGAGCTTGGTTTGATGCAGGTGTGCGCCAAGTCAGCAGGAACAATAGCCTTTTGCCAGAAAAATTCCTGGCGGCGCATGATTGTTATGGCTTCTTTGCAGAATTAGGCGCTTTGGTAGAAACTGGCCCTACACTTACGAATGTAAATGATTTCCGCATTATCTTGCTAGAAAAATAATATGTCTAATAGTCCCACTCAAATTCAATTGATTCAGCCAGACGACTGGCACCTGCATATTCGCGATGGTGAAGTTATGAAAGATGTTTTGGCAGACACTGCGCGTCAATTTGCGCGTGCCATCATCATGCCAAACTTAAAGCCGCCCGTGACTACGGTTGATTTGGCAAATGCCTATCGCGGTCGAATTGAAACAAGTCTTCAATCTTTGGGTGTGACTAGCTTTACTCCATTAATGACCTTGTATCTCACTGATAATAGTTCTGCGGACGAGGTGCGCAAAGCTAAAGCAGCAGGCATTGCAGCATTTAAGTTATATCCCGCAGGAGCCACAACGAATAGCGACGCTGGTGTGAGTGATCTTAAGCATTGTCATGGGGCATTAGAGGCAATGCAGGCGGTTGGTATGCCACTCTTAGTGCATGGTGAGGTAACTAGTTCTGAAATCGATATCTTTGATCGTGAAGCAGTATTTATCGATACGGTACTAGAGCCATTACGCAAAAAAATGCCTGAGCTCAAGATTGTGTTTGAGCACATTACTACTAAGCAAGCTGCTCACTATGTACGTGATGCAGCGACGGGTGGAAAAAACTCTATTACAGCAACCATTACTCCGCAGCATTTACTCATGAATCGCAATGCGATTTTTGCTAGTGGTATTCGTCCCCATAACTTTTGTTTGCCAGTTCTTAAGCGTGAAGAGCATCGTGTTGCTTTATTGGAGGCTGCTACTAGCGGTAACCCCCGTTTCTTTTTGGGTACGGATAGTGCGCCTCATGCTAAGGGCGCGAAGGAGGCTGCGTGCGGCTGTGCTGGTTGTTACAGCGCCTTCAATGCCTTAGGTTTATACGCTGAAGCATTTGAGAGTGTGGGTAAGTTAGAGCAGCTAGAGGGTTTTGCTAGTTTCTTTGGTCCAGATTTCTATGCCTTACCTCGTAATAGCAAAAAAATCACTTTGGTGAAACAGCCGCAAAGTATCCCTACTGAATTGCCACTGGGTGATGCCACTATCGTCCCGCTGCGCGCTGGTGAAACGATTGCCTGGTCACTCGTTTAAAAAACGCAAATCATTACTTTCTTAGCTAAATTGTTCTGACTGCGTTAGACTGCAGGCGCAGAGTCAATTGGGCAATCGCCGCCTCTTTATTGAGGGGGAGGAAAGTCCGGACTCCATAGGGAAGGGTGATGGCTAACGGCCATCCACGGTGACGTGAGGAATAGGGCCACAGAGACGAGCGTATTTAGTTACGGTGAAACGCGGTAACCTCCACTCGGAGCAATCCCAAGTAAGCAGGCGATGAGGCGTCCCGCTGAGTCTGCGGGTAGGGAGCTTGAGCCGTCAGGTAACTGCCGGCCTAGAGGAATGATTGCCCCTAGATGCAAATCTAGGCGACAGAATCCGGCTTATCGATTGACTCTGCACTTATTCTGAAATAATTTCGACGCTGTAAGTCAGTTCTGCGGTTTTGGCCAACATGGTGGTGGCAGAGCAGTACTTCTCGTGAGAAAGTTTTACGGCGCGATCCACTTTGGCTTGATCCAGGTCTTTTCCCTTTACCGTAAAGTGCAAATTGATCTTGGTGAAAACTTTAGGGTCTTCTGTGGCGCGTTCTGCCTGGAGGTTCACTTCGCAGCCGCTAATGGCCTGACGAGCCCTTTGTAGGATCAAAACCACATCAAATGCAGAGCAACCGCCCGCACCAGCCAAAAGAAGCTCCATTGGCCTTGGGGCAAGGTTTCTACCCCCTGCTTCAGGGGCGCCATCCATGTTTACCAGGTGGCCGCTACCGGTTTCGGCCGAAAAAGCCATTCCGCTATTACCCAACCAACTTACTCGACATTCCATTATTAGTGACCCCTAACTTACAAAATTAATCAATATTATCAATAGTTTACCAATATTTCAGGTGGGCTGTTGGCTTACGAAAATAGCGAAAAATCAGCAAAAAATTGATTTTGGTCAATTTTCTTGCGTTGCACCATATTCCTTGTGTAGAATAACCATATTGGTAGTCAGTCTTGTATAAGACTGCGACTTATCTCCCAGTGTCTCCTCCACCCAAACATAGGTGGATTCCAACCCAGGACTCGTTCCTGGGTTTTTTTTAGGTTACAATTCAAGGCTTTACTGAATTACCGAGCCGGTCAGCGGTAATTTGTTGTACCAGTTGGACTACAGAATCTGCGAGCTTGCAAACATAAGCAGGGCCAAGGTGGACGTAGTTTGGTTGGCGTAATTTTTTATTGACCATAACAATTTGAGAAATCATGAAAACTTTTTCTGCAAAATCCCATGAGGTAGTGCATGAATGGTTCGTGATTGACGCTACGGACAAAGTCCTCGGTCGTGTCGCCAGTGAAGTGGCACTCCGTCTACGCGGCAAGCACAAGCCTGAATACACCCCACACGTTGATACTGGCGACTTCATTGTTGTCATCAATTCTTCTAAGCTCCGTGTCACTGGCACAAAAGGCTTGAACAAAATTTATTACCGTCACAGCGGATACCCAGGTGGTATTAGCTCGACCAACTTCGACAAGATGCAAGACCGTTTCCCAGGTCGCGCTTTGGAGAAGGCTGTGAAGGGTATGTTGCCAAAAGGCCCACTAGGCTATGCCATGATTAAGAAATTAAAAGTCTACGGCGACGCCAATCATCCGCATGCGGCTCAACAGCCAAAAGCGTTAGAGATTTAAGGAAACCAAATGGCTATTAATTACGGAAATTGGAATTACGGTACTGGTCGCCGCAAGAGTTCTGTTGCGCGCGTATTCATTAAATCTGGCAAAGGCGAAATCATTGTTAATGGTAAGCCTATCGATGCTTATTTTGCTCGTGAAACATCACGCATGATCGCTCGTCAGCCTTTGGCTCTCACAGCCCACTTAACGACCTTTGATATCAAGGTAAACGTTTCTGGTGGCGGTGAAACTGGCCAAGCTGGTGCAGTTCGTCACGGTGTAACTCGTGCATTGATCGACTACGACAACGCTTTGAAGCCAACCCTGTCCAAAGCAGGTTTGGTAACTCGCGATGCTCGTGAAGTTGAGCGTAAAAAAGTTGGTCTGCACGGCGCGCGTCGTCGTAAGCAGTTCAGCAAGCGCTAATTCTTTCAGTCGCTTAAGTTTTATCGAAAGGGTCGCGCAAGCGGCCCTTTTTGTTTCTACAATTAAGATAATCGTAAGAATCAAGTAGTAAGCTCTATACGATAATTTCGATATAGCGCATTTTGGAGAGTGACATGATTAAAGTTGGCATCGTTGGCGGCACTGGTTACACCGGAGTAGAGTTGTTGCGTTTATTAGCTCAGCATCCTGAGGTGGAGCTCACTGCAATTACTTCTCGTACAGAAGCTGGCATGCCAGTGGCTGAGATGTTCCCCTCTTTACGTGGCCGTGTTGCTCTCAAATTCACCACGCCTGATGAAGCCAAACTCACTGAATGCGATGTCGTGTTCTTCGCAACTCCTCATGGCGTTGCAATGGCGCAAGCAAAAGAGTTGCTTGCTAACAATGTGAAGATTTTGGATCTTGCTGCAGACTTCCGTCTCAAAGATGTTAAAGAGTTTGCGAAGTGGTACGGCATGGAACATAGTTGCCCAGAAATTTTGGCTGAGGCCGTTTACGGTTTGCCAGAGATTAATCGTGATGCCATTAAAAAGGCGCGGGTGGTTGGTTTAGCGGGTTGCTATCCAACGTCAGTGCAGCTTGGTCTTGCACCCTTGCTCTCACCAAAATCTACGGGTGGTAAGAACCTCATTGATGGTACGCATATTATTTCTGATTCGAAGTCAGGTACTTCTGGTGCTGGACGTAAGGCAGAGATCGGCACACTTCTATCTGAGGCGGCTGATAACTTCAAGGCCTATAGCGTAAAAGGTCATCGTCATTTACCTGAAATTGAACAAGGCCTAAAAGCGATTGCTGGTCATGATCAGATTGGCTTGACCTTTGTGCCCCATTTAACACCGATGATTAGAGGTATTCATTCAACTTTGTATGTGCGTTTGACTGAGGCTGGTAAAGATGTTGATTATCAAAAGCTCTACGAGAACTTCTATAAAGATGAGTCGTTTGTCGACGTGATGCCAGCAGGCAGCCACCCAGAAACACGTTCTGTAAGGGGTAGTAATGGCATCCGGATTGCGATCCATCGACCAGGCGGCGGTGACACTTTAGTTATTTTGGTGGTTGAAGACAATCTAGTGAAGGGTGCTTCGGGCCAAGGCGTACAGTGTATGAACCTCATGTTTGGCTTACCAGAGACTACCGGCCTTACCCAGATTGCTGTTTCCCCATAATGACCCTTCAGCAAACTGGGCATTAAAAGCCTAAAATAAGACATTGCCTTTTGAATTAGGAGTAAATCATGACTGAATTAGCGACAAAACCTGTAGAAGACTTAGCTGAGCCACCTACCCCATTGGTGTTCACTGATAGCGCTGCTGCAAAAGTGGCTGACTTGATTGCGGAAGAAGGCAATCCAGAATTGAAGCTTCGTGTATTTGTGCAAGGTGGCGGTTGCTCGGGATTTCAGTATGGCTTCACATTTGATGATGCTGTGAATGAAGATGACACACTCTTTGAAAAGAATGGCGTTACTTTATTAGTAGACTCAATGAGCTTCCAATATTTGGTTGGTGCTGAGATTGATTACAAAGAAGATATCAATGGATCACAGTTTGTGATTAAGAATCCAAACGCACAAACTACTTGTGGCTGCGGATCTTCTTTCTCTGCTTAAATAAAAACGTATTTAGTTAATATTGAATTAAGCAGGATAGCAAGCGCCTAGAATTCTAGGGCCCTTCGCTCCCGTAACGGCTGGCAAATTTGCTGGCCGTTTTTCTTTATGAGCCCAGGCAAGCCATGCAAAGGCTAGGCCCTCAACGAGTTGTGGGTCAATTCCCGCAGGCTCGCTTGTAGTAATTTCTAGTGTTTGTTTGAAGAAAGATTGCGACTTTAATTTCAATAAATTCATTAAGGCGTTATTTTTGGCACCACCACCACAGACAATCAGCTTCTGGGTTTGCGGGGCATGGTGTTGCAAAGCCTCTAGGACTGAGTGTGCGGTAAGGTGCAGTAAGGTTGCTTGAACATCTTCGCAAAGATAGTTCTCATTGACCAATTTTTCTTGTAGCCAAGCAAGATGAAAGTCATCTCTACCCGTGCTCTTTGGTGGAGATTTGATAAAGAAAGAATCATCTAACATTTTTGCAAGTAATGTTTCGTTGACCTTGCCTTGCAATGCCCATTGCCCATTTTCATCAAATGCATTTCCTTGATGCTCATGCACCCAGGCATCCATTAACATATTGCCGGGGCCGGTATCAAAGCCAGTAACTTCACCATTATTGGGAAGCAGTGTGAGATTAGCAATTCCACCAATATTGAGAATGGCGATATTTTCTGAAGAGACAAATTGCTGCGCATGAAATGCTGGGACCAAAGGTGCGCCATGTCCGCCTGCAGCCAAATCCCGACTTCTAAAATCGGCGATGACATCAATACCTGTCCTTTCTGCTAGTAAGGAGGGATTGAGCGTTTGATGCGTGTAAGCCATCTCGCCAAGGTGCGGTTGGTGACGAATAGTTTGGCCATGTGCGCCGATCGCAGTGATATCGAAAGGCTGAAGCCCAGCTTTTTTAAGTAGCTGGTTAACTGCTTCTGCATAAGCTAAGGCCAGGGCATTTCCCGCTTGTTTTTCCCTGTGGAGCTCGTTTGAACCAGGACTTTGCAGTTCAAATAAGGCCTTGCGTAGCTCCGGCGAGAAAGGGGTGCTAACTGCCTCTAGAGTGCTAGCTTTCCCATCAGCCCCGATCTTGGCTAGAACAGCATCTATTCCATCCAGGCTAGTGCCTGACATGAGGCCGATATAGAGGGAATGGGGTTTGTTCATGGAGTTCTCAGGAATGCGACAATTATGCTTTAGCAATTTAACTAGTAATTTAACTGAATCAGCAACCCGAATCAGCATGACGGCCAAACCAGAACAAAAATACCCTCTGACCCCCGAAGTCTTTGCAGCACTCGAAGTCACTAAACGTGGCTGCGACGAGCTATTGGTTGAGGCGGACTGGGTTCAGAAGTTGGCTCGTAGCCAAGCGACTAAGACGCCGTTGCGGATTAAATTAGGTCTAGATCCAACAGCACCTGATATTCATTTGGGTCATACAGTGGTCCTGAATAAATTGCGCCAGTTACAAGATTTAGGGCATACCGTTATTTTCTTGATTGGCGATTTCACCAGCATGATTGGTGACCCATCTGGTCGTAATGCCACCCGTCCTCCATTGACCGCAGAAGAAATTGCCGTTAACGCGGAAACTTACTATCGCCAAGCGAGTATGGTGCTCGACCCTTCTAAAACTGAAGTGCGTTACAACAGCGAATGGTGTGATCCATTAGGGGCGCGCGGCATGATTCAGTTGGCGGCACGATATACCGTTGCACAAATGTTGGAACGAGATGACTTTACCAAGCGCTACCGTAGTGGTGTACCCATTTCTGTACATGAGTTCTTGTATCCACTGATGCAAGGCTATGACTCTGTTGCTTTGAAGAGTGACTTAGAGCTTGGTGGTACTGATCAGAAATTTAATCTCTTAGTTGGGCGCGAGCTTCAACGTGAGTATGGCCAAGAGCCGCAATGTATTTTGACAATGCCTCTCCTCGTTGGCCTGGATGGCGTGGATAAGATGAGTAAGTCCAAAGGTAATTACATTGGCATTAGCGAGCCTGCTAGTGAGATGTTTGGCAAGCTGTTGAGTATCTCCGATGAACTGATGTGGGATTACTTCACATTGCTGTCATTCCGCCCTATGGCTGAAATTGATTTAATGAAGCAAGAAGTTGCAGCTGGCAGAAATCCAAAAGATTGCAAAGTACTACTCGCTCAAGAAATCGTAGCGCGTTTTCATTCACAGGCTGCAGCAGAGAAAGCGCTAGAAGACTTTAATCACCGCGCCAAAGGCGGGGTGCCTGATGACATTCCTGAAGTGAGTTTGACGGGTGCACCGATGGCGGTGGCCAATCTTCTGAAAGCTGCTGGATTAACACCATCAACCTCGGAAGCGAACCGAAACATTGAACAAAATGGTGTGAAGATTGATGGCGCAACGATTACTGATAAACAGTTGAAAGTTGAAGCTGGCACTTACGTAGTTCAGGTAGGCAAACGTAAGTTTGCAAAAGTAACCCTTGCTTAAATATCTAGGCTAGCGCTGCCGCTGGGCGGCGTTAAACCAAAGTGCTCATAGGCCTGGCGGGTTGCCACACGGCCACGAGAGGTTCTTTGTAGGTAGCCCTGTTGAATCAAATAGGGTTCTAGAACATCCTCAATCGTGTCGCGTTCTTCACCAATGGCTGCTGCCAAATTATCAATACCTACTGGGCCACCATCAAACTTGTGCAAGATGGCTTCCAGCAATTTTCTATCCATTACATCAAAGCCGCTTGGATCAACATCTAGCATTTTGAGTGCAGCATCGGCCATAGCTTTGGTAATCGTGCCTGTGCCTTTGACTTCTGCGTAGTCACGCACTCTTCTGAGTAGGCGATTAGCTATACGTGGAGTACCACGTGCACGTTTCGCAATTTCAACCGAGCCATCTGGATCAATATCCGCCTTGAGCAAGCTGGCTGAACGATTAATAATTTTGGTGAGCTCTTCGGTGGTGTAGAACTCAAGTCTGGCCACAATGCCAAAACGATCACGTAATGGATTGGTTAGCATGCCAGCACGAGTAGTTGCACCAATCAGCGTGAATGGCTTAAGGTCAATTTTTACACTACGTGCTGCAGGACCTTCGCCGATCATGATGTCTAGGCTGTAGTCTTCCAGCGCTGGGTACAGAATTTCTTCTACTACTGGAGAGAGGCGATGAATCTCATCAATAAAGAGAACATCGTTTTCTTCTAAATTGGTTAGCAAGGCAGCAAGGTCGCCTGGTCTATCTAGGACGGGTCCGCTAGTTTGACGTAAGTTGACCCCAAGTTCTCTCGCAATAATGTGGGCGAGTGTGGTTTTACCAAGCCCAGGAGGACCAAAGAGCAAAACGTGATCCAAAGCCTCTTGGCGTGCTCTTGTGGCGGTAATAAAAATCTCTAATTGCGCCCTAGCTTTAGTTTGACCAACATACTCATCGAGTTGTTTGGGACGTAATGCTCTTTCAAAGACAGCCTCAGCATTGCCGGCTGAGCCGCTCACAATGCGGTCATTGCCCTCTGGTAAATCTTCAGGAATTGAGCTTAGGTCGTCTGTATGAATTGCCATGCCACAAGTGTAGTGCCTATTGAATATTGAGGATTGCTTCTATTTAGATTCAGGGTTTAGATAAATACTTTAAGCCCATGCGGATACCGTCCGACACACTTGTTTCTGGTGGGATTTGCTTGAGCGCCAGAAGCGCCTCTTTTTCTGAATAGCCTAGCGCGAGGAGTGCTTGCAATACTTCACTGCTCGCTTCAATTGCCTGGGGTTTATCACCTGTAATACCAAGATCCGGCGCTAGTTTGCCTTTGAGTTCTAAGCAAAGACGCTCAGCAGTCTTTTTACCAATCCCGGGAACTTGGGTCAAGCGCCCAGCTTCTTGGAGCGCAATGGCTTGAGCCAGCTCATTCACACTCATGCCGGACAGAACAGCCAGTGCTGTGCGAGAACCAACGCCACTAATCTTGATGAGCTGTCTAAATGCTTCACGTTCTGTTTCAGTAGCAAAGCCAAAAAGTTGCTGCGCATCCTCACGAACTTGAAAGTGCGTAAGAAGCGTAATTTTTTGACCAGCTTGAGGCAGCTGGTACAAAGTACTCATTGGTACATCAACTTCATAACCGATGCCTTGGCAATCCACCAAGAGACGAGGGGGATGAACTGAAACGAGAGTACCTTGTATACGACCAATCATGTAGAGATCTTAACCTGTGATGTGTATTTTTACTTACTGCGTTTTTTGGGTGCTAACTTAGGTGCTAAGGCGGCTGTAATTGCCTTTGGTATTTGAGCGTGATGGGCAGCGCAGATGGCGACACCTAATGCATCAGAAGCATCTGTTCCTGGGGCGCGATTCAGCCTAAGAAGGCGTTTCACCATCTCTTGTACCTGTGGCTTGGCAGCACGACCAGTACCAACAATCGCTTGCTTTACTCTCAGGGCACTGTACTCAGCTACGGGGAGTTTTTCAGATACGAGGGCAGCGATCACGGCACCCCTTGCTTGACCCAGCATTAGCGTTGAACGAGGATTCACATTTAAGAAAACCTCTTCAATCGCAGCAGACTCTGGACAGTAGGTCTCTAAAACTTCTTTGACCCCCGCATAAAGGGCGCCTAAGCGCTCAGGTAAACCTTTTGCTGGGTCGCCACTTTCAATCGTCCCAGAGGCGACGTAGGTCAGTTTTTGGCCATCCACATCAATGACTCCAAAACCGGTAGTCCGTAAACCTGGGTCGATTCCTATCCAGCGCATAAGTGATTAATGACGGAAGTGACGTATGCCAGTAAAGATCATCGCAATACCATGTTCATTTGCGGCTGCAATGATTTCATCATCACGCATACTGCCGCCAGGCTGAATCGCACAGCTAGCACCACCGTTCACAACGACATCCAAGCCATCACGGAATGGGAAGAAAGCGTCGCTGGCTACTGCAGAGCCTTTGAGACTTAAGCCTGCATTCTCAGCCTTGATACTAGCCATACGCGCAGAATCTACGCGGCTCATTTGACCTGCACCAATGCCTAGGGTCATACCATTAGCGCAATACACAATAGCATTCGACTTTACAAACTTAGCTACACGCCAAGCAAACATCATGTCATGCATTTCGCTTGGAGTTGGTAGACGTTTGCTCACAACACGCATTTCATTTTCGAGAACGTTCTTGGCATCTGGAGATTGCACTAGTAAACCACCGCCAACGCGTTTGAAATCAAAGGTGTTAAATGTAGTGCCCAAAGGAATCTCTAAGAGACGCACATTTTGTTTGGCAGCAAAAATGGCTTTAGCTTCATCGCTAAAGCTAGGGGCAATTAGCACCTCAACAAATTGTTTAGAGACGGCTTCAGCAGCGGCACCATCACAAGGTACATTGAAAGCAATAATGCCGCCAAAAGCAGAGCTTGGGTCCGTCTTAAAGGCTTTTTGATAAGCCTCGAGCGCATTAGCACCAACAGCTACGCCGCAAGGGTTGGCATGCTTGATGATGACGCAAGCAGCAGCGCCACCAGCGTTGCCGGCAAAGCTCTTAACGCATTCCCATGCTGAATCAGCATCCGCAATATTGTTATAAGAAAGCTCTTTACCTTGTAATTGCTTGTAATTAGCTAGTGCACCGTCCACAGGGTAGATGTCTTTGTAGAAAGCAGCAGATTGATGTGGGTTCTCACCGTAGCGCATTTCTTGTACTTTTTCAAAGGCAAGGTGCAGTGTTTCTGGGTAGGCTGAGCGTGCCTTGTGATCCAAATCATCACCTAATGCAGAGAGGTAGTTCGCAATGGCGCCATCATATTGAGCAGTGTGGGCAAATACTTTTTTAGCCAAAGATAAATTAGTTTTATAAGAGACGGCATTCTTATTGGCCTTCATCTCCGCTAAGACTGGGGCGTAATCTTCTGGTGAGATCAATACCGTAACATCTTGATGATTCTTAGCGGCAGCACGTAACATGGCTGGACCACCAATATCAATGTTCTCAACCGCATCTTCAAATGAGCAGCTTTCCTTGGCAACTGTCTCATTAAATGGGTAAAGATTAATGACCAACATATCAATCGTGTCGATCCCATGCTCTTTAAGGGCTGCCATATGCTCCGGGAAATCTCTACGAGCTAATAAACCGCCGTGCACCATAGGGTGAAGGGTTTTTACGCGACCATCGAGCATCTCCGGAAATTTCGTCAGCGAGGAAACTTCAACCACTGGCAGATTATTTTCAGCCAACAGCTTTGCCGTGCCACCAGTCGAGATGAGCTTAATCCCCTGCTCATGGAGAGATTTGGCAAAAGGGATGATGCCATTTTTATCGGATACGGAGAGAAGGGCTGTGCGGATCATAGTTTTCGGAGGGTTTAATTAAAAGAAATGACTTTGTGATAATCGCTTATTTCAGCAGCTGATGCTCAACGAGCTTCTTATGAAGTGTGTTGCGGTTAATACCAAGATATTGCGCTGCCAGTGATTGATTCTGTTTAGCGTGCTGCATGACTAATTCCAGCATAGGCTTTTCTACAACAGCTAAGACCATTTGATAGATATCGGTTGGTGCTGTTCCTTTAAGGTCGTTTAGGTAACCCTGCAATTGGGCTTCAATACATTCAGTTATTGGGTGCTTATTGGTCATAACAATCTATCAATACAAAAACTAGTAAATAAAAATAAAAAACTTTGTGCAGTGAGAGCTACGCCGCTTCTAAAAATAACAAACGATCAGAATGCGATTTCATTTCGTCAAAATAATCATTGACCATTTGTAGCTGAGTTTTGCAATCATCAGCAGTATTCATCCGCTGGCGGAAAGCATGGGAGTCACGCAAACCCTTGCAATACCAGCCAATATGCTTACGTGCGGTACGTAGACCAATATGTTCCCCATAGAATTCATAATGATCTAAAAGATGAATATTCATAATGGACTGGATCTCATTGATCTCCGGAGTTGGCAATTTCCCACCCGTTTCAAGGTAGTGATTAATTTCTCTGAAGATCCAAGGACGACCTTGAGCTGCACGACCAATCATGATGGCATCAGCACCAGTGAGTTTCAAAACTTGCTCTGCTTTTTCAGGGCTAGTAATGTCACCATTTGCAACTACAGGAATGACCACACTATTTTTGACTGCAGTAATGGTTTCATACTCTGCTTCACCATGGTACAAGTCTGCTCTAGTGCGACCATGAACCGTTAACATGGAGATCCCCGATTTTTCTGCAAGCCGAGCAATCTCAATAGCATTCTTGTGTTCACGGTCCCAACCAGTGCGAATCTTTAGGGTGACTGGCACGGCATCTGGCCCAACACCAACAGCATTCACAACTGCTTCTAAAATTTGCTGCACTAAAGGCTCATCGCGTAATAGTGCAGAACCAGCAGCTACGTTGCAAACTTTTTTTGCTGGGCAACCCATATTGATATCAATGATCTGGGCACCATGATCTACATTGACTTTTGCTGCCGCTGCCATCATCGCTGGATCTGCCCCGGCAATTTGCACCGCGATGGGTTTGAATTCGCCGACATGATTGGCACGACGTTGTGTTTTCTCGCTTTTCCAAAGCAGGGCATTAGAGGCCACCATTTCAGAAACCGCATACCCTGCACCCAATTTCTTGCAAAGCTGCCTAAAAGGGCGATCTGTTACCCCAGCCATAGGGGCTACAAATAGCTTATTTGCGAGGGTGTGAGGGCCAATGTTCATCTAAAAGGGGGCTTGGGCGGAAAGCATGACACTTTAGCACAGTCGAACCCAAATCTGCCTATTTTTTAGGCAGATTGCTTGTTGCAGATCAAATCAGGAATGTTTATATTTAGGGGTGATTTAAGCCCTTTAGCGCCTACCAAACATCATCTGGCGGGCTAAGGCTGTCTTAACTGGTGGAAGCCACTGAAGGGCGCTTAAAGCCAGTCCTCTGGCTGCCACTACTGGAGCAAGATTAGAGGTGAACACCCTGGCCATAAAGTCCGTAAGGCCAATAGTGGTTGTTCTATCCACTTTGCGACTTTGGGCATACCCCTGGAGCGCATCTTGAATTTTGCTTGGAGATGGTTCGAATCCGGAAAATGCACCTACTAATTTTTCAGCCAGCAAAAAAGCGTCTCTTAATCCTAAGTTGAGGCCTTGCCCTGCTACTGGGTGCAAAGTTTGTGCAGCATTGCCAATCCAAACTTCATTGTCTTTGGTAAGCTCTTTGCGATAGTTCAAGCCGAGTTCATATAAACGACGATCTTGAATTTTCAGAAAGCGCCCAATACGTGAACCAAATTCTTTTTCCAGCGCACTTAAAAATTCAGAGTCACTAAGTTGTAAACGATATTGCGAAGACTCTGGTGATCCACACCAAACTAGATTCAGAATATTGTGACCATAGTGGCTCGGTAAAACTGCTAGCGGACCCTCAGCAGTAAAGCGCTCCCATGCTTGATGAGGTACTGCATTTTCCACCTCAACCAAACCTACAAGGGCTGACTGACCATAGTCTCGGCCAGACTCCACCCAATCTTGCGTCTTAAATAAACCGCCCTCAGCATGAACGATGCAATTAGCATGAATATTATTTTCTTCGGCATCTTTATTAATGTGCTCCCAAGCAAAGTTGGGACTCTTTGCTTTTATAGCTCGTAAGGCGTGACGCAGGTTAATGTGAATATCGCGATAACGAATAATGTGGCCTAGTGCCTCTTGCTTGAGCTCCTCACGCGTCATGAGTGCGCGACCAAATCTCCCTGCTTGAGATACATGTACACGGTGAATTTGAGCGGACTCATTTGGCCAAGCATGAATTGTATCGAGCAATAGTTTGCTGCCATGTGAGAGAGCAATACCGCGACTATCGGCATTCGTTAAATCATCATCATTGATCGGGTTACGATCAAGTAATGTAATCTTTGCATCTGGAAATTTTTGTAAGGTCCAGGCAGCACAAGCGAGCCCAACTGGACCACCGCCCTGAATCAAGATATCGCAACTGGGTAAACTCATTTTTAGCAGACCAGCCTTAGATGTTTTTCATGAGCGCTTCAATCTCATCAGCTTTGACAGGTACACCGCGAGAAATTAATTCACATCCCGAGTCAATAAGGACAGCATCATCCTCAATGCGGATGCCGATATTCCAAAATTTTTCATCCACATCATCTGCAGGCCTGACATACAGACCAGGCTCGACCGTGATCACCATGCCGCTCTTGAAAATACGCCAAGGCTTCTCTTCCGTGTTTGTCTTTGGGCTTGTTTCGCGATAAGACCCAACATCATGCACATCCATTCCCAGCCAGTGCGAGGTGCGGTGCATATAAAAGCGACGATAAGACCCTGTTTCAACAGCATTATCCAGGGAGCCCAATTCTGAAAGTTTGAGTAGCTTTTCATCTAGCAGGCCTTGGGTAAGTACTTTAAGGGCTGCTTCATGGGGCTGCATAAATGTATTGCCTGGCTTAGTCATTGCTATCGCTGCTTCTTGTGCCGCCAAGGTAATGTCATAGAGAGCACGTTGCGGTCCGGTAAATTTTCCATTCACCGGAAAAGTCCGCGTGATATCAGATGCATAGCCATCAAGTTCGCAGCCAGCATCAATAAGGCATAGTTCACCGCTTCGTAATTCTGTATCACCTGCACGATAGTGCAGGATGCAAGTATTTGCACCGCTAGCAACAATACTGTTGTATGCAACACTTTGTGAGCCACTGTTGCGGAATTCATGCAGTAGTTCTGCTTCCAGTTGATATTCACGCATACCGGGCTTACACAATTGCATGGCGCGAATATGGGCACGAGCAGAGATGGCCGCAGCGCGCCGCATGATATCGATTTCATGAGCGTCTTTAAACAAACGCATTTCATGAATGAGTACTTCAACATCATGAAATTCTGAAGGTGGATTGATCCCCGAGCGAGCTTGACTGCGAACTTGTTTCATCCAATGACGCAAGCGTCTATCGGCTTCTGCGCTCTCAGCAAGGCGGATATACACGGCATCTTCATCGGCCAATAAATCACTCAGTTTTTGATCTAAAACTTGATTGCTGTGGGCATACTCAATACCCAAAGACTCTGGCGCAGCTTCAGGACCTAGACGAAAGCCATCCCAGATTTCTCGTTCAGGATCTTTCGGTCTACAAAATAAGTGCGACTGTAGTTCAGCAGTTTTTCCAGTCCCTGTAACTTTCAGCACTAGCGTGGCACCGGGCTCTTCAAAACCAGTCAAGTAATAAAAGTCACTGTCATGGCGATAAGGAAAGTCACTGTCGCGGTTACGGGCTTGCTCAGGCGCAGTAGAGATAATGGCAGTTCCACCACCAGTCTTAGCAAAAATTTGTTTTGCTAATGCATTTCTGCGAAGTTGATAGATATTCGGTTTATTCATATGCTGCATTGAGCTCTTGTAAGCGTTGTGGTGTACCTACATCGTGCCATGGACCGCTATATTTTTCTCCAGACACTTTATTTTGCTCCATTGCGGCTCTGAGCAAGGGGGCCAGCTTGGCTGGAGCTCCAAATTCCAGGTCATTAAAGAGGTCTTTGTGATAAATCCCAATTCCAGAGAAGGTGAGTTTTTCTGCGCCAGCCGATCCGATGTCTCTGACTGTGGAGTCTTCTAGATAAAAATCCCCTTCAGGATGTTGAACCGGGTTGGGCACCATCAATAGGTGCGCCAAACGTTTACTTGAGCCTACCCGCATCTTGGAAACGACTTCTAAAATCTTGGCAATAGGCAGGTTTGGGCTAAAAACATCGCCATTAATAACTAAAAAGTAGTCTTCAGGCGCAAGGATTGGTAGGGCCTTGCATATACCCCCGGCCGTTTCTAGTGCGCTAGCCTCAGGGGAATATTGAATATGCAGGCCAAATTGCTTTCCATCACCTAGAGCTACTTCAATCTTTTCGCCTAACCAGGCGTGGTTAATCACCACATCCCGAATGGTTGTTTTTGCGAGAGCTTCTAAGTGCCACTCTAGTAAAGACTTGTTCTGAATTCGAAGTAGTGGCTTAGGTAAATCATCTGTGAGGGGACGCATGCGTTCACCACGTCCAGCAGCCAGTAAAAAACAAGGTATGCGATTGAGCTGACTCATGGTGTGTGAATTACGCCTGATTTGGCCGAGTGGATTCCAGAATGCGAGCTAGAGGTTTTAATTCAATGTATCTATTTGCTGTAGCAATCGCATATTCCAAAACGAGAGGAATATCTTTAAGGTAGCCATCTTTCCCATCGCGATGTAAGAGTCTTGCGAAAATACCCAGGACCTTCAGATGGCGCTGCAAGCCCATCCATTCAAAGTCGCGATAGAACTGTCCAAAATCATTTGGCATTGGTAGTCCGGCCTTACGTCCTTCTTCCCAAAATTTAATCACCCAGTCAATCAAACGTTCTTCTGGCCATGCAATATAAGCATCGCGCCACAATGAAGAGGCATCATATGTAATTGGGCCGTAAACTGCATCCTGGAAGTCAATCACTCCAGGATTATTATTGTCAGTCACCATTAAGTTTCGTGAATGATAATCACGATGTACATAGACTCTAGCCTGCGCTAAATTATTTTCAATAATCAGCTCAAAAGATTTTTTTAATTGATCTGTGTGTTGTTGACTCAATTCAACACTCAGATGCTTTTTTAAATACCACTCTGGAAATAAATCTAACTCTCGTTGTAATAGTGCTTCATCGTAGTTTGGCAAGACATCTGGTTTACTTGCCAGTTGCATAAGGACTAATGCATGAGTTGCATCTTTATAGAGATGGTCTGCAGATTCATTATTGAGTTCACCCAAGTAGGTTTTAGTGCCTAAATCGTTTAAGAGCAAAAAGCCTTCAGCAAGATTTTGCTCGAGGATTTTTGGCACATTTAAACCTGCTTTAGATAGCAATAAATCGACTTTAATGAAGGCGTCCAAGGGCTCATGTTGGGGTGGGGCATCCATCACAATCAAAGTCCCGAAATTGGGGTTTTTAGACACAATTCGGAAATAGCGTCGAAAGCTGGCATCAGCCGAGGCCGGCTGCAAAGAGTCGAGATCTAATTGCCAGCTTGCTTCTAGGGCTTTTAGCCAGTTGCGGAGGGTGTTTAAGCGTGAGTCAGTCATGGTCGATTCGTATAATAAGGCGGGTCTGGATCCATGAGTCATTATCGCCGTCGCGCCGGCCTTTGCGCCCCTCTTTTTTTGCATGTAACCCTGCGCGTATTTATGGGGGTGACATTGCTTCAATTTGCCCTCTTCGGGCATGCTCAGGCACCAGCCCCTTTGCCTACAAATGCACCGGGTGGATCTAATACTGTTTTATTGCCGGATCGAGGTAATGTCACTGTTTTAAAGCTGGATGATCAGTTGCGCGTTGGAAAACCAATTGATGATGGTCAGGCGATTACTTTTACTTCGAGCGACACAATTACTGGCGTTGTTGAGCGTGATATGCATTTAATTGGGCGCGCGCAAATTCGTCGCAATGGATCGGTTCTCAAGGCGGATGAAATTACTTACAACCCTGATACAGATATTGCTAACTTAAACGGAAATGTTGAGCTATCAAAAGGGAATGTTACTTTTAAGGGACCTAAGGGTCAATTTAAGGTAGATGCACGTGAAGGCTCAATGGAGTCACCGATATACGAATTGCGTGATAACGGGGGCAATGGCAAGGCAAAAAATTTAACCGTGCAAAGTACTGATGTTTTTGTATTTGATAAGGCAACTTACTCTACGTGCACACCAGAAAATCTAGATTGGTATTTCACGGCTAGTACGATGGAGATCGATAATGAACAGAAGGAAATGGTTGGTACGCATGGCGTGATGCGTTTCTTTGATGTGCCCATTGCGTATATTCCCTACTTTACCGCCCCTACAGGCGGCCAACGTCGCTCTGGCATTCTTGCGCCGGTTGCTGGATACAACTCAAATAATGGCCTTGATATTACGCAGCCTTACTATGTAAATATTGCCCCTAATCGCGACTTATTACTATTGCCACGCTATATGAATCATCGCGGTGGAATGTTAGGTGCCCAATATCGCTTCTTGGAAAAGGATTATTCGGGAACGGCGCTGGGTGAATATATGCCCTACGATAAAAAAACGGGTACTGATCGTTGGAAATATGATTGGCAGCAGCGACAGATATTTAGTGGTGGTGCTGCACCTGGAGGAATTCCGATGCCTGGTTCATGGACTGGGTACGTCAATATGGCACGGGTTTCAGATAATTTATACCCTACAGATTTCTCCCAGAGTATCGCTGGGGCTGTCACTAGTCAGTTTCGTCAAGAGGTGGGAACCACCAAAGGCCTTACGGGTAGTTTGAGCAACTGGAATGTCTCCGCAAGGGCGTTGACTTTTCAAACTTTGCAGCCAGATCCCACTACTACAGTCCAAGCACCATATAACATCCTTCCAAACATTACTGCTGCCTATAACAATCGTTTAACCCCTGCTGTAGCAGATACAAGTGGTAAATATGTTACTTTGCCAACGGGCCCCGCAACTACTTTTTCTACTGACTACACCAGGTTTGCATACAACATTGGCGGCAATTTGGCCGCTACTGCACCAGGTGTATACAGTCAGGCCGATCGAACTGTAGTGAAGGGCGCACTGGCTTTGCCACAAGTGACGCCGGGTTATTACATCACCCCAAAGGTAAGTTTTCAGTCAAATACCTACAACGCTACTCCGTTTACAGCTGGTGGTGCACCAGTTGCTCAAGGTTTTACTATCCCAACTTTTAGCTTGGACTCTGCCTTGGCATTTGAAAGAGATGCTACTGAATTAAAAGGATTCTTTGGCCGAGATATGTTGTTGACTATGGAACCTAGAGCCTTCTATGTTTTCACTCCATATCAAAGTCAGGCACAGACGCCGATATTTGATACCGCAGACGCAGGTTTCGGTGTATCTCAAATTTTTAATGAAAATACTTTTATTGGTAATGACCGTATTGCCGACAATAATTCTGCAACACTCGGCCTGACTAGCCGCATGATCGAGGCTAATACTGGAGCGGAACGCGCAAATGTGACCGTTGCCCAAAAGCAGCAGTTCACTGGCCAGCGAGTAGGTTTGAATGGCAATATTGTTAACCCTACTACTTACTCAGATACCCTGGGCTCTGGTTCGGTTCGTTTGCTTGGGAATTTCAGCGCAGATTTATTTGGTCAATACAACACCCAATTGAATCGCTTCGTACAAACTACAGTTGGAGGTAGCTGGCGCCCTACACAAGGCAGAAGTTTAAATTTTGGATACCGCAATGTTTGGTCTCCGCCAGTACAGGCATCGATCCAAAATAACCAAGCCTTTGTTCCTTCAGCCACCACTACCGATCAATACAACGTTTCAGGTCAATGGCCAATTACGCGGGAAGTCTCTGTCTTAGGGCGCTGGGGATATGACGCCCTAAGTACCAAAACATTAAATAGTTTGGTGGCTCTAGAGTGGAGTAAGGATTGCTGGACTTTCCGTGGGGCGTATTCTCAAGTCTTAAATACTTCTCTCATAACGACAACCCAGGTACTGTTTCAGATCGAATTTAAGGGCTTTGGTAGCGCTGGAAGCAATCCAGTTGATATCATGAAGCTAAATGTTCCTGGATATATGCCTACCTCCAAACCAATACCTCCCTCAATATATGAGAACTATCAATAATGCTTTGTATGAAACGTTATAAACAAATTTATATCCTAGCTGCTTTCCTTGGTCTTGGTTTCATGATGAATACCACTTTTGCGCAGGATGCCGCAAAAAATAACCAAGTTACAGAAAGCAAAATTCGCAATATTGATGGCGTTGCTGCAGTGGTGAACACTGGATTCGTAACACGAAAAGAAATTGATGATCGAATTGCGGCATTGAAGAAGCAGGGCGCCAAGTTGCCTGAGGATGGATCAGCACGAAAAACCATTTTGGAGCGCCTCATCCTTGAAAAAATTCAAATTCAAAATGCTGAACAAGAAGGTGTGGGTATTAGTAATAAAGAGTTAGACAAGTACATTGGTGAGATTGCTGAAAAAAATAAACTGACACTGGTTGAATTGAAGGCAAGGGTAGTCGCTTCTGGTACTTCCTTTGAGCGATACAGGCAAATGCTACGTGACGATATTTCTATGACACGTTATCGTGAGAGAGAGGTTGAGGCCAAGATCAAAATTTCAGATGCCGAGATTGATAACTTCATCATGGAACGAACGAGGGCGATGACGGCTGGTTCTTCCTCCTCTTCAGCATCTGTTGGAAAAGGCGGTCCTGAAGAGATTGATGTAGCCCAGATTTTTATCCCGGTAGATGCAGGAGCAGGAGCGGGTGCTCAAGCAGATGCAAAGAAAAAAGCAGATGCTCTTTTGCGTGATGCGCGTGGTGATGTTGATTTCATGCAGCTCGGAGCGATGGCTGCAAAAGATAATCCAAAAATTAAGTTTCAAGATTTGGGCTATCGTACGCCAGATAAGTTGCCACAATTATTTTATGAGGCAATCCGAAATACTGGGGGCGGTCAGGTAGCGAATGCTGTAGTAAAAAGTCCTGCAGGCTATCATGTGCTGAAAGTATTAGATCGACGTGCGGTTATGGAAAATGCGCCTGTGCAGCAAGCGATTTCTGCAGACGCTGTTTCATCCACACCTAAAAATATCCCCATCACCCAAACGCTACCCCGCCATATTTTGTTGCGTAGTCGCCCTAGCTTAAGTGATCAGGATGCCGAGAGACGTCTACAGGGATTTCGCGATCAGATCCGCGCCAAAACTGCAGATTTTGCTGAGCTTGCGAAAAAATACTCTGAGGATGGTTCTGCAGCAAATGGCGGTGCGCTAGGCTGGATGAGTCCTGGGGATTTGGTTCCGGAGTTTGAGCAGGCCATGAATCGCCTGCAAATTGGGGAGGTTAGTAACCCAGTGAAATCTGAATTTGGCTGGCATTTGATTCAGGTGATGGAGCGACGCGAAGGTCAGTTGACTGTAGAAAAGCAACGTCAATTTGCACGCGCAGCTATACGTGAAAGAAAATTTGATCAAGCTTATCAAGATTGGATGCGTGAGTTGCGTGACAATGCAACTGTAAAAATTTTGAACGTGGAAGATGCAGCAAGCAGCACCCCTCGTTAATCTCGTTGTAAGTACTGGTGAGCCAGCTGGTATTGGGCCTGAGGTTTCTCTTATTGCTGCGCTAGAGTTTTTGCATGAGCAACATAATGTTGCAATTACCTTGCTGGGTAATAAGAGCTTACTTTCTATACCGAAAAATACTAATCCAGAATTCGTGAATCGATTGCAGATTCAAAATATCGAACTTGCCACATCCGTCCAGCAGGGAACTTTGAATCCTCAGAACGCAAAGTATGTTCTTAGCCTGTTGGATCAAGCTGTTGATGGTTGTCTTCAGGGTCGTTTTGATGCGATGGTGACTGCTCCACTTCAGAAAAGCATTATTAATGATGCTGGGACTCCATTTACAGGGCATACAGAGTATCTCGCACAGCGTTGTCATGTTTCTCATGTGGTGATGATGTTATGTGCGCCACTGCCCAGTGGGTTTTTGGGGCTTAAATCCCCGAGAGATCTGCGGGTAGCTCTTATGACCACCCATCTTCCCTTAAAAGAGGTTCCACAAGCGCTAAGCCATGACTTGGTATTGGAAACCATTCAAATCGTCAATCAAGATTTGCAGAACAAATTTGGTATTTCAAAACCATTGACTCATGTGGCTGGCTTAAATCCTCACGCAGGAGAATCTGGATACTTGGGTCGTGAAGAGATTGACATCATCTCACCGGCAATTGATGCGGCTCAGAGCATGGGCATTAATGTCCTCGGCCCTTATCCTGGCGATACGATGTTTGATTCTGATTCCGTTGCCCAAGTGGATGCTTTCATTGCGATGTATCACGATCAGGGCTTGGCACCTTTTAAATTTGTTACCTTTGGCAATGGGGTAAATGTCACCCTAGGATTGCCGATTATTCGTACTTCGGTAGATCACGGAACTGCTTTAGATATCGCCGGTAAAGGGGTTGCTGACTCGGGTAGCATGCTTGAGGCCTTACGTTTAGCCTATCAATTAGCACTGAATAAAAGAAAGCAACACTAAGGAATGCATCGCGCTCGTAAACGATTTGGCCAGAACTTTCTACAAGACAACGGCATTATTTATTCTATTGTTGCGCTTATTAACCCCGGTGTTGATATGCACGTTATTGAGATTGGACCTGGTCTTGGTGCGCTAACGCTACCTTTGCTGAGTAATCTAGATTGCTTGGATCTCTTAGAGATTGACCGTGATTTAGTAGCCTTTTGGAATGAGAAAAACCTTAAAGGCCTTACTGTAATCGAGGGCGATGCTCTCAAATTTGACTTCGTGACATGGGCACAGAATCGCTCGACCAAGACTGGATTATGCAAAGTTGTCGGTAACCTGCCTTACAACATCTCTTCACCTCTTTTGTTCCATTTGGTAGCGGCGGCAAGTCATATCGATGAGCAGGTATTTATGTTGCAAGCAGAGGTTGTTGAACGGATGGTGGCTAAGGCCGGAAGTTCAGATTTCAGTCGTCTTTCAGTCATGCTTCAGGCTCGTTATGACATGGAGTTGGTGCTGGAGGTGCCACCAGAAGCATTTGATCCTCAACCTAAAGTGAACTCGGCTGTTGTACGAATGATTCCAAGAAGAGACTTCAATCTTTCAGATGCGCAATGGGGTTCTTTGGAGAAGGTAGTTGCTGCAGCCTTTTCTCAAAGAAGAAAAATGTTGCGTACCAACTTGAGTGCTTTTGCTGATAGATTAAGTTTGACCGAGATTGAACTCAAAGCAAGAGCTCAGGATATTTCCGTAGATCGCTATATCGAGTGGGCTAAAGTTCTCGCCTCATAAATCAATACGCAGTACTAATTAATTGCCTTCTTATTGCTTATAGGCGCTAGGGTCAATCACCCGCATTTCAGCTTCAATCCAGCCCTCTACTTCTTGCTGAAGTTGTTCTGCTGATTTATTGGTCGAACTAATTGCTGGGCCAATGGAGAAGATCACCGTGCCTGGGTTTTTAATAAAACTATTCTTTGGCCAGCAGCGCCCAGCGTTGTGTGCGATCGGAATAATGAGGGCATCAGTAGCAGTCGCTAGTCGTGCGCCACCTTTGCGATAAGGCTTGGTTGAGCCGGTAGGCGTTCTCGTTCCTTCTGGAAAGAGCATGATCCACTTGCCTTCGCTTAAGCGTTTACGACCTTGTGACGCCACGGATAGCGCTGCGGTCATCTTATTTGAGCGATTAATGTGAATCATTTTGAGGAGAGCTAATGCCCACCCAAAGAATGGGATCCAGAGTAATTCACGTTTAAAGACAAAGCAGAGTTGTTTGGGTAGTAATGCAATATATGCAATTGTTTCGTAAGCAGATTGATGCTTGCTGAGAATAATCACACGTTCATTAAGTACGGCTTGCATGTTTTCCATGCCGCGGATTTCATAATGGATACCGCATAGTGGTTTTAAAAGAGCGATAACGACTTTATTCCAGAGTCCAATAAAGGTGTAACGGTTTTCTGGACTCAGAAATGGAAAAGTGATCATGCACAGCACTGACCAGATTGGCGTGAATACCAGTAAAAATAGGGCAAAGAGGGTGGAGCGAATCAATTTCATGATTGGTCTAAACCTTATTTTCTAAAAGTGCATGAGCGAAAGCCAAGAGATCTGCATGAATTTGTGTTCCCTCTGGTAGCTTACCGTTTGCAAGGGTTTTTTCTCCCTTGCCGGTGAGAACTAAATGGGGGGATGCTCCTAAAGCCACTCCAGCTTGGAGATCGCGCAAAGAGTCTCCCACAATCGGAACGCCCGTTAATGGCTTGACGCTATCCGTTTTTTTGTAGCGCAAGGCAATTTCTTTCATCATGCCAGGTGCAGGCTTACGGCAATCACATTGATGAGCATCCTGATGCGGGCAAAAAAAGATGCTATCAATGCGGCCGCCCAAGGGCTTGAGCAGGATATCCATTTTGCTATGCATGGCATGCAAATCGTTAATTGTGAAGTAGCCCCTTGAAAGACCGGACTGGTTAGTTGCTAAGGCAATCTGATAGCCTGCTTGATTTAGCAGGGCAATTGCTTCTAGACTGCCTTGAAGAGGAATCCACTCATCAGCAGACTTCACATAATCATCGCTATCTTTGTTGATCACGCCATCGCGATCCAGAATGATTAATTTAGAGGAGCTGTTGCTCATGCTAATTTGCCGAGGTCGGCAACGAGGTTCATTTTCTGGTGAAGTTGTTGCAGGAGAGCTAAGCGGTTATCGCGTAACTCAGGATTAGGGTCCATCACCATCACATCTGCAAAGAATTGATCAATTGGGCCACTTAAAGCCACGAGAGCTTTTAGGAGTTCTACAAATTGACGTTTTTCATAAGCGGCATTGAGTGCCGGTGTAATCGCCTCTAATGCTTGATGTAGCTTGGCCTCTGCTGGAATTTGCAGCAATTTTGCAGAACATGTCGCAGGAATGGCAGTAGTCGTTTTCTTGAGAATATTACTGATACGCTTATTAGCGGCTGCGAGTTGAGCAGCTTCTGCGAGAGCATTAAATTCACGTAATGCTGTTAAGCGCTCAATTAAATCATTAATTTGTGCTGGGTCTTGGCTGAGAACAGCATCAATTTCCGCGCTCGTAAATGCTTTGCCAGCAATCGATTGATCACGCAAATAGGCACGCAAGCGGTCAATGATAAAAGCGTAGGTATCAGCTGCTTTTGCTTTTTCTTGTACATCTGCTTGTGGGAACTGCGCACGAGCCAACTCAATCAATTCAGGCAAATTGAGAGAAAGATTTTTTTCGAGGAGTAGGCGGCAAATGCCTAAAGCATGACGACGCAGAGCATATGGGTCTTTGTCTCCGGTAGGTGCAAGTCCAACGCCCCAAATGCCAACTAAAGTTTCTAGTTTGTCAGCAATAGCTAAGATCGTGCCAGTTTGAGTTTGGGGCAGTTCATCACCTGCAAAGCGCGGCATATAGTGTTCACTGCAAGCGCTAGCGACATCCGCATTCTCGCCATCATGAGTAGCGTAATAACGACCCATGATTCCTTGTAACTCTGGGAACTCACCAACCATATCGGTTAACAAATCTGTTTTGGCAATTTCAGCTGCGCGTGAAGCTAACTTCTCATCTGCGCCCAGTTTCTTGGCTATGCCTACGGCTAGCCCTTGAACGCGCTTGGCGCGATCCAATTGATTACCTAATTGGTTGTGATAGACCACCTTACCTAAATCTGCCACGCGAGAAGCTAAGGGACGCTTTTGATCTTGCTTAAAGAAGAAACGTGCATCAGATAAGCGTGGACGCACAACGCGCTCGTTACCGGAAATGATGGCATCTGGTTTGCTGGTTTCAATGTTCGAAACAATTAAGAAGCGGTTGCGCAATCTTCCTTGCTTGTCCGTTAATGCAAAGTACTTTTGATTCGTTTGCATTGTCAGAATCAAACATTCTTGCGGCACTTCCAAGAATTCTTGATCGAAATGACACTCATAGATGGCGGGCCACTCGACTAGCGCTGTTACTTCATCCAAAAGGCTATCTGGCATCAGCACTAAATCATCGCCAGCAGCTTTTAAAAGGGCAGCTTCAATCTGTGCACGACGTTGATTAAAGCTGGGAATAATCTTTGCCTTAGATTGCAAGTCAGATTCGTACTGATCTGCATTATTAATGGTGACACTGCCTGGTGCTAGGAAACGATGCCCCTCAGTTTGATTGGCTGCATCAACGCCAAGAGCGCTAATACTTAAGGTGGTGCCACCATGAAGCGCAATGATACTATGGGCTGGACGAGCAAATTGGACGTCAGCTAATTCACCATTTTTCTGCAGCACTTGGTAATGCATCATTTTTGCAATTGGTAGTTTGCTCAATGTTTGCTCAAGCGCAGTTTGCACAGTTTGCTCAAGCTCAGCACCTTTAGCGATCACATTAAGATACAGAGCTTCATTTTTACCTTCACCCGCTTTTTCTAGAGTAGCGAGATCGATATCTGCATACCCAAGGGCGCCTAATTTTTTAAGCAAAGGTGGAGTGGCTTTACCTTCAGCATCAAATGCAATACTGGTGGGCAGTAATTTTTCACGTACAGGAAAGTCAGGCGCTTGATCTAGTATGTTGGTGACTTGAGCGGCTAGACGGCGAGGCGTGGCAAAGCCAGTCACTTTGGATGACTCAGAGGCCAGACCTGCAGATTTAAGTGCTGCAAAGATGCCCTCGCTAAATGCATCACCTAAGCGACGTAAAGATTTTGGAGGTAATTCTTCGGTAAATACCTCAATCAATAAAGTCGCTGATTGAGGTTTTGAATTGGATGTGCTCATAAATGGAATGCAGAAATCTCGATGCGCTTAAGCCTGCGCTTTAGCTTGACGTTGACACATTGGGAAGCCCAGTTTCTCTCTGGACTCAAAGTAGGCTTGAGCAACGGCGCGCGACAGATTGCGAATGCGGCCAATATAGGCTGCACGCTCTGTTACTGAGATAGCGCCACGCGCATCCAGCAAATTAAATGTGTGCGCGGCTTTTAGAATCATTTCATAGGCGGGAAGTGCCAGTGGCACTTCCATCAAGCGCTTAGCTTCACTTTCATAATTTGTGAAGTTTGCAAAGAGTAAATCAGTATTAGAGTGTTCGAAGTTATAGCAAGATTGCTCAACTTCATTCTGGTGATACACGTCACCATAAGAAATGCCATCAGCCCAAACTAAGTCATATACATTCGAGCAGTTCTGGATGTACATCGCCAAACGTTCGATACCGTAGGTAATCTCGCCAAGAACAGGTTTGCAATCCAAGCCACCTACTTGTTGGAAGTAAGTAAATTGAGTCACTTCCATACCGTTTAACCAAACTTCCCAGCCAAGACCCCAAGCGCCAAGCGTTGGGTTTTCCCAGTCATCTTCTACAAAGCGCACATCATTCTGTTTTAGATCCAGACCTAAGGCGGCGAGAGATCCTAAATACAGATCAAGAATATTTTCAGGGGCTGGTTTCAGAACGACCTGATATTGATAGTAGTGCTGCAGACGGTTTGGGTTCTCACCATAGCGACCATCTTTTGGTCGGCGGGATGGCTGCACATAAGCCGCCTTCCAGGGCTCAGGACCAATGGCACGCAGGAAGGTTGCGGTATGAGATGTACCGGCACCAACCTCGAGGTCGATAGGTTGCAATAGGGCACAACCTTGTTGGTCCCAATAATCTTGAAGTTTGAGAATGATTTGCTGAAAAGTAAGCATGTTTAACCTGGCTAAGCCATTGATTTTACATGGCTAGAGCGTGCTGGCGTTAAAAATGCTTAAAAACGTCTATGACGAATCAAGCCCCAGAGCAAGAGAAGGCAAGAAATACCCAAAATCGGTAAATTACCCCAAATGACGTAAGGCGTTTTGCCTGAATACGCTTGGACTTGGGTGCTTAGAGTGCTTTGGGTAAATTCAGGGAGTGCTTTTAGTACTTTGCCATCGGGGCCAAGAACGGCGGTAATGCCGGTATTGGTAGCGCGTAAGGCAGGAAGTCCAGTTTCTAGAGAGCGCAGTTGTGAAAGGCGTAACTGTTGGGTCGGGGCCTGCGAATCTCCAAACCAAGCAAGATTGGTGAGGTTTATCAACAGGTTTGTTGGCTTTCTGCTGTTACGAATTCTGCTAGCGAGTTCGCTACCAAATACATCTTCATAGCAAATCGTAATGGCTGCATAAATAGGATCTTGGTGAGCTCTTAATATTGTGAAGTTAGGCTGACTCATTCCACCTCTAGCAAAATCACTCAATGGAACACTAAAGGCATTTACAAACCAATGAAATCCTGGAGGTATAAATTCACCAAAGGGCACTAGATGACTTTTATCATAAATATAAGTTGGCGAAGAAGGGGATAGACCTAAGGCACGATTAGAAAATTCTCGATTATTTTGAGGGGCAGATTCTCTACCAATGACACCAAATAATAAGTTGGCGTCATTGGAGTTAGAAAAACTTCGTAAGCTTTCTAACAGGTTGGCGGGTAATTGATTTTCGGGCCAGGGAAAAGCAGTTTCAGGAGCAATAATTAATTCAGCTTTAGATTGCGTAATTGCATCGTGGTAAAACGCGATTTGCTGGAGTATCCCTTCTGGCTTGAATATCAAGCTTTGTTCAAAGTTACCTTGAATCAGTCGAACGCTAATAGGCTCTCCAACTGGTTTTGTAAAGGTCAATAACCCAGCCAGTTGCGAGATGCTAACAACAGCTGAAAGGAGGATCGCGCTTGCAAGGACATGCTTGCGAACTTGGTAAATCTCCCAGGAAGCCCAGACCGCTAAAAAGGTACAAGCTAGCCCCCCAAAGAAAGGCGCAATCGGTGCGAATGGACCATTGAACTGGGTTTCGGCAAATCCCATCCATGGAAAGCCGGTAAAGATATAGCCGCGCAAAAATTCTGCCAGCACCCAGCTAGATGCGAGTAAAAGGCCGAATAGACGACTCTGTTTAAACAATGGAATTACTAGAGTTGCTAAAGAAAAATAGACGGCTACATAAGCAGAGAGAAGAAATACTCCCATACACGCGAGCAGTGCATTCATACCGCCGACATCATGCAGGCTAATGTAAAGCCACCAAAGGCCGATAACAAAATAACCAATCCCAAAGATAAGGCCCTGCAAGAATTGCTTCTTTAAAGGATTCGGAGTCTGAGGATTGAGGCGCCACCAAACAAGACTGAGAACGGGGATTTGTATCCAGCCGCCATAAGGCAGTTCGGCAATTAATGCCAGTACGGCGCCTAAGATAAACAAGCTCAGGACTATAGATGCTTTGCCGCCGATGTATCGATAAGGTTGCTGATCAAGCAAGTTGAATCTCAGTCAGATTTTTTATTAGCTTGTCGTGCAAGCAGAATATGAATTTGCCTTGGGTCAGCGCGTTGCACTTCGAATTCAATGCCATCAATTTCAATAAGCTCGCCCATCTTCGGTACTCGACCTAGATGTTGAATAACCAGACCAGCAACGGTTTCAATATCCTCGAGTTCAAAATGCGTACCAAGCTTTTCATTAAATTGCTCTAGCTCTGTAATGCCCTTAACGCGAATATCGCCATTATCTAATGCAATCAGATTATCAGCTTCTTCGTCAATATCATGCTCGTCTTCAATATCGCCAACGATCTGTTCCAGCACATCTTCGATCGTAATAATTCCAGCTACCCCGCTATATTCATCTACCACTACAGCTAGGTGATTACGATTATCTTTGAAGTCTCGTAGTAAGACGCTCAGACGTTTTGATTCAGGGATAAAGACGGCCGGACGTAACCAATCCCGAACTTGAAAGTCTTTTTCTGTGGCATGACGCAATAGATCTTTAGCTAACAAAATACCTATAACGTTATCCTTGCTCCCCTCATAAACCGGAAAGCGTGAGTGCGCTGCTTCGATAACGCTCTTAATGATCTCGGGAAGGGATTGACCAATATCAATCCAGTCAATTTGGGCGCGCGGTACAAGAATATCGCGAGCACATAATTGACCTACTTGAAAAACTCCCTCAATCATGGAGAGGGCATCGGCATCTATCAACCCCTCAGATTGGGCTTCGCGCAGTGTTTCAATTAGTTCTTGACGGCGTTCACTAGGTTTCGTTGGCTCTGGAGTTAAAAAAGCGGCCAAGCGGTCTAAAAGGGATTTATTGGGGTCAGGCATATAGCAAGAATAGCTTAGAAATAAGACAAATTAAGAATAGGGGTTAGCAAAGCCTAATTTTTGGAGAATTTGGATTTCCAGAGCCTCCATTTTTTTGGCATCACGTTCTGCCTCATGATCATGACCTTGGGCGTGAAGGCAGCCATGCACAATTAAATGAGCCAAATGCGCTTTCAATAACTTGCTTTGCTCCTTGGCTTCTTTTTGAAGCACGGGTAAACAAAAAATAATATCGGTAGCTAAAGATTTTTTTGTAAGCTCGTATGGGAAAGTTAAAACATTGGTGGCGTAGTCTTTTTGGCGAAACGTTAAGTTCAGCTTTTTGCCTTCCGTAGCATTAACAAAGCGTAGGGTCACTAAGCCGCCAAGAGGCGTGGCACTCTTGACCCATTTCTTAATTAGGGCGGAGGAGGCTGCTTTACCTATTGCCGACTCAATTGCTGGACTAGCGAATTGAAAATCAATTGTCAGCTTGGGCGAAATCTTTTTCTTATTGGTTGGCATGCGCTTCCACTAGCTCCCCTCTTAAGGTGTAGTTCAGCACTTCGGTAATACGAATATCCACCATCTGGCCGATGAGTTCTTCAATATCTTGGTCTGGTGCCGTGAAATGAATCACGCGATTATTTTCAGCGCGGCCTTGTAAGTTAATACCATCTTTAGCTAAGCCCTCAATCAGTACTCGCTCGGTATTGCCCAGCATTTGTTGGCTAATTTGATTTGCTTGGCTCTCTACTAGCGCTAGCAATGTTTGCAAGCGCTTCAGCTTGACTTCGTAAGGCGTGTCATCGTGAAGATTGGCGGCTGGTGTGCCTGGGCGTGGACTAAAGATAAAACAAAAGCTGTTATCAAAGTTCAGTTCTTTCACCATCTTGAGTAGCTTTTCAAAATCGGCCTCAGTTTCACCCGGGAAACCCACAATGAAATCACTTGACAGTGTTAGGTCAGGTCGAACAGCGCGCATCTTACGAATGATGCTTTTAAACTCTAACGCCGTATAGCCGCGCTTCATAGCAGAGAGCATGGCATCTGATCCATGCTGAACAGGTAGATGCAAGTGACTAACTAGTTTAGGCACTTTAGCGTAGACGTCGATGAGACGTTGTGTAAATTCTTTAGGGTGGCTAGTAGTAAAGCGAATACGCTCAACCCCAGGGATCTCGGCGATGTATTCAATCAGTAGTGCAAAGTCAGCGATTTCTTCGGAATTGCCCATCTTGCCAAGATAGGCATTCACATTCTGTCCAAGTAGCACTATTTCTTTTACGCCCTTACTAGCAAGACCGGCTACTTCAGTCAGTACGTCGTCAAATGGCCTTGAGACCTCCTCACCACGGGTATAGGGCACCACACAGTAACTGCAATATTTAGAGCAGCCTTCCATAATCGAGACATAGGCTGAGCCGCGTGTTTGGCGTGAGGCAGGAAGATGATCAAACTTCTCAATTTCAGGAAAAGAAATATCTACTTGAGAGACGCCGGTTTTGCGTCGCTCTGCAATCAGATCAGATAAGCGATGGAGTGTTTGAGGTCCAAAGACAACATCAACATAAGGAGCGCGACTGACAATCTGTTGGCCTTCTTGACTGGCAACACATCCACCAACGCCAATCAGTAAATTAGGCTTCGTTTTCTTGAGTTCACGTAGACGACCTAAATCTGAAAAGACTTTGTCTTCGGCTTTTTCTCGGATAGAGCAGGTATTCAGAAGGACAACATCGGCATCTTCAGGCCGATCCGTCATGACCATGCCTTCATCGGCATGTAAGAGGTCTGCCATTTTTCCCGAGTCGTACTCGTTCATTTGACAGCCGAAGGTTTTGATATAGAGCTTTTTCATATGCCGTTCTCAGGTTTATAGCTGGGGGCGAAGCTCAGATTTTACTGCTTAAGGTCTTTAGTGGTCTTATATGAGTCGATAAGCCAGAATTGCGATGATTGTGGGTGGAATGGCAGCAATCAGTAAATAGAGGGCTGACACCGTGTGTCCAGGGAAATGACCGCGCAAAATGGCAATCCCTGCTGGATTGGGTGCATTGGCAATCACGGTTAGACCACCACCTGCAACAGCTCCGCCTACTAAAGCGAGCTTGAACTCGGGAGTAGTTCCGGAGACCAATGACCCTAGATAGGTGAGTGCCGCATTGTCTGTGAAAGCCGTTAAGACAAGGCTGCCATAAAAGACTGCGGTAGGGCTCATCATTTCGAGAATTGGTTGCAGCCACCAGCCTTGCAATGCACCCAATACCACTAAGCCACCCAAGAAGAAGCCTACCAAGAGCGCTTCTTTCAGAATCAAGGGGCTTTGATGTTTTGGGTAGGCGGTGGTGTACCCAATGAAGAAAAGCAGGATCCACATAAAAATAATAGGATCATGCGCAAAGAAAACTACTCCAAACAAGAACAGTAGATGCGTCAAGATCACTGCCAAAGGAATCTTCACTTCTTTTTGATTATCGTTTGGCTCAATGAGTTGCCGATGAAACAGGAGAGTAGCAGCGAGAGCGTTAATGAAGATTGCGATACAGGATTCAATACCAAAGTTCGCAAACATAAATGCTGAACTCCATTCCCAGGTAGAAGCCACCATCAGAACGGGCGGGGCCGCGAAGTTAGTCAACGTACCCCCAATTGAAATGTTGACAAAGAGGACGCCCAGAGTTCCAAAGAGAAGTGCTTTAGAGCATTGATGGCGATACACTAAGTCACGCAATAAAAAAGCAGCCAGTGTCATTGCGGCGGGTTCTGTAATCAAAGAGCCTAGTAGTGGTGTGGCCCCAAGCGTTAAAAAATATAAGACGGGAGCGCTTCTAATTCGTAATAGACGCTGCAGCACTTTAGCTAGCGTATGCAAAATTTGTGTAGCAAAGTACAGAATAGGTTTTGTGCCAGCCACAATCATGATGGCAAAGACAAAAAGTGGTTCAGTGAAATTACGCTTGTTTAAGAAGTCTTTAGCAGTTTGTAAATCATCATAAAAAGAGATGAAAATAACCAAGATAGCTGCCCAAAAACCAAAAACAATTTCTACTTCACCAAGCAAATGCCATAGACCTGCATGTCGTGGCGATTTTTTAGCAATAGATTCAAAATAGCCGGTGCAAAAGGTATGCAAAACGGCAATTCCAAAAATAATACTTGCGCCAAGTTCTGTGGGGGTAAAGTTCATAGCAGAATGGTAGCAGGTGCTTCATGAGTCAAAGAGATTGTTAATTTAGGAGTTTTTGTGAAATTAAAAATTGGATACCAAGAGCTCATTCAGGGCGCAATGGCTGAAATTGAGACTCTCTCGCTAGAAACGGCGCAGGAATTATTAATCGACCCCAATGTGGTGTTTGTGGATATTCGTGATGTTCGTGAGCTGGAACGTGAGGGCATGATTCCTAATGCGCTGCATGCTCCAAGAGGAATGCTAGAGTTTTGGGTCGATCCTGAAAGTCCTTATTACAAGCCCATCTTTGGTGATGGGAAAAGGCTGGTGTTGTATTGCGCCTCCGCATGGCGTTCAGCATTAGCTACGCAAACACTACAGAGAATGGGAGTGCCCAATGTTTGTCATATAGAGGGTGGCTTTAGCGCATGGAAAAAAGCGCAGTTACCCTTAGCGGAAAAAGTAAGCAAACCCCATTCTGGTTAAAGTAATTCTGAAATTCACACTATTGAAATACATCTTTTAAGGATCGTTATGAGAAAAGTAGTTTCGCAGTTTGGCCAAGGCCCCCTTCAGCAGAAATTGACTGCTGGTGATTTGCATTTTTTATCAGATGCAGAAATATCTAGGGGGGGTTCTGATACCGGCCCCAGTCCTCATGAATATCTTGGCGCAGCTTTGGCTGCCTGTACGTCGATGACTTTAAAGATGTACGCTGGGCGTAAAGAAATGAAATTAGAAAATGCGATTGTGACTGTAGATATTCAGAGAGCTGATGATGTTGAAACATTCGCTCGCGAGATTCAACTGGTAGGCAATTTAAGCGCAGAAGAAAAAGAGCGCCTGCTGGAGATTGCTGATAAGTGCCCAATCCATAAGGCCTTAGCTGGTCAAATCCAAATAAAAACCCAGCTGGTAAATTAATACGAGCTGGGTATGTATTGCGGTACTACGGCCTTACTAGACCGATTGATGTAACTTAGTTTGGTGCTTGCGCTGGCTGATTATTTTTTCCTGCGTTATAGCCAGCGTTGTAGTTAGCGCCTTCATTTTTCTTGTATGCATCATAGACGTAGCCTGATGCAGCACCAACTGCTGCTCCACCAACAGCGCCCCAGATAGGGTTACCGTGGAAGATTGCAGTGCCAACAGCACCAGCTGCTGCGCCAATGCCTGCGCCTGAGAGTGTGCGTTGCTCTGTATTGCTCATGTTTGAACAACCAGCGATTGCTAAAGTTGCTGCAGTAATTGCGATAATTTTTTTCATCTCAATTGATCCTTTAAATGGGTATTGTTTTGGCTAATTTGCTTGGATTATTTTTTAGCGCAAGGGAAGCGTGAAGCTAGGAAGCCCAAGACAACACCTGATGCTGGCTTGTCGGCAACTTGTGGATTACTTGCGGCGAACTTTACAAAATCACTAATTACTTCATCACGTGCTGGAGCTGGCTGTTTAACGCAAATAAATGGCTTTGCACGTTGTGGGTGACGAGTAGCTAAATAGGTTTCATAAACAGCAGTGGTAAAGCCAATACAAAAGCTACGTGATTCTGGGCTTGCGGGGAGCTTGCAAACATTAGCCAGTTCTTGAGTGCTCAATACTTTGATAGTTTCTTGCGCTTGAGCCAGGCCGGAAAATGCAGCCAAAGCGACTAATGCTACGAGGAATTTTTTCATGGGTTCTCCCTTGGGTGTATGTGAAAACGATGATAAACCATAAATAAGCACTATTAATGCACTAAATGGGTGCAATCTGCACTCCTTTGGGTTTTATAGTTCCCCATAATGATGCAAAAAAGAAGAGGGGAAATTTATGGAAAACTTGAAGACAGGTAGTGATGCTTTATTTATCTTGCTCGGCGCCATTATGGTTCTTGCAATGCATGCGGGTTTTGCATTCCTGGAGCTGGGAACGGTACGCAAGAAAAACCAAGTAAATGCTCTGGTCAAAATCTTGGTGGACTTTGCTGTCTCAACTATTGCCTATTTCTTCATTGGTTACAGCATTGCTTATGGCGTGAACTTTTTCTCGGGCGCAGAATTGCTGGCAGAGAAAAATGGATATGAGTTGGTGAAGTTTTTCTTCTTGCTGACTTTTGCTGCTGCGATTCCTGCAATCGTGTCTGGTGGTATTGCGGAGCGCGCTAAATTTAATCCGCAGTTAATTGCAACTTTTATATTAGTTGGTTTTGTGTATCCCTTCTTCGAGGGTATCGCCTGGAATCAACATTATGGTATCCAAGCTTGGATCAAAGGTTTTACGGGTGAAGAGTTCCATGACTTTGCTGGATCAGTAGTGGTTCACGCTGTTGGCGGCTGGATTGCCTTGCCTGCGGTCCTTTTATTAGGCGCGCGTCGCGGTCGTTATACCAAAGAAGGTCAAATTTCTGCTCATCCTCCCTCAAGCATTCCATTCTTGGCCTTAGGCGCCTGGATTTTGGCAGTAGGTTGGTTTGGTTTTAATGTGATGAGTGCACAAACGATTGACAAGATCAGTGGCTTGGTTGCAATGAACTCATTGATGGCAATGGTCGGTGGCACATTAGCTGCTTGGGTGGTGGGCCGTAACGATCCTGGCTTTACTTATAACGGACCGCTTGCTGGTTTGGTAGCGGTATGTGCAGGCTCAGACTTAATGCATCCCCTTGGTGCTTTGTTTGTTGGCTTAGTTGCAGGTGCCTTGTTTGTTTATATGTTTACCTTAGTGCAAAACCGTTGGAAGATCGATGACGTTCTCGGGGTTTGGCCTTTACACGGTTTATGTGGTCTTTGGGGCGGGCTGGCTGCAGGCATCTTCGGCACTAAAGCATTTGGAGGGATTGGCGGTGTTACCTTTACTGGACAACTGATTGGCAGCGCATTAGGTGTAGGTATAGCGCTAGTCGGAGGTTTTGTTGTGTATGGTGCTCTAAAGGCGATCTTGGGCATTCGGATGACGCAAGAAGAAGAATACGAAGGCGCTGATTTAAGTGTGCACCGTATTTCTTCTACTCCTGATCGTGAGCCAAACTGGTAATTTGCTGTTGGTGCAAATACGTTCATCTATAGCCTGATTCATACCTATAATGAGTCATGGCTATATTTGAACTAGACGGAAACGCCCCACAATTAGCTGCGGGCGCTTGGGTTGCTGAAAGCGCAGAAGTGATCGGCAAAGTAGAGCTTCATCAAGATGCAAGCATCTGGCCTAAAGTCGTGATCCGTGGCGATAACGATCTCATTCAAATTGGTGAAGGTAGCAATGTTCAAGACGCATCTGTTTTGCATACCGATCCTGGTTACCCCCTCGTAGTTGGTAAGAACGTCACCGTTGGTCACAAAGTCATGTTGCATGGTTGCCATATTGGAGACGGTAGCCTCATTGGCATTGGTGCGGTGATTTTAAATGGCGCCAAAATTGGAAAAAATTGTTTAGTTGGGGCGGGTGCGCTCGTTACCGAGGGAAAAGAATTTCCGGATGGCTCTATGATTTTGGGAACTCCAGCAAAAGCGGTGAAAGAACTTACTGCAGAACAAATTGCAGGCATCCACGATATCGCTGGACGTTACGTGAAAAATGCCCAGCGCTATGTAAAGACGCTGAAGAGAGTTTCCTAGTTCCTCACATTTTTACTGTGGAGCAACAGGGTTTAAGCCTTCGGCATCGATTTGCTTTTCCCAGGATGCATCAATAAAGGCGGGTAATTGCATGCACTCATCAAAAATTCTCATCAGAGTTGGGAATGGACGCACATCTACTTTTGCACTCAGCGCATTAAACAGCTGAGGCACTAAGCAGATATCAATCAAGCCTGGTTGATCGCCGCAGGCAAATTTCCCAACCCTAGAGTCATTACTCAATTGTTTTTCAATGCTCTCTAGTCCTACCTTAATCCAGTGCTGGTACCACTCATCTTTAGCCTCATTGCTAATGCCGAGTTTTTTGATGAGGTAGCGGAGTACACGAACGTTATTAATTGGATGAATATCGCTGGTGATATCCATCGCAATGGATCGCACCCAAGCTCGATTGATTGCATTTTTTGGTAAGAGTGGAGGCTCAGGCTGAACTTCTTCAAGGTACTCAATGATTGCCAAAGATTGATGAATACTTTTCTGCCCATCTTCAAATAAAGGCACCAAGCGATTGGGATTTTTGCTGCTATACACATCTCCCATTTGCTCGCCCCCATTTTTACTGAGATGGACTGGAACAGTTTCATAGCCCATACCTTTTAGGTTAAGAGCAATACGCACCCGAAAGGCTGCAGAGCTACGCCAAAAGCTATATAGCTTGAGATTCATATCAATGTCTTATCTGGACTCATGACTAACAGTATATTCAGAATGGGCATTCAAGATAGCGCGCAAGCAAAGTGCTTTAGACTCTTTGTTATGGAAGAGATTAGTTTTTGGATTGGCATCATTGCAACCATGGCCTTTGCGGTCACGGGGGTCTTGGCTATTGCAGATCGTGGCGTCGATCTCTTTGGTGTTTTGGTTCTCGGATTAATCACCGCAATTGGTGGGGGCACTATTCGTGACATTATTTTAGAGGTGCCCACCTTCTGGTCGGACAATCAAATATATGTGTGGCTTGCCTTAGGTGCTAGCGTACTGACATTTTTTGCGGAATCATTTTTTACCCAACCGCAAATCTATCGCTGGATGCTATACATCGATGGTTTTGGTGCCGCACTATTTGCGATTCAGGGTGCCGATAAAGCTTGGAATCTGGATTTTGGTTTGCCTGTCGCGCCAGTCATCTTGGGAGTAATTACCGCGATCGGTGGTGGTCTATTGCGTGATGTGCTTGCCGGCAGAAAAACGTTAATCATGTCGCATGAGCTCTATGCGATTCCGGTGACCTTAGGTTGCGTTGCTTATGTTTTGGTTCTGAACTTCTTGCCGCAGTACGTGGTTGAAGGTTCTGTGATTTGTATGCTCGGAATTTTTGGACTACGCGCAGCCGCTATTTATTGGGATCTGCGCGTACCTAAAATGTTTATAACTAAAACGCGCTAACTGCACCATCACTGCGTGGATCCCATCCGCCGCGCAAAGTACCTGATGGGTCACGAATAATACAGCCCGCATGCCCCACAGTTTCATCAAACGCATCGAGCATTTCTATCTCATGACCTAAGGCATGTAGTTCTTTTGCCACCCAAGGACTAAAGCGAGACTCGAGTTTTAAGCTATCGCTCGTTTGACCCCAAGTACGACCGAGCAACCAGCGTGGACGGCTAATGGCATCTTGTGGGTCTAAGCCGTAAGTGGCAGTACGAGTAAAGACGGCGCATTGGGTTTGTGGTTGACCATCACCACCCATCGTTCCATAAACCATCGAGCGACCATCTTTAAATAAAGCCATCGCTGGGTTCAATGTATGGAATGGTTTGCGATAAGGCTCAAGATGATTGAGTGTATTGGGATCAAGCGAAAAACTGCAGCCGCGGTTTTGCCAGTTCACACCAGATTTAGGCAGCACAATGCCAGCGCCGAACTCGTGATAAATACTTTGAATGAAGGAAACACAATTACCAGCACCATCAATGACGCCCATCCAAATCGTATCGGCAGGTCCTTTACCTTGACCCCAAGGTAAAGCTTTGTTGGGGTCGATATTCTTGGCAAGTTTTTTTAGGAATGCTGGCGCTAGGAAAGACTGTGCATTTTTTGTCATATACGCAGGATCGGTAACAAACTGATCGCGAATTTTGAATGCTTGCTTAGTTGCCTCAACGCAGTGGTGTACATACTCAGCACTATCCACCTTAAAACGTCTCAAGTTCAATTGATCTAAGATGCCGATGATCATTAATGACACAACTCCTTGAGTAGGTGGAATCATGTTGTAGACCTTGCCCAGGCTATGCTTGAGCTCAAGGGGGTCAATGAGCTTGGCATGGTGGCGATGCAAGTCCTCTAAGCGCAAGGGGCTGCCAATGTCAGTTAATTCTTTGGCAAGGAGGTCTGCAAGATCGCCGCGGTAATAATCGTCCGTTCCCTTGCTTGCGATTTGGCGTAAGGTTTTGGCAAGACGTTCTTGCTTGAAGATGCTGCCAACCGCAGGCGCTTTGCCATCTACCAAGAAAGTTTTAGCAAACCCAGGAATAGAGCAGAGCTCCTCCCGCTTCTTCGCGGTCAAGCTGGATTGACTATAAGTAACTGGTACACCTGCTTCTGCGTAATAAATGGCATCGGCTAGTAAGCGAGATAAAGGAATCTTTCCGCCTAGCCCCTGTTTCGAAAGTTTGTCAGCAGCGCCCCAGCCAGAGATAGTTCCTGCCACAGTGTTTGCTGCCACTGATCCACGAAAAGGAATCGCTTTAGTGATGCCACGCTCCGCATACCATTCCTTTGTGGCTAAACCAGCAGCAGCGCCACAGGCATCAATGCCGCCCATGGCTTTCCCAGGTGAATGAATGACCCAAAATGAGTCTCCACCAATCGAGTTCATATGCGGGTACACCACAGCAATTGTTGCGGCTGCCGCCACCATGGCTTCTAGTGCGTTGCCGCCTTCACGAAGAACTGCTAATGCAGATTCAGAAGCGAGGGAGTGGGGCGCTACCGCCATTCCTCGAATTCCCCATTTTTGTTGCATGGTTTTTATGTCTCCAATATATGAACTGCTGCCTATGTATTAGACGCTAGGCTAGTACTTGTTGTGAAATTGCCTCTAGTTTCCTAATTTCTCGGGAAAACCCCGATCCTATTTGATGAGGAATTACCCTAACTAGTGGATTTCTTTGAATTTTTTCAAAGCATAATCGCCTAGTTGTTTTTTATTTAATAAAAATAGTTAGGAGCTACTGATGTCAACATCAACTAAAGCAGCCCCAATGACCCCTGAAGAGCGCAAAGTTATTTTTGCATCCTCATTAGGTACAGTCTTTGAGTGGTACGACTTTTATCTTTACGGTTCTTTGGCTGCCGTTATCGCCAAGCAGTTCTTCTCAGGCTTAGATGCTGGCTCTGCCTTCATTTTCGCTTTGTTAGCGTTTGCTGCTGGTTTCATCGTGCGTCCATTCGGCGCGTTGGTGTTCGGTCGCTTAGGCGATTTGATCGGACGTAAATATACGTTCTTGGTCACCATCCTGTTAATGGGTGGCGCAACCTTCATCGTGGGTATTCTGCCTAACTATGCAACTATCGGCGTTGCTGCTCCAGTTATCTTGATCGCATTGCGTATGCTTCAAGGTTTGGCTTTGGGCGGTGAGTACGGTGGTGCTGCTACTTATGTTGCAGAACATGCTCCGCACGGTAAGCGTGGTGCTTACACAGCTTGGATTCAGACAACAGCTACTCTTGGCTTGTTCCTCTCCTTGCTCGTGATTTTGTTCACACGTGAATTCACTGGTCCAGACTTTGATGTTTGGGGTTGGCGTATTCCTTTCATTGCTTCTATCGCATTGTTGGCGATCTCTGTATGGATTCGTTTGTCCATGAATGAGTCTCCAGCTTTCAAGAAGATGAAAGAAGAGAACAAATTATCAAAAGCACCTTTGACAGAGTCTTTCGGTCAATGGAAGAACTTGAAGATTGTTATCTTGGCATTGTTTGGTCTGGTTGCAGGTCAAGCAGTGGTTTGGTACACAGGTCAGTTCTACGCTTTGTTCTACCTCACACAAGTGTTGAAGGTGGATGCTAAGACTGCAAACTTGTTGATTGCTGCTTCATTGGTAATCGGTACACCATTCTTCGTAGTATTCGGAGCATGGTCTGACAAGATTGGTCGTAAAGTAATCATCATGTCTGGTTTGTTATTGGCGATCATTACTTACATCCCGAATACACCAGTTTCAGTGTTTAATGGTTTGACACACTTTGCTAACCCAGCGTTGGAAAAGGCAATGGCATCTTCACCAGCAACAATTACTGCTGACCTGAATGAATGTACATTCCAGTTCAACCCAACAGGTACTGCGAAGTTCACAAGTTCTTGCGATATTGCAAAACAAGTGATGGCTTCAAACTCTGCTAGCTACAGCACTATTGCTGGTCCTGCAGGTGGTACAGCGGTTGTGAAGATTGGTGATACAGAAATCACTGGTTACTCAGCAAAAGGTATGGCTCCAGCAGACTTGAAGGCTAAAGATGCTGAGTTCAAGAAGCAAATTCGTGAAGCGTTGAATGCTGCTGGCTACCCAGCAAAAGCTGATTCCTCACAAATTAACTACGTAGCTGTGTTGGCTATATTGGTGTTCTTGGTGATCTTGGTAACCATGGTTTATGGCCCAATCGCTGCGATGCTTGTTGAGATGTTCCCAACTCGTATTCGTTACACCTCTATGTCTTTGCCATACCACATTGGTAACGGTTGGTTCGGTGGCTTATTGCCAACGATCTCCTTCGCCTTGGTTGCGCAAAACGGTAACATTTACTACGGTCTCTGGTACCCAATCATCATCGCTGCGATGACATTGGTAATCGGTACACTGTTTGTTAAAGAAACCAAAGACGTAGATATCTACGCACGTGACTAAGATTTTTTTAGTCTGCATCAAATAAGAAACCCGATCAGAAATGGTCGGGTTTTTTTATTCCCACAAATCTTTTTGATTGCGGTTATTTAATAGCTTTTGATTTTGCTCGGCAATAGACGTAGTTCTTGATCCGGGTATGATTTGAATTTGAGCGCCAGCAGTAAGCACTCCAGTTTTAAGTACGCGTAAGTACCACCCGCTAAAGCCAGATTGAAGCATTGCTTTGCTTGCGCCTTTATAGCCAACGGCAGCGTTGAACTTAAAGCAGGGCTCGCGCAATTTGACAACGGCAAACTCGAGTTCGCCAATCAACAATTTATCCCCAACAAACACTTCTGTTTCCAATAAGCCTTCAATTGTGAAGTTCTCTCCAAGTGCACCGTGTTGCAGTTCTACTGACCTTTTGGTTTCGCGAGTGAGTAGTTCATTCCAGAAGGCATAGTGCTCTGTTGGATAAACATAGATGGCTTTTTCAATACCACCGTGTACTGATAAGTCGGCTTGCTCATCACCTTTTACCCCAAGTGATCCGATCTCGATCTGACTAAGATTTTCTAGGGTACTGATGCTCTTCTTATGGATCGCTGAAGCAACTGACTTGTAGTTAGGGTGGTGATTGCCAAATAAGGGCATTACTTTGCCGGCTGAGATGGTGAGTAGGCGCATGAGTAAAAATGACTGATAAGATCAGGCTATCTATTGAAGAAGGTAAATGATGCACTTTTATAAGCTAGTTGCCACTCTATTTCTGGGCCTATTAATTAGTCAAGTAGCTAACGCAAAGTGGGATGAAGAGCGTGACATGACCACCAATGGCAAAGAAGAGTTGGTCTACTACTTCAAAGTAAATGAGCAGGGTCAAAAGCTCGTCTTGGATAAGTACGTCAAGCGCCTGATTTTTATACGCCCTGATAAGTTTTATAAGCGCTCTATCAAGCAAATTAAGGTTGATGGACAGGTGATTGATGTCACAAGCGATCCTTTTTCACGTTACCCAGAACAGACGGCCATTGTTTTTGAAAACAAGGATGAAGTCCTTAAAAAGCTCTTTTTAGCCAAAAAAATTGAATTTAATGTCCTTTATGGGCGCGACGAGGCTTTGAGCACGTTTCAGATTAAATAGAGCTTTACCCATCCCGGACGGTGAAAAGGTAGGATTCGTTTAGACAGAAGGATTCTGATCATTTACAATAACGAGTTCGGCGAATTAGCTCAGCTGGTTAGAGCGACGGAATCATAATCCGCAGGTCCGGGGTTCAAATCCCTGATTCGCCACCAAATCTAAAGGCCATTGCCCCTCGGCAGTGGCCTTTTTCTTAGGATGCTTGGCATGGCTAAATTTTGGAACTTTATTATTTTCCAGCTTGGTTGGTTTGCTTGTGTTCTGGGCGCGGCTAATAAACAAGTGCTTTGGGCGGTGGTTGCCACTCTGGCCTATATTGCCTTCCACGCCTGGCGTTCACCTTCCCCAAAAACAGAAATCAGCCTTTTATGGAAAGCTTTTATCTTTGGCTTAGTGGCCGATACTCTCATCATGCACTTGGGTTATCTAGATTTTCGGGATGATTGGCCGTCGCCGTATTTATCGCCGCTCTGGATGTGGGTACTCTGGGTTTTGGTGGCCACTACCATTAATGGTTCCTTGAGTTGGTTGCGTGGCAGACCGGTTTTAGGAGCTGTTTTAGGGGGTATTGCCGGCCCTATGTCTTATGAAGCGGGTATTAGGATGGGCGCGGGAGGATGGGGTCCAGGCGGTCAAATTGCTGGTTTTATCCTGGTGGGGGTGGCCTGGGCCATAGCTATACCCCTCTTTTTCTACTGGGACCGCGTCAATCAAGCGTAGCTTATTAAAAAATCCGTAAATTCGGCTTAAAAGTCGCTTGCAAAGACTACTGTTTTTATATACAGTAACTCCTAAGTTGTTACACAGTAAATAAAACTTCGGGAAAAAGCCCAGTACATAGCGAAAAGGGAAATAAAAATGGCCTTGGATGACAAAAGAAAATCAGCCTCTTCAGAATTTGAAGGAATGAGCGGAGACAAACAAAAAGCACTAACAGCAGCGTTAGCGCAAATTGAGAAGCAATTTGGCAAAGGTTCAATCATGAGATTGGGCGATGCTGAAATTAGTGAAGATATTCAAGTGGTATCCAGTGGTTCACTCGGTTTAGATATCGCGCTTGGCGTTGGCGGTCTTGCACGTGGTCGCGTGATTGAGATCTACGGACCTGAGTCTTCAGGTAAAACAACATTGACTTTGCATGCTATTGCAGAAATGCAAAAGCTTGGCGGCACTTGTGCATTTATTGATGCGGAGCATGCCTTGGATGTGCAGTACGCATCACGTCTCGGTGTAGATGTAAATAACCTTTTGATCTCTCAACCAGATACTGGTGAGCAGGCCTTAGAAATTGCAGACGCATTAGTACGTTCAGGTTCCATTGACTTAATCGTCATTGACTCGGTAGCTGCATTGGTTCCAAGGGCGGAGATCGAAGGCGATATGGGCGACTCTTTGCCAGGCTTGCAGGCTCGTTTGATGAGTCAAGCTTTGCGTAAGTTGACCGGCGCCATTAAGCGCACTAACACTACTGTGATCTTTATTAATCAGATTCGTATGAAGATTGGCGTGATGTTCGGCTCTCCAGAAACCACTACTGGCGGTAACGCTCTGAAGTTCTATGCCTCTATGCGTTTAGATATCCGCCGCATCGGCAGCATCAAAAAAGGTGATGAGGTTGTCGGTAATGAGACCCGCGTGAAGGTTGTAAAGAACAAAGTTTCTCCTCCATTCCGTGAAGCCATTTTCGACATCATGTACGGTGCTGGTATTTCAAGAGAAGGCGAAATCATTGATATGGGTGTCGAAGCTGACCTTGTTGAGAAGTCAGGTTCTTGGTATAGCTATAACGGCGATCGCATTGGTCAAGGCAAAGATAATGTACGTGAGTTCTTAAAAGAGAATCCGGCCATTGCCAAAGACATCGAAGCCAAAATCCGTCAGAAGTTGGGCGTTAAGTCTGGTTCAGCAGTGGTGACTGATGTGCTGAGCGAAGAGGAAGTCGAATAATCGCGTTGAATCATTCGATGTCAGAATCAAGCGACAATAAAAAAGTCAAACAAAGCCCGAGTCTCAAAGCTCGGGCTTTGCGTCTTTTGTCTCTCCGGGAATACAGTCGCAAGGGGTTGGCTGCAAAACTAGCTGAATCAGAGGCTAGATGGAGCAAGTTGGGCGGTGAGCAGGCGGAGCACACCCCAGAATCTCGAAATTCACAGATTGAGGCGGTTTTAGACGATTTTGAGGCTCGGGGCTGGTTATCGGACGAGCGCTTTGCTGAGGCATTGGTACGCCGCCGGAGCGAGCGCTACGGGATGAGGAAGATTGCTGATGAGCTCGAAAGGGCTGGGGTGGATTCCAAGCAATCTGCCAAACTTCTTGGGGCGCTTAAAGAGACTGAATTTCAGCGAGCATTTGATCTTTGGACCAGAAAATATGGTGTGCGCGCCCAGGACCAAAAGGAGAAGGCTAGGCAGTATCGATTTTTGGCATCTAAGGGTTTTGGTTCTGAGGTGGTGGCAAAGGTAGTTGGTGGTCAGACCCCTGATTAGGGCAATTACGGATCAGAAAACGCTATTTGCGGCATTGCAGCATGATAGACTTATGGAGTCGGTCAAGCCGTTCGCATTTATTCGCATTTGGCAAAAATAGCCACTTTCTGGAGTAAGTATGAGTTTGTGGCGACATCGGTTTTACTAATCCTCATCGCTTGCTAAAAAAGATACCGTTTCGGAGTAATTATGAAAATTCACGAGTACCAAGGCAAAGAACTTCTTCGCCAATTTAATGTGCCAGTTCCTAACGGCATTCCTGCATTCAGTGTTGATGAGGCAGTGAAAGCTGCTGAAAAACTTGGTGGCCCAGTGTGGGTTGTAAAAGCACAAATTCATGCAGGTGGTCGCGGTAAAGGCGGCGGCGTGAAATTGGCTAGAAGCATGGACGAAGTGAAGAAATATGCTTCAGAAATTTTGGGCATGCAGCTCAAGACGCATCAAACTGGACCAGAGGGTCAAAAAGTAAATCGCCTTTTAATCGAAGACGGCGCTGATATTAAAAAAGAGTACTACTTCAGTATCGTTACAGACCGTGGCACACAAAAGAATGTGATCATGGCTTCTAGCGAAGGCGGCATGGATATTGAGGAAGTTGCTGAATCTCATCCAGAAAAAATTATCAAAGTATTTGTTGATCCGATGGTTGGTTTGACAGATGCTGATTGCGATATCGTGGCAAAAGGTATCGGCGTTCCTGAAGCCTCTATTCCAATGGCGCGCGACGTGTTTAAAAACCTGTATAAGACTTACTGGGATACCGATGCTTCTTTAGTTGAAATCAACCCATTGATTCTTGAAGGTAACGGCAAGATCAAGGCTTTGGATGCCAAGTTCAACTTTGATCCAAACGCATTGTTCCGTCATCCAGAAATCGTTGCTTACCGCGATATCGATGAAGAAGATGCTGCTGAAATCGAAGCCTCTAAATTTGACCTTGCTTACATTTCTTTAGATGGCAATATCGGCTGTTTAGTAAATGGCGCAGGCTTGGCGATGGCCACCATGGACACCATTAAGTTATTCGGTGGCGAGCCAGCAAACTTCTTGGACGTTGGCGGCGGTGCTACAGCAGAGAAAGTAACTGAAGCATTCAAGATCATGTTGAAGAACAAGAGTGTTGAAGCTATTTTGGTAAACATTTTCGGCGGCATTATGCGTTGTGACGTGATCGCTGACGGTGTTGTTACTGCATGTAAAGCAGTAAACCTCACAGTACCTTTGGTCGTGCGTATGAAGGGCACTAACGAAGAGTTGGGCAAGAAGATTCTTGCAGACTCTGGTTTGCCAATTATTAGCGCCGATTCAATGGCTGAAGCTGCTACTAAGGTAGTTGCTGCTGTTGCCAAAAACAAATAATCCAGGAATTTCAATATGTCTATTTTGATCAATAAAAACACCAAAGTCATTACACAAGGTATTACTGGTAAGACAGGTCAGTTCCATACTGAAAAATGTCAGGAATACGCAAACGGCAAAAACTGTTTTGTTGCCGGTGTAAATCCTAAAAAAGCGGGCGAGTCTATTTTTAATATTCCTATTTATGGGACTGTTAAAGAGGCCGCACAGCAAACTGGTGCAACTACTTCTGTTATCTATGTTCCACCTCCTGGCGCGGCTGCTGCGATTTGGGAAGCGGTTGAGGCTGACCTCGACTTCGTTATCTGTATTACTGAGGGCATTCCAGTGCGTGACATGCTTGAAGTGCGTAACAAGATGCATGCCAAAGAAGCGGCTGGCGGCAAGAAGACTTTATTGCTCGGCCCTAACTGCCCAGGCATCATCACTCCAGATGAACTCAAGATTGGCATCATGCCTGGCCATATTCATAAGAAAGGTCGCATCGGCGTTGTTAGCCGTTCCGGTACCTTGACTTATGAAGCGGTTGGTCAGTTGACAGCAATTGGTTTAGGCCAGTCCACAGCAGTAGGTATTGGTGGCGACCCAATCAATGGCTTGAAGCACATCGACATTATGAGAATGTTCAATGAAGATCCAGAGACTGATGCTGTGATCATGATTGGTGAAATCGGCGGTCCAGATGAAGCAGAAGCTGCTCGCTGGTGTAAAGATAATATGAAGAAGCCAGTAGTTGGCTTTATTGCTGGTGTAACAGCGCCTCCAGGTAAGCGCATGGGTCACGCAGGTGCGTTGATTTCTGGCGGTGCTGATACTGCTGATGCGAAATTAGCTGTGATGGAAGAGTGTGGCTTCAAAGTCACAAAGAATCCATCAGAAATGGCTGCTTTGTTGAAAGCCATGTTGTAATTAGCCCTAAGGAAAAGGATGCTGTTAAATCAGCATCCTTTTTTGGTAGTAAATAGCAGTTAAAACATAAAACAAAATAAATAGAACGCAGGAGACACCATGGATTTATCAGCATTTTCAGACGCTACCTTTTGGGCGGCGCTTCTATCAATTATCGTCGCAAATATTTTGCTATCTGGCGATAACGCAGTTGTGATCGCTTTAGCGTCACGTAATTTGCCACCAGCACAACAAAAGCAGGCCATTTTCTGGGGCAGTGCAGCCGCCATTATTTTGCGAGTTGTGCTCACCATTACAGCAGTTGCTTTATTAACACTGCCGTATTTAAAAATCGTTGGCGGTCTGCTGCTTCTTTACATCGGCATTCAGCTCTTGTCTGATAGCGGTGGCGAAGAGCATATGGAAGCTAAGACTAGTATCTGGGCGGCTATCCGCACTATCTTGATTGCTGACTTAGTCATGAGTTTAGATAACGTTTTGGCTGTTGCAGCTGCAGCCCAAAAAGGCCCAGAGGAGACTCGCTTGCTCCTGTTGATTATTGGCTTAGGCATGTCTATCCCATTGATCATTTTTGGTAGTGCCATGCTGTTGAAAGTGATGGAGCGCTTCCCAATCATTATTACTTTGGGCGCGGGCTTATTGGGCTTGTTAGCTGGTGGTATGTTGGTTGACGATCCTGCTATTAAGGACAGTATTCAAGCCGCCTTAGGTGATGCGAAGCTTGCCTTTGAGATTATTGGGGTGGTAATTGTGATACTGGTTGGCACTTACTTTAAGAAGAGAAATTCTAGTAAGCATGCGCACTAATTGATTGCATCCGAATCAGAAAAAGCCGGTCTAAAAAGCCGGCTTTTTCTTTTCCAGTGTTCCTTGAATTCAAAAGGCGTAGACTGGATGATGAGGAATTTCACCTCAGGAGCTAGAAATTATGCAGAGTATTTATAAAGAAATGGAGAGTCTGAAAAACTCTCAAGATCAAACCTCGGAAGCTGGGTTTACTTTAATTGAAGTAATGGTTGTCGTAGCCATTATCGGAATCCTGGTGGCAGTGGCAGTACCGCAGTATCAGGACTATATTGCTCGCAGTCGTGTTGTGGAGGGTATGAATTTATCTTCTAGCGCTAAGCTTGCGGTAACTGAAGCTTTTGCAAGTCGCGGAACCGTGCAGATGGACGAGGCAACTAATGGATCATTTACTTTCACGCCTACTCGCAGCGTTAAGCTCATTGAAATTACTCCTTCGGGTGCCATTGCTATTGACTACCAAGTGAGTGTAGCTCCAGAGGGAAAGAATACTCTGCATTTATTCCCCACTAATGAGCCTGATGCAAACACTCCAAAACCTGTGGATTTATCAAAGCCGGAGGGATCTTCTTGGGCAGGAGGATGGTCGTGTAGATCCACGGAAACGAATTTGATTCCTCAGTTACTCCCTTCGGAATGCAGATTGACTAAATAGTAAAGTAATTTGTTTTTTGGGCTGCCATTCACACTGGCGGCCCACTCTAAATTCAATTTATTTTGTGCTTATCTTAGGGCTTAGTAATAAAATCACTATATAAAGCCACATTGACAGTGAATACTCTAGCAAGCAATAGATGTATTTCAAGCTGGCATTTTTAATGTAATTGCATTTCGAAAAATCTACTTTCACTTTAAAATATTTTAAGCATACGTATTTTGACTTTATCTAAATATTATTTAATCAGATGAATGAACGGCTAAGATACCTATTGGGGGAGGCCGTAAATTCTCTCCGCAATCAAAATAGTCTTGCGGCAGAATTATTTCTAAATCAAGCTTTTAATATTGACCCTAATTGTGTTGATGTTTTACGTCTAATGGGTGTCTTAGAGGCGCAACGAAAAGATTACGATAAAGCTCTGGCTTTGTTTAGACGGGCATTCAAAAATGCCCCAAAAAATGCATTGCTCGCAAGCAATATTGGTAACGTATATTTAGAGCAAAAGCATTTCAAGAAAGCTTTAGAGTTTTATGAAAAAGCGATATTGCTCGATAGAACTTATGCTGAGGCATACAGCAACAAAGGTAATGCTCTTCAAGAACTCAATAGGTATTCCGAAGCAATTGCTGTATATGAGCAAGCGATACAGCTTGATCCTATGGATGTCAAAGCCTACGTCAATAAGGGAAATGCGTATTTGGAGGGCGGTCAATTAGAAAGCGCTATCCAATCCTATGATGATGCTATACGACTTCAGCCAGATCATTATTTAGCGTATTGGCATAAATCATTGGCTTTGCTTTTGAGTGGGAACCTGGATGATGGCTTCTTACTCTACGAGTCACGATGGGGGAAAGGGGAGGAGTTTGAATTTAGTGGAGTAAGAAGGGGGTTTACGCAAACCTTGTGGCTCGGGACTGAATCACTTCAAGGGAAAACTATTCTGATCTATTGTGAGCAAGGATTAGGAGATGCTCTTCACTTCGCAAGATATGTTGAGCTGGTTGCTCAGCTAGGTGCTAAGGTGATATTAGAGGCGCCAAAGTCATTGGCTGATGTTTTTGGCGGATTAAGTGGTGTTTCTCAAATCATTACTAAGGGGGCTGAGATACCAGAGTTCGATTTTTACTGCCCGCTGATGAGTCTACCTCTAGTATTTAAAACAAATTTGCAATCAATACCATCTAAACCTACTTACTTCAAAGCGGATTCTAAAAAGGTAGAGAAGTGGTTGGAAAAATTAGGACCCAAGACAAGGCCGCGTATTGGAATAACATGGAGTAGTGCCTCTAATTTTAAAAATGATGCTAAACGCAGTATGCAGTTATCTGAATTTTTAAAAGCCCTGCCAGAAGTGGGATATGACTATATCTGCCTGCAAAAAGAGATTAAAGAGGGTGATAAGGCAACATTAGAGACCCATGAAAATATTCATTTTTTTGGGGAAGATTTGCAAGGCTTTGGAGATACTGCTGCATTAATAGAGTGCGTAGATCTAGTTATTAGTACGTGTACGAGCGTCCCTCACCTTAGCGCCTCCCTCGGCAAAGAAACTTGGGTTCTACTCTCTTTTATTCCAGATTGGAGATGGCTATTGGATCGAGAGGATAGCCCGTGGTACCCATCCGTAAAACTATTTAGACAGGATCAATTGAACGACTGGGATGGAGTGCTTGCAAGGGTAAAAGCAAACCTAGAAGAGCGTCTAAAGTAGAGGCTCCATGAGGGCTTGTCCCAAGACCATATAAGGGTTGCAAATAATTGATCTATTAGTCTCTTCTTTTAGAGATCTGCATCACTACATTAAAATAACACCATGAACCCTCAACTTCAATTAATGCTTCAACAAGCCATACAAGCTTTTCAGGGCGGTAATTTTGATAGCGCTGATTTAATTTTAAGAAGAGTTCTAAAGGTCGATTCAAAAAATCTCCCAGCACTACATATACTTGGCTTAATTAAAGCTTCGCAATCAAATTACAAGGAAGCGGCTGATTATTTAGCTAGGGCTGCTCGAATTCATCCTGACGATGCCTCCATACAGTACAACTTGGCGAAAGCTCTTGCAGATTCAGGAAATGATAAAGATGCCCTTGCGCATCATAAAAAGGCAGTTACTCTAGCCCCCAATAATCCGGAGGCATGGCTCAACTATGGTAAAACTGCGTCGAATTTGGCCCGCTATGAAGATGCTTTGCTTAGTTATAGCAATGCGCTGGGTTTAAAGCCCGATTATTTAGAGGCTTGGTTTAATAAAGGGGCGACCCTTCATGTACTTCGGCGTTATGACGAGGCCATTGCGCAGTACGATAAAGTCCTTAGCCTTAAGCCCGACCATTACCAGGCTTGGTTTAATAAGGGTGCTGATCTGCACGAGCTCAAACGTTATGAGGAGGCGATTGCTCATTACGATAAAGCCCTTAGTCTAAAGCCTGACTATCACGAAGTTTTGAGTAATAAAGGGGCGACCTTACATGCTCTTCAGCGTTATGAAGAGGCCATTATGCAATACGATAAAGTTCTTAGCCTTAAACCCGATCATCATGAAGCTTGGGCTAATAAAGGCATGGCTTTGAAGGAGCTTGAACGTTATGACGAGGCGACTACTCATTACGATAAAGCCCTTAGTCTAAAGCCCGACTATCACGAAGCTTGGTTTAACAAAGGGGTGACTCTGCATCAGCTAAAGTGTTATGACGAGGCGATTACTCATTACGATAAAGCCCTGAGTCTAAAGCCCGACTATCACGAAGCTTGGTCTAATAAAGGGGCAACTCTAAATGCATTGAAGCGATATGATGAAGCGATTTTTCATTACGATAAAGCCCTGAGTCTAAAGCCCGACTATTACGAAGCTTGGTTCAATAAGGGGACAGCTCTAAATGAAACAAAACATTATGACGAGGCGATTACTCATTACGATAAAGCCCTGAGTCTAAAGCCCGACTATCAGGAAGTTTGGGCCAACAAATCCCTATTGAACTTATTTCTTAAGAAATATCAGTCTGGATGGGCCGATTATGATTGGCGCTTAATGGCAAAAGATGCCAAATTTAAGAGGGCAATTGAGGACTTGGAAATATGGAATGGATCAAACTGCAAGCATTTGCTCGTATTCACGGAGCAAGGTGTTGGAGACATTATTTTTTATGCGTCAATACTGGGGATTGTTAAAAATAGGGCTGAAAATATTACGGTCTCCACAGATGCAAAGTTGCTGCCAATCCTATCTCGATCATTTCCCGAGATTACATTTATCGATAAGAATGCCCCATTAAATACTAATTTATATGACGCTCAGATACCACTTGCCACTCTTCCAGTGATATTTAATATGACTCCAGATATGAATGGCCGAAGAGTTCCATATCTTGAAGTTAACGATGAATTCACGAAAACACTCAAAAATAATTTTGACGCCATAAAAAAAATTAAGTGTGGTGTAGCATGGAAAAGCATAAACGAAAGGATTGGTAAGGATAAAAGTCTTTTACTTTCAGACTTAAATGAGATCTTTCAGGTTGATGGATGTGAATTTATAAATCTGCAGTATGGAGATACTCAGCAAGAAATACAGAGCTTAGAAAAGAACTTCGGTACTAAATTAACAACTATAGATGGTATTGATTTATTTAATGACATAGATGGCTTGCTTTCGATTATCCAAACCTGCGATCTTATAATCACCACCAGCAATGTAACCGCCCATTTAGCTGGGGCCCTGGGTAAAGCAGTCCTTTTATTAGTGCCTTATTCTACTGGGCGCATTTGGTATTGGCATGATGAAACTACAAGCAGCTGGTATCCGAGCATTACTTTATATTCTCAAAATCAAAATTTCGAATGGAATGATGCTATTAAAGCTATAGCCGCTAAATTAAAAAATGAAATCCTTAAATAAAATTAACTTAGTAGTTGGCTTTGATCAGAGAGAGGCTGTTGCATATCATGTTTTTTGCCAAACCATTATTGATCGAGCCACGTTGTCCGTTCAATTTCTTCCTCTAGCCGAAAATACCCTAAATAAATACAAAGAAGTGCACAAAGATGGTAGCAATAAGTTTATCTACTCTAGGTTTCTTACGCCATATTTAATGAATTATTCTGGGTGGGCAATATTTGCTGATGGTGATATGGTTTGTCAGGCAGATATTGCTGAGCTATGGTCTTTGAGAGATGAGACTAAGGCAGTTCAGGTTGTAAAACATGACTATAAAACTAAGGCTGCCAAAAAATACTTAGGCAATAAAAATGAAGATTACCCAAGAAAAAATTGGTCAAGCTTAATTCTATGGAACTGTGGACATCCAAAAAATGCCATCCTTACGCCAGAATTCATTCAAGGTCAGCCAGGATCATATTTACATCGATTTTCTTGGCTTGAGGATGAGTTAATCGGTGGACTTGTCGCGGAATGGAACTGGCTTGCGATTGAGTACCCAGAAAATCCGAATGCAAAGCTCATTCATTACACATTAGGCACTCCATGTTTTAAGGACTACGCTAATGAGCCGATGTCCGATGCATGGAAGAAAAGTTATGCAAGGATGAGTGAGGGGTTTGATTAGCTATAAATACGACCAAGTTTCAACTGAAAGTCTTGGCGTGAGTCTTTTGTAGCGACCCTGTTTTATGGCTGGCCGATTGACGCCGTATGATGGGTTGTATCCCCTGATTATCTTAGCTTAAGTTATACATACAATTTTATTTGGGAATTAAATTGACTAGCGTACATTTCTTGCTCCAAGCGTTCGATCAAGACTTGGAGTCCATTCTTAGTTCAAATCTAGCCAGTATGAGATTGCGCATTGGCCCTGCAATTAAAGGTCTAGTTGAACATGGTGAAAATGTAACTTTTGGTGAGGTTATTGTTAACCTCTCTGATAAGGTCGTAGTTACCAAAATTGGTGGCAATAATATCCAGACTCGACAAGTTCAGTGGCTTGAGCAAATCGAGCATGCAAAAAGATCTGGGGCCAAAATTTTTTTGGACTATACGGATCACCATCTTGGCTTTGAGTCAAGTATGTCAGACTTTTACCGAAATGTACTATGCATGGTTGATGTTGTCGTAACGTCCTCACGAATGATGAAGCAAAACCTGGCTAAATATTATTCTGGAAAAATTGAGTTAGTAGAAGATGCGATTGAGTGTCTTCCTCAAACTATAAAGCCAGTGAATAAACCAATTACTTTCTTGTGGTTTGGTCACGCATCTAATATTGAATATTTAATTTCTTTTATCAAGCTAGGCTTTAGGGCTGGAGATCAAATTAGATTAATTATCTTGTCCAATCAGGTTGGGTTAGAATATTTTTCAAAAGTTAAATTGATCTCAGAAGCTGAAATTCAAATTCAGCTTGCTATCTGGTCTCAAGAGGCTATGGTACATGCTTCAAAATTAGCTGATGCTTGTATTATTCCAATCAATAATGCTGATCTAAAGAAGAATGGCGCAAGCTCGAATAGATTAATTACAGCGCTTGCGCTTGGTTTGCCAGTGGCTGCCGGTGCCCTTGATAGCTATAAAGATTTTAAAAAATACTATGTTGATATTGATAGTGAAGAGTTTAGATCGCTCATTCAAGACCCTGCAATGTTTCATGATCAAGTAAAGCTTGCACAACTTGATGTCGTACCAAAGTATTCCATTCGGAATCTTTCGAGTAAGTGGGTGGAGCTACTTGCTTAAGTAAAGACTGCTAACCCTGCTTCCATTCCCCGCTCTTCCCACCACTCTTCTCAAGAAGCTTCACATCACCCATCACCATGCCGCGGTCAACAGCTTTACACATATCGTAGATTGTGAGGAGGGCAACTTGGACTGCGGTGAGGGCTTCCATTTCGACGCCGGTTGGACCTGTGGTTTCTGCTCTGACTTGGCAAGTAATGCTGCTGTCTTTGGAGTTGGTCTGGAATTCTAGACTCACATGAGTGAGTGCTAGCGGATGGCAGAGCGGAATTAGATCGGATGTTCTCTTGGAGGCTTGAATTCCAGCAATGCGGGCAATACCTAGGACATCCCCCTTTTTGTGGGTACCGGATTCAACCATTTTGAAGGTATCGGGAAGCATGGTGATCTTGCCGCTAGCAATAGCTATGCGATGAGTGTTAGGCTTATCACCAACGTTTACCATGTGGGCTTGCCCGCTGGCATCAAAATGAGTTAGTTTGTTCATGGGATAAGTTTTACCATATAGAGATGCAAGACATAAAGTCAGTTCCAAAAACCACATTTTTAAGCCGCACCTTGGCCGTTTGGCTGATGCTGGGGCTCGCTTGGTCTGGATTTCCTGCTCACGCTGCACCCCCTATTGGGGATGTCTCCGTGGAGGGCAATTCTGCTGCTCTCGAAAATATTGGTCGAGCCATGCAATCCCCTGATGCTCGTCCAGCGAATGCGCCAACACGAAGCTCTTTACGTAGCCAGCCAACAATCATCCTGCCTGATATGGGTGATCCAGGCGGTGATTCTCTTAGTCGAGTGGATGAACGTAAGTATGGCGAAATGATCATGCGTCAAATTCGACCTGATCCTGACTATTCCAATGATTTACCTCTTTATGACTTTTTAAATCAGATGGAGCGTCGTTTATTGCAGGCTGCCCGTAAGCTGCAATTAGGGGGCGCAAATGAACAAGGAAGCGGCGCCTATGATTTTGAAGTGTTTGCCGTTAAAGATAGCAGTATCAATGCGTTTGCATTACCGGGCGGTTTTATTGGCTTTCATACGGGCCTGATTGTGAGCGCTGAATCCGATTCTGAGGTGGCTTCAGTGATGGGGCATGAGACTGGTCATGTATTGCAGCGTCACCTAGCGCGTCAGATGGATAAGCAAACAACCAATATGATGATTGCATTGGCCGGTATTGTCTTGGGAGCCTTAGCAGCTTCACGCAATCCCTCTGCGGGCGCTGGTCTGATGCAAGGCGGTCAAGCTGCGGCGATTAATAATCAACTCTCTTATTCAAGAGATGCTGAGCGTGAGGCTGACCGAGTCGGTTTTCAGATATTGGATGCCAGTGGATACGACGTAAATGGAGCGCCAGGCTTTTTCCAGCGCCTACAAAAAGCGACTGGCATTATGGATAAAGGTGTGCCTACCTACGTGCGCACCCACCCTTTGACAACTGACCGTATTGCTGACATGCAAGATCGGGCGCGTACTGTACCTGCACGTAATGTGTCAAGTTCCGTTGAGTTTTATTTCATTAAAGCGCGAGCACGGATGGAGCAGGCAGGTAGCTCAAGTGGAATGTATGACTTAAAAAATACCTTTGATAGTTTGAGTAAGCAAGCACAAATTGGTAAACAGATGGAAGGTTTTTATGGCTTAGCACTGATTGCACAGCGCCAAGGGAAAATAGATCAGGCCGAATTTAACCTACAGCAAGCCCGTAACTTAGCTCAGAAAGCAAGTGCACCGGGATCGCCAATTCAGAGGCAAAGTTTGTCTTTGGATGTTACTGCTTCTGAACTTGCGCTTGCTAAAGGTAAGGGCGAAGAAGCTCTTCAAATTGCTCAGGCTACCTTACGTGCGTATCCGCAATCATATGCGGCTGGTGCCGCTATGATTAATGCTGAATTAAAACTAGGTCGTACTAATGAAGCCATCTCTTGGTTAAAGGCTCGCACAAGATCTCAGCCAAATGAAATTGTTTGGTGGAACTTGCTTTCTAAGGCCTACGATCAGGCTAAGAATGTACCTATGCGTCATTACGCGCTGGGTGAAAAATATGCGCTTGAAGGTGCTTGGCCTTCTGCAATTGAGCAACTTCGCATTGCCCGCTCTGCTGGCGGGGCTGACTTTTATCAAGGGTCTAGTATCGATGCGCGTCTCCGCGAGATGCAGCGTCAGTATCAAGATGAGCTCAAGGAGCAGGGTAAGCAAATGCCAGGCTAGGGCTGCGGTTTTGCTCTGAAGTTAAAGCGAGAGGCTAGTTCTTCAGAATGAATAGGATCTAAAGGTAGTGATTTTTCTTGCCAAACCCAAGAACCCCCAAAACTGCATGCTTCCTCGCGCAGCTTAGCTAACTCAGAAAAATGATCCAGATCGTGATCATGTAAGAGGGCAATGGTTTGACAATCGCTTTTAATAAATTGATTGTTGTCATGGTTACTGCTATTACAAACAATGTGATCTACCTTGCCGATAATATAAATATTGCCCTTCTCATCGCTAAGCGCGGCGGTGGGCTCCATTGGTTGATGGCATTGATTCATGAAATTTTGACCATGGTCGCTCGGAGTGATTCTGACTATCCAAGGGGTAATATCCAAAGTAATAAAAACACGTTGCGGCCCGTTTTGAAAAAAGTATCTACCGAGTTCATCGCAGGCATAGTTACGTGCAATAAATTCATTGAGGGCTGCATGTTGAATCACATTGCCTGGGAGATTATTTTTTTGTGTGAACTCATCTCGCATGCGCCATTGACCGCGACGATCTAAAGCAAGCCAACCAAAGCAATCAGGCACATTTGGCCACTTCACGAGTGACCGTAGTACTTGATCATCCATTGATTAATGCAAACCGTGCGGGGTTGCGGGGGCGTCGAAGGTGTCTTCTGTGGAGTGGCTCGCATGCAGGTGGGCAATGCGCCAGCCCTGACTATCTTGCAGTAGTACGAGCGTGATATTGAGAAAAAATTCTGCCTCTACTTGGTCGGCTCTGAGGTGAACTGCTTCAGTGGTGTCATATACGGCCGCACCTAAAACGGAGTGGCTAATGCAGGCAATCGGTTCTAAAAATAGAGGTTGTTTGGAAAGAAGTCTTTCTAAGCCTTCCCGAATTTCTGCATGACCAGTTAGGCGATGACCCTCTGGGAGGACGCAAGTAATAGCATCATCGTCTAACCAAATATCCAGAGCGCTTTGAACGTCGCGATGTCTGAGAGCATCTCGCCATGCTTCTACTACATCATCTGCATTATGAAAGAGTCTGGCAAGTTTGGTCATGGCTTACTGTTCCTGGGTTAAGGCTGGAGTGTATTCAGTGTAGCGAATACTTGTTCCGATTGGATGTCATTTAAGCACTTAAGATGACCTAGAGGGCATGCTCTTTTATGACATGGGCTACATGGCAGGTTTAGCCAAATGACCTTTGCTTTGTCAGATAGAGGGGGCGTGTGAGCCGGATCACTTGAGCCAAAAATAGCCACCTGAGGAATTGCGAGGGCTGCAGCAATATGCATTAATCCTGAGTCATTACTGATCACTGCCTTACTCATGCCAATTAGTGCAATTGCTTCGTCCAGGGAGGTCTCGCCGCACCAGTTATGGATATGACTATCCTGATTTGCCTTAGATTGAATTTCTTGTGCAAGCACATGATCACCTTTGCTGCCCAACAGAATGATTTGCTTAGTTGGGTTGTCGGCAATTAATCGCTGTGCCAGTTGCGCAAAGTGACTGGTTGGCCAGCGCTTGGTTGATCCATATTCAGCGCCGGGACACATGATGTAAATATTGCCGGTATCAATCTTGGTATTTTGTAGCTTAGCCTGAACAGACTTGTTTGCTGCATTAGAAACATTTAATTGGGGGATGCGTTCTTTATTTGATGCAGAGGCCGACTCTTCCTTAAGAAGTTGACCTAATGCAAGATAGTGCTCGACCATAGGTGGGCGATTAAATTTACTTGGGTTATCTAGCGCTAAGTTAATAAAACCAAAACGTAACTCGCCGCGATAGCCAATCCGAAAGGGAATATTGGCAAGCCAGGGTATGAGTGCAGACTTAAAACTATTGGGCAATATAAAACAGGCTTGATATTTTTTAGTCGAAAGTTCTTTAGCAAGCTTTTTTCGCAAACCCCACTGCAATTGCTTATGCTCAAACTTTGCTTCGATGACTTCGTGAATTTCTGAGCAGGCTCTATAAATGGGCGCCACCCAAGTGCTGGCAAGTACATCGATTTTAGATTCTGGAAATTGCTCTTTGAGGTTTGCCAATAAAGGCTGAGTCATTACCGCATCCCCAATCCAGTTTGGGGCAATGATCAGAATACTGTGCATGTAATGTATCCCGATTCAGCACCTCATGGTGAGGTGCTGATAAGACTTAGTGACCGTGCGGCTCTGTGCCGGGAATGAGTTTGTACTCTGCGCCACAGTAAGGGCACTTGGCTTCGCCGGTTTTAGTGATATCTAGAAAAACGCGCGGGTGCGAATTCCATGCGGGAGTTTTGTTGGTAGGGCAATGTAGAGGTAAATCTTTACCATCTACCATTACCACTTGAGCTTGAGTCATGTGCTGTTTCCTAATTGCAAATTACTTAACGTAAGTGAGCCAAGATTTGTACTGATCATTTCTGCCATACACCGCATCGAAATAGGTCTTCTGAATTTTCTCGGTGATTGGTCCGCGCTTGCCATCACCAATCGTGCGATCGTCCAACTCCCGAATTGGAGTAACTTCAGCAGCTGTGCCGGTAAAGAATGCTTCATCAGCAGAATAAACTTCGTCGCGAGTAATGCGTTTTTCACGAACTTCATAACCGAGGTCTTTAGCAATCTGAATTACAGAATCACGTGTGATGCCATCTAAGCATGAAGCAAGGTCTGGTGTATACACAATCCCATTGCGAACCATAAATAGATTTTCGCCAGAGCCTTCAGAAACATAGCCTTCGGTATCGAGCAATAAAGCTTCGTCATATCCATTGGCGGTTACTTCTTGATTAGCCAAAATGGAGTTGATGTAGTAGCCAGAGGCCTTGGCACGCACTAACGAGGAATTTACAAAGTGGCGTGTAAATGAGGAGGTTTTAACCCGAATGCCCTTATTTAAGCCATCTTCGCCCAAATAGGCACCCCATTCCCAGGCTGCAATTGAGGTATGAATACTGTTGCCCTTAGGGGATATCCCAAGCTTTTGGGAGCCAATAAAGATAATTGGGCGGATATAGCAGGCTTCCAGCTTATTGCTGTTTACCACGTCAATAATGCCCTTGCTGATCTCTTCTGGGGTGAAGGGCATGTTCATTTGGAAGATCTTGGTGCCGTTAAAGAGGCGCTTTACGTGCTCTGGGAGGCGGAAAACGGCCGTTCCCTGAGGTGTTTTATAGGCTCGGATGCCCTCAAAAACGCCCATTCCATAATGTAGGCTATGCGTTAACACGTGAACATTGGCTTCACGCCAAGGAATTAGCTTCCCATCAGTCCAAATAAAGCCATCGCGGTCGGACATCGACATTTTTTCTACCTTTTGTGTCTGTTAAGTATCTTTAAAAGCGGTTTTAGCAGGTTACTGGGCTGACAGGACATACTCCCTCGGCCCAGAAAGTATTTAAGTCCTTATTGTAGAGCAGGCAGACCAGTCTGTCGGCTCAGAACCTCGGGCGGATAGGCTAGAGCATTTAGAATGGAATATTCCCCATAAACCACTAATTTACCCAAACTCATGCCGGAATCCTTATTTCAAGTTAAGCGTCTAAGCGAATTAGCCCAATCAGGTCAATTAAAGGGTAAGCGGGTGTTTATTCGCGCCGACCTGAATGTTCCACAAGATGAGGCTGGAAACATTACTGAAGACACTCGCATCCGGGCATCTATGCCGGCGGTGCAGATGTGTTTGGATGCAGGGGCTGCTGTGATGGTGACTTCCCATTTAGGGCGTCCAACAGAAGGGGAATTTAAACCTGAATATAGTTTGGCGCCGGTAGCAGATCGGATTGCCAATTTATTAAACCGTAAGGTTCCTTTAATTAGCAATTGGGTTAATGGCGGCTTTGAAGTCAATCCAGGCGAGTTGGTATTACTGGAAAACTGTCGCCTGAATGTGGGTGAAAAAAAGAATAATGATGAGTTAGCAAAAAAGATTGCTGCTTTGTGTGATGTGTATGTCAACGATGCATTTGGAACAGCACATCGTGCTGAAGCAACTACTCATGGAGTAGCAAAATTTGCGCCTGTTGCATGTGCTGGACCTTTGATGGCTGCTGAATTGGATGCGCTGAGTCGTGCATTAGCAAGTCCTAAACGCCCTTTGGTGGCCATTGTTGCGGGCTCTAAAGTGTCATCGAAGTTGACGATTCTGAAGGCGCTTTCTGAAAAAGTAGACGAACTCATTGTTGGTGGCGGCATTGCTAACACCTTCATGTTAGCCAAAGGTTTGCCAATTGGTAAATCGTTGGCTGAGCCTGATTTGGTTGATGAGGCTAGAGAAATTATGGAGATCATGGAAAAGCGTGGCGCTCATGTACCCATTCCAGAAGACGTTGTTGTCGCGAATGACTTATCTCCATTAGCCCGCGCAAACCGCGTACCTGCAGATCAGGTTGCAGAAGATGACATGATTTTGGATATTGGCCCGAAGACCGCTGCGCGTTTATCAATCATGCTCGCTCATGCTGGCACGATTGTTTGGAACGGCCCATTGGGCGTATTTGAAATCGATCAATTTGGTGGTGGCACCAAAATGCTAGCTGCAGCTATTGCGCACTCACCGGCATTTTCAATTGCTGGCGGTGGCGATACTTTGGCGGCGATTGCCAAGTACGGCATTGAGAATCAAGTGGATTACATCTCTACTGGCGGTGGCGCCTTCTTAGAATTCTTAGAAGGCAAAACTTTGCCAGCCTTTGCAGTACTTGCTGAAAGAGCGAAAGACTAAATATGTTGAGAGCAACAAAGATCATTGCAACCTTAGGGCCAGCCTCTGAAAAGCCTGAAGTCTTGCGTGACATGATTCGTGCTGGCGTGGATGTGGTGCGAATGAACTTCTCACACGGCACTGTTGCCGACCATAAAGCGCGTCATGATTTGGTGCGCACTATCTCCGCTGAAGCTGGTAAAGAGGTTGGCATCATGGCTGACTTACAAGGCCCTAAAATTCGGGTTGGTAAATTTGTGGATAGCAAAATTCTTCTTAAGGAAGGGGATAAATTTACCTTGGATGTAGCTTGTGAACTTGGAGATCAAGCCAAAGTAGGCCTTGATTACAAAGAGCTGCCAGGTGATGTGAACCCCGGTGATCGCCTTCTGTTAAACGATGGTTTAGTTGTTCTCACGGTAGATAGCGTTAAGGGTGGTGAGATTTTCACCATCGTTGAGCAAGGCGGACCTCTATCCAACAACAAAGGCATCAATCGTGCTGGCGGCGGTTTAACTGCTCCCGCACTGACTGAAAAAGATATTGCAGACTTAGATGCGGCGATTGCCATGGGCGTCGATTTTTTGGCAATTAGTTTTCCTAAAGATGGTGCCGACATGGCTTATGCCCGTAAGTTGGCTGATGCCGCTAGCGCGAAATATGGCGTAGGAAAAGTGAGAACGATTGCTAAGGTAGAGCGTGCTGAGGCGATTGAGTCAGAAGCACTCAAAAGCATTATTGCTGAGAGCGACGGCATTATGGTTGCACGCGGAGACCTTGCGATCGAAGTTGGCAACGCAGCTGTTCCTGCTTTACAAAAACGCATGATTAAGTGGGCACGTGAGGCGGATAAATTTACGATTACCGCCACGCAAATGATGGAGTCCATGATCAATGCTCCAGTTCCAACACGCGCAGAAGTCAGTGACGTTGCTAATGCGGTATTGGATGGTACCGACGCTGTCATGTTATCTGCTGAGTCTGCTGCGGGTATGTATCCGGTTCAGACTATCAAAGCCATGGCGGAGATCTGCGTTGAAGCAGAAAAGTCAGACCCCGTGAAATTGGATACCGATTTTCTGGATCAAACATTTGCGCGTATTGATCAAACGATTGCTTTAGGGGCTTTATTTACAGCCCATCACTTGCATGCCAATGCGATTGCAGCTCTAACAGATTCGGGCTCTACTGCAATTTGGATGAGCCGTCACAATATTCACGTTCCCATTTTTGCTTTGACTTCAAAGCTTGCCACCCAGCGTGCCCTGAGTACCTATCGTAATGTCACTCCGATCGGCTTGGATTACACCAAAGATCGCGATACTGCACTTCAAGAGGTTGAGGCATGTTTGAAAAAAGTAGGCGCAGTCAAGGCTGGCGATACAGTGGTATTGACTTCTGGGGAGCCAATGGGTGAGCCTGGTGGAACGAATACCCTCAAGATTATTCATGTGAAGTAATTCACTATGAACTCAGATCTATTTTTAACCTTATTACTATTTATTAAGAGAACATCATGGCTTTAGTATCTTTAAGACAACTCTTGGATCATGCTGCTGAAAATGGTTACGGCCTGCCAGCATTTAACGTGAATAACTTAGAGCAAGTCACAGCAATTATGGAAGCGGCAAACGAGGCGGATTCTCCAGTAATCATGCAGGCTTCTGCTGGCGCGCGTAAGTATGCTGGCGAAGCGTTCTTACGCCACCTGATTTCTGCTGCAGTTGAGGCTTATCCACACATTCCGGTAGTGATGCATCAAGATCATGGTCAAAGCCCAGCTGTTTGTATGGCTGCGATTAAGAGTGGTTTTACCAGTGTGATGATGGATGGTTCCTTGGAGGCTGATGGTAAATCGGTTGCTAGCTATGAGTACAACGTAGACGTATCCAAAGAGGTGGTAAAGTTCTCCCACTCCATTGGAGTTACGGTTGAAGCTGAGTTAGGTGTATTGGGCTCACTTGAGACTATGCAGGGCGACAAAGAGGATGGTCATGGTGCTGATGGCAAAATGACTCGCGAACAATTATTGACTGACGTGGAACAAGCGGCTGATTTTGTCAAGGCAACTCAGTGCGATGCACTGGCGATTGCAATTGGTACCAGCCATGGCGCATATAAATTTACGAAGAAGCCTACAGGCGACATCCTAGCCATCGATCGTATTAAAGAAATCCATGCGCGCATTCCAAATACTCACTTGGTGATGCATGGCTCCTCTAGTGTTCCTCAAGAATTGCTTGCCGAGATTCGTGAATTCGGTGGGGATATGAAAGAGACTTACGGTGTTCCTGTTGAAGAAATTCAAGAGGGCATCAAGAATGGTGTACGTAAGATCAATATCGATACCGATATCCGTTTAGCAATGACTGGTGCGATCCGTCGTTACTTTATTGAGAATCCAACCAAGTTTGATCCCCGGGATTACTTGAAGCCAGCCCGTGAGGCCGCTAAGAAAGTATGTATTGCCCGCTTCCAAGCTTTTGGCTCTGCTGGTCAAGCCTCCAAAATTAAGCCCATTTCTTTAGAGAAGATGGCTGAGTTATATAAGAGCGGCAAATTAACTCAAATTGTGAAGTGATTTAACTATGCCTGCTTTGTACGCTACCTCGATTAAGTCTTTGCCTTTACTATCTAAAGGCAAGGTACGCGATGTCTATGCTTTAGATGACGACAAGTTACTCATGATTACGACTGACCGCCTCTCTGCATTTGATGTGGTGATGGGCGAGCCCATTCCTGAAAAAGGCATTGTCTTAAATCAAATGGCAAATTTTTGGTTTGATAAATTGGCATCTGTCATTCCTAATCATCTAACTGGTATTGATCCTGCTTCGGTAGTAACTCCCGATGAGGTGGATCAAGTAAAAGGACGTGCTGTAGTAGCTAAGCGCTTGAAGCCAATATTAGTTGAGGCGGTAGTGCGCGGCTATCTGGCTGGTAGCGGTTGGAAAGACTACAAAGAAACTGGCAAGGTGTGCGGCATTGCTCTGCCGGAAGGTCTAGAGAATGCACAAAAATTACCAGAGCCTATTTTTACACCTGCTGCCAAGGCTGAAATGGGTGAGCATGACGAAAATATCTCTTTTGAAAAAGTAATTGAAATGATTGGTGAAAAGTTAGCCAATCAAATCCGCGAAGTGAGTATTCGTTTATATAAAGAAGCTTCAGAATATGCAGCCACTCGTGGGATCATCATTGCCGATACTAAATTTGAATTTGGTTTAGACGCTAATGGGCAATTGGTGTTGATGGATGAGATCCTCACAGCAGACTCTTCTCGCTTCTGGCCGGCAGAGACCTATTATGTAGGCTCAAATCCACCTTCCTACGACAAGCAGTTTGTCCGTGATTGGCTTGAAACGGCCGAGGTAAACGGGAAGCTATGGCCTAAAACAGCCCCTGCACCACAATTACCAGCTGATGTGATTGAAAAAACTGCCCAAAAATATCGCGAAGCACTGACACGCCTAACTCAGGGATAATAGAGTCCTTAGAGAATATTAAAAGTATTTGGAGAGGTAAATGAGCAAGAAGCCAATCGTCGGAATAGTCATGGGATCCAATTCAGATTGGGACACCATGCAGCATGCCGCTCAAATGCTCGAGCAATTTGGTATTGCTCACGAAGCCAAAGTACTCTCCGCACACCGCATGCCAGATGACATGTTTCAGTACGCTGAAAAAGCACAAATCAATGGTTTGCAAGCCATTATTGCTGGCGCAGGTGGCGCAGCCCATTTGCCAGGTATGTTGGCGTCCAAGACTATTGTTCCAGTGTATGGCGTTCCTGTTGCCAGCAAGTATTTGCGTGGCGAAGATTCTCTTTACTCTATTGTGCAAATGCCTAAAGGCATTCCAGTTGCCACTTTTGCAATTGGTGAGGCTGGTGCAGCCAATGCCGCTTTGCATGTCATTGCTGGTTTAGCATTACATGACGCTGATTTAGCGAAGCGTTTAGAAGATTTCCGTGCGAAGCAGTCTGATACCGCACGTTCAATGAATTTGCCGGGATATTAATTACATGGCAGATCGCATGGAACCCATCTTACCGGGTTCATATTTAGGAATATTAGGTGGCGGTCAACTAGGTCGGATGTTTACTCAGGCTGCTCAAGCGATGGGGTATAAAGTTTGCGTACTTGATCCAGGCTCGGATAGTCCTGCAGGCTCTATTGCCGAAAAATTTATTCAAGCCGAATACACTGATAGTGCTGCTTTAAAAGAGATGGCTGCTTTGTGCACATCTGTCAGTACTGAATTTGAAAATGTTTCCGCGCAAGCGCTTGATGAGTTAGAGGCTTTAGGTGTCTTTGTCGCACCACGTAGTAGTTGCGTTTCTTTAGCGCAGAATCGGGTAGCTGAGAAAAAATTTCTGGCAACCTGGAAAACTGAGACGAACATTGGCCCAGCTCCCTATGCAGTCCTGGAGCATGATGCTGATATTGCTCATCTTCCAACAGATTTATTCCCTGGAATTCTAAAGACTGCCCGTATGGGTTATGACGGTAAAGGTCAAATTACCGTTTACACGGTTGCTGATTTACCAGCGGCTTGGGCGGAACTAAGTAAAGTTCCTTGCGTCCTTGAAAAACGCATGGAGTTAGATTTTGAAGTATCAGCACTTGTTGTTCGTGGATATGATGATGCGGTGGTGGCTTACCCCGTTTCTCAAAATATTCATCGCGATGGTATTTTGCATACCTCTACTGTTCCAGCTCCATCATTAAAGCCTGCCCAAGAGAAGAAAATTATTGATGCAGCTAAAGCGCTGATTCGGAAGATTGATTATGTTGGCGTTCTTTGTGTTGAATTCTTTGTTCTGAAGAGTGGTGATATTGTTGCTAATGAAATTGCACCACGTCCACACAACTCTGGTCACTACACCATGGATGCTTGTGTCAGCAGTCAGTTTGAGCAACAAGTAAGAGCAATGGCAAGGTTGCCTTTGGGTGATACGCGCCTGCTTGCGCCTGTATCGATGCTCAATTTATTAGGCGATCTCTGGTTTGAAGGCAGCGAAGATAAAGCCCGTGAACCTGCATGGAATAAAGTTCTTGCTCATCCTGATGCAAAGCTACATCTATATGGAAAATCTGAGCCACGCATTGGTAGAAAAATGGGGCATATCAATTGTCTGGGCGAAGCACTTAATGAGGCTCGCCAAAATTGCGCAGCCGTTGCTACTGAATTAGGGATCGAGCCCTAGAAATGTCCGCAGACAGTACCCCACTGCAATCTTCTGCAGTGATCAATGAAGCAGTACAAACCTTGCGTGATGGTGGATTGGTTGCATTCCCCACGGAGACGGTTTATGGCTTGGGTGCAGATGCTAAAAATCCTGAGGCCATCAAGAAAATTTTCACCACCAAGGGTCGCCCCTCAAATCATCCCTTGATCGTCCATCTAGCTGCACCAGATAAATTTGATCAAGCCCAAATTGATTGGGTTGCGCTCCTGGCACCATGGGCAAGGGATTTATCTGAAGAAGCCTTAAGGTTAATTAATGCTTTTTGGCCTGGGCCATTAACGTTGGTCTTTAAAAAAGATAAAAATGTTTTAAATGAGCTGACTGGTGGTCAAGACACGGTGGCAATTCGGGCTCCCGCTCATCCAATTGCTCAAGAACTATTGCGTAAATTTAAAGGTGGTGTTGTAGCTCCCTCGGCTAATCGTTTTGGTAAGGTATCGCCTACCAGCGCTGCAGATGTCCGAAGTGAATTTGAAGGTATGCTGGATTTGATGGTCTTGGATGGCGGTGATTGTGAGGTTGGCATCGAGTCAACCATCATTGACTTATCCTCAGGCGATAAAGCAGTCCTTCTGAGGCCTGGCGCGATTACTCCAAGTGAGATCTTTGCAAGGACAGGAGTAAAGGTATATCAAGTTGGTGAATTACAGGATAACTTAGAAGGCCATGGAGCAAAGGAAGATCTGCCTAGAGTCTCTGGAAGTCTTAAAGCTCATTACGCACCTACAACCCCTTTGCGTCTATATGCTTCTGGCCGCGTATTGGATGCTTTGAGTGAATATCCTGATACAAAGTCACAAGTTGCGGTTGTAGTTTGGGATTCTGAATCTTCTTTGGTTTTGGAGGATCACCCATCAATCGATGCAGAAGAAATCATTGTTTCTAGCGACCCAAATACCTTTGCTAGTCGTCTATATCGCACTCTGCGTGACTTGGATCAGCAGGGGTGGGACTTGATTTTGTTCCCTGAGCCACCAGCAGGCGAAAATTGGGATGGCGTTAGAGATCGTCTTCAGCGTGCGTGTTTTGGTTCCGGACCATCTTCAAGCAGCCACGCTAGTAACTGATCGTGCGCTTCTAAACCTCTCCATGCATTAGGGTGGTTAATGAATGAAGTTACTGCATACATTTTGCCGGACTTACTCAAGACGTAACCCGAGATTGCACGTACATCCACAAGTGAGCCCGTTTTGATTCGGGCCTCAGGCTTTTTCTTGAGATGCAAAAACTTACGTAACTGACCCATAAGGCGGTTACGCATAGTGCCATCAGTACCGGCAATCGGAAGACTGTTATAAAAAATATCGCCTACGGGTAAATTACGTGCAGTCAACAAGAGTTGATTCATCTGACTAGCAGAGATAGCTTCATTGCGCGACAGACCAGAGCCATTCTCAATAACTAGACCCTGAAAGTCCAGGCCATTTTGTTTGAGCCAACTTTGCATAACAAGCTCACCATTAGCGGTCGTAGCAGGTTTTCCCATTTTCTCCAAAGCTAAAGTTAATAGCAGTTGGCGAGCCATCACGTTATTCGAGTATTTATTGATATCCAATACATCATCCGCTAGTGCAATGCCCTCAAACTGCAGAAGTAATCGTGCTGCTAGTGGCACACTTCCGTTTTTGCCAACTGGAGCTTGGACCCAAGTCCCACCAGCTCGTTCCCATGCAGCAGCAAAGCCTTGAGTAAGGAAGGTATTGGCATCAAGAGCAACAACGTTAAAGTTCACACCCCTACATGATCCGGGAAATGCTCCAGAGAACTGAGCGGTTAGGGGCTGATCGGTGTTGCTAATGCCTTCTGGATCTAAATTAAAGCGAATATCACTTTTCCAGTTATCACACGGGCGATCAACCAACTGCATTTGATTGGATACCTTGAGTTGTGACAGTGCTGGCGTATAGCTAATATCGATAAAGTCTGCTGTTTTAGATTTTCCAATCTGAAATGAGAGTGTTCTAAATGCATAAAGCAGCGGATCTGGTGGAACGTTATAGGCACGTAAAGACTCGCCATCAATCGTGTTGTGCTCCATGACAGTTGGCGCATAAGCGCTACGATCAAAGAATAAATTGCCATCAATCTTCTGAATGCCTAGGCCTTGAAGCTCTTTCATCATCTTGGCTAACTCTTCAGGAACAAGTTTGGGATCGCCTGTGCCTTGCAAATACAGATTGCCCTTCAATACTCCCTGACGAATTACACCATCGCTATAGACATTTGTACGCCAACGATATTGCGGCCCCAAAATATCTAAGCCTGTAAGCGTAGTAAATAACTTCATAGTTGAGGCGGGGTTCATTGGATCGTTAGACCGCCAATCTAGAATCTTTTTTGCTAGATGCTTACCAGGTCGTCCAGGTTCGATCTCTGTAACCGAAATACTCACTGCATCTTTTGGAATTTGATTGCGCTCTAGACTACTAAATACAACTTGGGGAATAGCCAAGGGCGGCGTCTCATTGGCAAGGACTAGCGAACTAGGAAGCCAAAGGAAGGCTGCAGCAAAGGCGGACTGGCAAATTAAATGGAGGCGCATTACCCATAGGATAAACCCACATTGCTCAAAGTGATTACCTAGTGCTCTGAATATCTAGATTGATAGTGATTGATAACTTGATTTTGATCTTCTAATAATCGGGTGAGGGTAGTGGCTTGCTCAACTAAATTTCCTTCCTGCTCAAGAGCTTCGCAGGATTCAACAAATTTTGTGGCGCTCAGGAGTTGCGCGCCACCCTTTACTTTATGAACCATACGCTTAAAGCAAGTCTTATCTAAATCCTTATTCTTGAGCGCAAATAGGACCTCATCATGAACTTGTTTAATTTCTTCCAGAATGATCAAAATGTACTCTGGACTTTTCCGTAGCAGATTTTGAAAGGCATCAAAGGAATATTCTTCCTGATTCTTGGCGGGTAATACTCTGTTACTAATTTCCTCAGTTTTAAAATAACGTGAGAGTTCATTTTCTAAGGTCATTAGACTTAAAGGTTTTATGAGGACGCCGTTCATGCCGGCAGCTAAGAACTGATGACGAGACTCTAGCGCATAAATATCAGCGGTAATTCCGATGATGACGAGATCTTGGTATCCTGCATCACGTAAGTGTTTAGCAAGATCAGAACCCTGCATGCCGGGAATGGATTGATCTGTTAGGAGAAGATCAAAATGCTTTTGCTGAATTAAATCTAGTGCGGTAATGGCGTTATCACAAACTGAGGGATCAATGCCTAGCGCCTGGAGTTGGAGTGAAATTATTTGGCGACTTGCTGGATGATCTTCCACAACCAATGCTTGCAATGGACGTGCATTACTTTCTATATCCTTAGGGACTAACTTCCTGATACAGCCAGTGCTATTTGGCATGGGGGATCTGGTCGCTGCAATACTGGTACGTGGAAAAGCAAGACAAAAATGGATATTGCTACCAAAGCCAGGTGCACTCTCAAAGAGGAGCTGACCATTCATGGAGGTGACTAAGTGGTTGCTGATGGTTAAGCCAAGACCCGTCCCATTTGGTTGTTCGGCATTTCCAGGTATTTGTTCAAAGGCTTGCAGTGCAATTTCGATCTCCTCTTGTCCCATGCCAATGCCTGTATCAATTACTCTAAATTCAATGAGCTGACCAGCATGATCATCTGCCAATACGCTGATGGAGAAATAGATTTCACCATGGTTGGTGAATTTAATCGCATTGCTAATGAGATTTTGTAGTATTTGACGTAAGCGTAGTGAATCTAGCAGTAAAACCTCTGCAACGCGCGGATCTTTAGAAGTGTGAAGTTTTAGACCTTGCCTTTGGGCAACTGTTGAGAATGTCGAATCAATATCATCAATCAAGGCATTCAGGTTGCAAGGTTCAATATTCAGAGTGAGCTTTCCCGCTTCAATTTTCGAAAGATCTAATACTTGATTCAAGATCCCCAATAAACATTCTGCTGATGAATGAGCACTCTTCAGCAGAGTCTTTTCATTTTTTGGGAGGGGGCTGTTCAGTAATAATTCCTGTACCCCTAAAATTGCATTCATAGGCGTACGAATTTCGTGGCTCATGGTTGCAAGAAAGGCGGACTTCGCTGCGTTTGCATTTTCAGCCCGCTCTTTGGATGACATTAGTTGTTGAGCCTCTTCTTTTTGCATAGATTGTTTTTGATACATGCGCCAGATTAGGAAAGAGCCTATTAGCAGAATTCCTAAAGCGGTGAACCAAGGCATCGATTTTGACGGGGCAGTATGGCCCGTCTCAAGTGTAGATATATTAAGTTTAAAAAGTTGGCGGGATGCAACTGGATCTAAGTTATTCAGAAAGCGCCCTAGTACGCCATGTAAAGCCTCGTGCTGATGCGGGACAAACCAACGGTATTCAAATGGCTCCCGGCTGTATAAGCCATCAACCTGTAGTTGATCGCCATTGAATTTATGAATGAGTTGCTGCGCTAGCCTAATTGGCAATACGACTGCTTCAATATCGTTTTTAAGAAGAGCGACAACTAATCTCTCTGCAGAGCTGGAAATATCTCCCATGGAATTGGTTGGGATTGGGGGATTTTCAAAGCCACGATCAAAGTACGCGATATTGCTTGGTTTAATGGGCGCATCATTCTTTGGGCGCTTTGTAACAATAGCGTCGTGACCCCAAAAGATTGCCTCTGAAAGGGAGCCAAACTTGAGATAATCATCACTTAATGTGGGTGGATCAATGATGAAATCCACCTCTCCATTGGCAAGCTGTTGGAGTCCTTCTTGATCGCTTTTGCGCCACTTCGGTAGATATTCTTGTTTGGTGTAACGACTGAGTTTGCTTAGTAGGCTGTGAAAGACCCCAGATTCACCGCGTTCATTAGTTTCTAAATAGGGCGCGTACTTCTCATGAATGCTAAAACGTACTACAGGATGCGCATCGATCCACCTCTGCTCTGCAGAGCCGAGTAAATTTGCATATGAATTGCCTAATAATCCATTTAGTAATGTGAAGAAGGCAATACGGGTGATGGATCGACGCACGCTGTTAGCTCTCGATAATGTTATTCATGCGGCAGAACAAAATCAGGTCAGCAATATTATTTATGCCTAGTTTGTCGAAGACTCTGGTTTTGTATGTGGCTACTGTTTTATTGCTGATATGCAACATGTCAGATATCTGTTGATTGGTATTACCTTTTCCGAGGTATTTCATGACTTGAAGCTCGCGATCGGATATCAGTGCCAACTTATCGTTATCGCTCAATGAGCTATTACCATTTTTTCCATGGGTAAAAAAGTTGTAACCCTGAGAGATCGCAACACAGGCAGCCAGAATGACATCAGCACCTGCGGTTTTATTGACGAACCCATGTCCACCTAATGATCGAACCCTTCCACCATAGACTGCTTCGTCCATGCTAGAAAGGACTAGCATTCGTACATCGGGATACATCAAGCCAATACGACGAATAACATCAAACCCATCTGTTTTGGGCATATCTAGATCTAGAATAACCATATTGGGATTTACCTCTTTCATGGATCTGAGGCACTCTTCACCATTCTGAGCTTGCCCTGCAATTTCAAATAACAACTGGTCTTGCAACATACTTTTAAGAGCCATCAGCATTGCTGGATGGTCATCTACTAACATCACGCGTTTTCTCATTACTTGTCTCCGTTTTGGTTTGGGTGTGGATGAGGGTGCAGCGAAAAAATGGCTTTTGCGATTCGGCTATCGTCAATCTGTAGCATTTGATGGCGACTTACGGGAGACATCATGATGCTGCCGTAAGAGTGATCTGCTATTAGCTTAGAAGCACGCTCTAAATCTTTTACCAGTCCAATATTGCTGGCATAAATTTGTGTTGGTGAGTAAGTTGATTGCCTTAGTTGAGAGAGCACGTCGCTCGCCAGTTGACGTTCACGAATCTTACCCATATCAATATGAACACCTTCTAACTGCATCTCTGTTACCCAATGCAATTCCTCGATGCTGCCAGAAAATTTCAGGAAATGAAGCAAGACACCAAGACGTCGCAAACGCAGCAAACCCTCTTTGAATGCACCGGTGGCATCAGATTCAGGGATAGATGAAATTCCAATAGTCACTAGACCCACTGGTAGACGTGAGTTCAAAATTAATTCAGTCATCGCGTCTACATAGCTACCAGAGGCTATGGCGTGGCTGGGTACTGGCAGGATTCCAGGGATAAAGCGACCGCTACGATACCAATAGGCAATTGTGTCTAAGCCTTCCATGAAAAGACGAAGTAATTGCATATCAGTTGCTGTCAGTAGCGGTCTAAATAAAGATCCTGTCAGTTTTGTGCCCTTGCAGTTAAAAATTGGTTCATGACTAATCGCTTGTCGCTTGGACCAAGATTGGTGTTCTTCTAGGGCTTGGCTACTAAGGCCAAGCCAGGGGTCGCCACAGGCGTCACGTACTTCTTGGAAGGGTTTGTTCTTCCATGCCTTTACAAGCGTGTACAGCCGGGATTTCGGGCTCATCAGCATTCTCCAATCAGTGACTGTCCAGTCTAGGCAGGACGGATTGGAGCGGTAAGGGCTTTGGGTTGATTTATCTGTAGGAACAGTCCTACCAACCTGTCCCCATTATAAAAAGAGGCTAAATCCTTAAAGAATTTATGGCGATCCACCCTTGAAATCTCGGGAATTAGACCTATATAATCAGCACTCTCTACACGCGAGTGCTAAAAAGGTTATTTATCAGTAAATTACCTTTATTTCGCGGGTAATGAGGCTGTAAAGCATTGTTTTTTATAGTTTATTTAAATAGTTAACACTTACTAACATAGGAGAAGAGATGAATTTGCGTCCCTTACATGATCGCGTAATCATCAAGCGTTTAGATCAAGAATCAAAAACTGCTTCCGGAATCATCATTCCTGACGCTGCTGCAGAAAAACCGGATCAAGGTGAAGTATTGGCAGTAGGCCCAGGCAAGCGCGATGACAGTGGCAAATTAAACGCACCTGACGTCAAAGTAGGCGACCGTGTGTTGTTTGGTAAATATGCAGGTCAAACGGTCAAAGTTGACAGCGAAGAACTCATCGTGATGCGTGAAGACGACATCATGGCTGTTGTACAGAAGTAATTTCGGTATTTAAGAGAGGAATTTAATCATGGCAGCAAAAGACGTTGTATTTGGAGATAGCGCCCGCACCAAGATGGTCGAAGGCGTCAACATTCTTGCTAATGCAGTGAAAACAACTTTGGGACCAAAAGGTCGCAATGTGGTGATTGAGCGTTCATTTGGTGGACCAACTATCACTAAAGACGGTGTATCTGTAGCAAAAGAAATCGAACTGAAAGACAAGCTCCAGAATATGGGTGCACAGATGGTTAAGGAAGTTGCTTCCAAAACTGCAGACATCGCTGGTGATGGTACAACTACCGCTACTGTATTGGCTCAGTCTATCGTGCGCGAAGGCATGAAGTATGTTGTTTCAGGCCATAACCCAATGGACTTGAAGCGCGGTATCGATAAAGCTGTGACAGCTGCAATCGAAGAGCTCGCAAAAATTAGCAAGCCTTGCACAACTACTAAAGAAATTGCTCAAGTAGGCTCTATCTCTGCAAACAGCGACCATAGTATTGGTCAACGCATTGCAGAAGCAATGGAAAAAGTAGGCAAAGAAGGTGTTATCACTGTTGAAGATGGCAAGTCTTTGGAAGATGAGTTGGAAGTGGTTGAGGGTATGCAGTTTGACCGCGGCTATCTTTCCCCGTACTTCATTAATCAACCAGAAAAGCAAGTTGCCGTATTGGAAAGCCCATACGTGCTCTTGTTTGACAAAAAGATCGCCAACATCCGTGATTTGCTCCCAGTGCTTGAGCAAGTAGCGAAGTCTGGTCGTCCATTGTTGATCATTGCAGAAGATGTTGAAGGCGAAGCCTTGGCAACTTTGGTTGTAAACAACATTCGCGGCATCATCAAGACCTGCGCCGTTAAGGCTCCAGGATTCGGCGATCGTCGTAAAGCCATGTTGGAAGACATCGCGATTTTGACTGGCGGTACAGTGATCGCTGAAGAAATTGGTCTCACACTCGAGAAAACAACTCTTGAGCACTTGGGTCAAGCAAAGCGTATCGAAGTAGGTAAAGAAAACACCATCATCATTGACGGTGCTGGCGATGCTAAAGCGATTGAAGCTCGTGTGAAGAACATTCGTGTTCAGATCGAAGAAGCGACTAGCGACTACGACAAAGAAAAATTGCAAGAGCGCGTAGCCAAATTGGCTGGCGGTGTTGCAGTGATTCGTGTTGGCGCTGCTACTGAAGTAGAGATGAAGGAGAAGAAGGCTCGTGTTGATGATGCATTACATGCAACTCGTGCAGCCGTTGAAGAAGGTATTGTTCCTGGTGGTGGCGTTGCTCTGATTCGTGCAATGCAAGGTATCAAGGGCTTGAAAGGCGATAACGCTGATCAAGACGCTGGTATCAGCATCGTATTGCGCGCAATGCAAGAGCCATTACGTACGATCGTTAGCAATGCTGGTGAAGATGCTGGTGTAGTTGTTAATGCAGTACAAGCAAGCACAGGTAATAACGGCTACAACGCAGCTACTGGTGAATACGGTGACCTCGTTGCGCAAGGCGTTATTGATCCAACTAAGGTAACAAAAACTGCATTGGTAAATGCGGCTTCTGTTGCTGGCTTGTTATTGACTACCGATTGCGCAATCTCCGAAGCACCAAAAGATGAATCTGGTGCTGGCGGTATGCCTGATATGGGCGGCATGGGCGGCATGGGTGGAATGGGCGGCATGATGTAATAGCTGTCAATTTCCTCGGCAATCTAGCTGAAGAAGTAAAAAACGCCTGGTTCAAAAGACCGGGCGTTTTTATTTGGGTGTAAGCTGTATCAAAATTTACCTTTAAATGGGCATCAATATGACTGGTCGCAATCTGGCAACTCACTGTATTAGTGTGTTTTTAGTCTTCATGGTCTATTTCTCAGGTTCTGGTGATGTAATTGCCCAACCTGCCAAACCTGAATTCTCATATCAAAAGAGCATTTCCAATCTTCGTAACCAGCGCTATTGTGAGGTGCTGATGGGTAAGCGCGACTGGCTCAAACTGGAGGTGAAAGTTTTTAATACTCAAGGCCTTAATCTTTGTCCTGAAACCCAGTGGCACGCACTCAATAAAGAATCTATCGCCCAAAATTTTGACGTCTCATTTGTTTATTTAAATGGCCCACGCTATTGGACGATGGATGAAATTCAAGCAGCAGGCAATACCGTGAATGATGTAAAAGAATCCTTTGGTGGCATTGAGATGAATTTACGTGCAACGGTACAGTTGAGCTTGTTTAAGCAACTCATGGGCAGCAAAAACTTCACCCCTAATGAAATTAACCGCATAACTAATTTTATCTACAGAGCTGGTAGTGCTGTTTACGAACTCACATCTCCTGCAGGAGATGTCTATGTGATGCAGTCATACTCACAAATAGTCAACCCACACTTGAATATGAAAGACTTACCTGTATTAAGTGAGCAGTTGAAATTACCTGCTGGCTGGACATACCGTAGCCGAGTGTTAGATCAAGACCTTTCTTTAATAGCCAATGGCATTGCCTATGTTCTGCAGGACAATTTATCCAATAGCTATCAAAGAAGATAGGCTTCTCAGTAGATTATTGCAACAGAGTTTGTGTCCGCAATAAGTCAGCATTGAAGGCCTCATATGGGAATAGTTCATTCGGGAACTCTAGTGCGAAGATGACATACAGAGCAAATCCCATGAGCGCCAGATAAATAATGGTTAAAAACCAATCCTCTTCCTTCTTAATTGCCATAGCGTAACCACTTAAAAGTGCGCCAATCGTCAGAAGAGTAAATAAAAAGCGCTCAAGAATGGCGGGGGGGTGGTGTCTGGAATTTAACATTCCGTCTCTCATGACCTCCATGAGACGGTCTACTTGCGGCCTCAAAATCTTATCTGCCAAGTCCCTGTTATTCGACGGTGCGCGAGGAATGCTCACCATCATCAATTCATTAAACTCATTTAACTTGCTTCCCAAGTTGGCTACATTTTCATTGAGTGCTACGAATGTGCGAATACCTTGATAAATCGATAGTCGATCCGCAATGATTTCTTTAAGAGAGTTTCGTACTGCAATTTGATCTTTTGGAGCGAGATACTTACTAGATTGGTAGATTTGAGTGATGGCATCCGCTTGTGCACGCATGAGACTTACGCGTTGATCAAAATGATCATTCGCACCCGAGAATGTAAAACCGAGAACAAGAGCGGATAAGCCGAAGATTGCTGATGCTAAATAATCTTGAACGATTACCTTGTCTGAAATGCGAAGACGGTATTTACCAAAGATCCAGCCAATGCTAAAAAAAATGAGAATAGATACTAGAAAAATATAAGGAGCATATCTCACTACATTGACGTGATTCTCCATGAAATAATGCATAGCTAACTTTCTTAAGGTGGTTGATGGCTATATTAATGTGTTTACCTAGTGTAATAAAAAACCAGCCAATAGTGGTTATTTAATTGAAGTTCTTGGTGGTTGCGCTACCATCACTGATGCAAACGGGGACGTAGCTTGCATTCAAATAAAAAATACTTATCTTTTAAATCAGACATTTTTAATTTGTTATAGTTGGCATTCGAAAGAATAAACAGCATTTTCTGGAGCCGGTTAGAGTTAATGAGTATTGGTATCCAGAGTGAGTGTTTAAAAATATTTTTATATGAGCAACATTCAATCCCCCCTCATTGCGAAAATTATTGAAGCTATTCGCGATAATCAACTTGATAGTAATCATCTACTATTGCAAGAGACTATTCGCCAAGATGTTGAGAATAAAAATTCAATATTTCAAATTGGGCTTGCTTGTGCTCAAAATAATCGATCTTCCGATGCGCGGATAATATTTGAAGAATTGCAACTAAACAATCAGGATGACTCTAGGATTCCTTTTAATTTAGCTCTGATACGCGCAATGCAAGGAGATCTTCTGGGTGCAATTGCCGCATATGATTTAGCTTTAATAATTAACCCTGAAGACCCAGATATCCTTATAAATAAAGGCGCCCTTTTAAATGACTTAAACAATTACAAGGTTGCTCTTGAGGTATTGGAGTGTGCAATTGCCTTAAAGAGGGATATACCTGAAGCATGGCTAAATAAAGGGGTGGCCTTAAATCATTTAGAGCGCTATCAAGAGGCGATTGATTCTTATGATGAGGCTATTAAATTAAGCCCAGCATCTTTTGAGGCCTGGTCAAATCGCAGTATTCCCCTAAAAAATTTAAGGCAATATGTACAGGCCTGCGAATCTTGCGATAAGGCATTGAGTTATCAGCCAGATTATTCAATGGCTTGGTTTAATAAAGCAGATACACTTCATGATTTAAAAAAATATGAGGATGCTTTAATTTGCTATGAGCGCGCTTTAGTTTATAGGCCGGATCATGCTGAAGCCTGGGCAAATAAGGCCGTACTCTTATATTCTCTCAAGAGATATGAGGATGCAATATCTTGCTATGACAAAGCACTTAGTTTTAAGCCGGACCACTTTGAAGCTTGGTCAAACAAGGGTGCAACCCTCTTGATGTTAAAGCGTCACGAGGAGGCGCTATCGTGTTTCGAGAATGCTTTGAGTGATGCGCCTCAATACCCTGAAGCTTGGGCTAATAAAGCAGTGGCCCTGCAAATGCTGAAACATTATGAAGAAGCCTCTGCTTGTTATGACAAGGCTCTAGCTTATAAGACTGATATTGATTGGGCTTTTGGAGACGCTCTTCATCTAAAACTCAAGCTAGGTATGTGGAAAAATCTTCAAGAGAGTATTGAGTTATTAAAAAATAAACTTCGTTCTCATGAAAAAGCAATTACACCCTTTTCTGCGCTTTCACTAATCGATGACAGTACTCTGCATTTTAAGGTTGCAAAAACATATGCTCATGAAAAATTTCCCTATAACCCTGCGTTGGGAAGCTTGGTAAAGGAGTATAAGAATAAAAAAATTCGCCTTGGATATTTTTCGGGGGATTTTTGTGAGCATCCTGTTTCTTATTTAACCGCTGAGCTCTTTGAATTACACGATAGGGATTTATTTGAAATCTATGCATTTTCATTAGAGCAGGCTCCCGCAACAGATTTTATGAGGTCACGCTTAACTAATGCATTCGATCTCTTTATAGACGTCTCTTCGATGTCTGATATCGAGGTTGCTAGATATGCTCGTAAATTAGGTGTAGATATTGCTATTGACCTATCGGGCTTAACCGAGGACTCTAGAACCGGTATTTTTTCTTATAGAGCTGCCCCAATTCAAGTGAACTACTTAGGATATCCAGGCACAACGGGTACGGATTTCATGGATTACATCATTGCAGATGAAGTCGTCATTCCGGAAAAAAGTCGCGAACTTTATACCGAAAAAGTTGCGTATCTCCCTGACACCTACATGGTTGATGATTCTTCTAGAGTGCCTTCACAGAAATTATTTGCTAGGTCAGAATTTGGGTTGCCAGAAAAGGGCTTTGTTTTCTGTTGTTTTAATAACAGCTATAAATTTAATTCTGAAGTAATACAAAGTTGGGCAAGAATTTTATCCCGAGTTTCAAATAGTGTTCTTTGGCTTTCTGAAAACAATGCCACGTTTAGGAAAAATTTACACAATGAGTTCGAAAAGCTTGGAATAAATTCACAGCGAGTTATATTCGCTGCAAAAGTCGATCCGATGGAAGATCATTTGACCCGTATTGCCCTGGCCGATCTTTTCTTGGATACCAGTCCATACAATGCTCATACCACGGCCTTAGATGCATTAAAGGCAGGGGTCCCTGTGCTTACAAAAAATGGGGATGCTTTTGCGGGTAGGGTAGCAGCCAGTCTACTTAAAGCCATTGAGATTCCTGAGCTGGTAACGCACACATTACAAGAGTACGAGAATTTGGCAATTGAGTTGGCATTAAACCCTCAAAAGCTAATTGAGATAAAGGGGCGCTTGTCTCGCAACCGTTTGTCAGGACCACTATTTAATACTCCATTGTTTGCTAAAAATTTAGAGAAACTTTTTATGAGAATGCACGAGCGTTGCGTGCATGATCTACCCCCTGATCACTTGTTAAAAAATTAATTTACAGCTAAATATAACTGGAAATAAAAAACCGCCCGAAGGCGGTTAATTATTTGATAGTCTGAAGCTTGAGTTTACTCAACTGCCTTAACCATCTCCTCAACCACCTTCTTCGCATCACCGAAGACCATCATGGTTTTATCCATGTAGAAAAGTTCATTGTCCAGGCCTGCATAACCGGCAGCCATTGAGCGCTTATTAACAATAATAGTTTTCGCTTTAAATGCTTCCAAGATTGGCATGCCAAAAATCGGGCTACCTGGAGTGCGTGCCGCTGGGTTAACCACGTCATTAGCACCAAGAACCAATACCACGTCAGCTTGGCCAAAGTCGCTATTGATATCTTCCATTTCAAATACTTGGTCGTATGGAACTTCTGCTTCAGCTAGGAGAACGTTCATATGACCAGGCATACGACCAGCTACTGGATGAATTGCATACTTCACGGTTACACCATGGTGGGTTAATTTTTCAGTTAACTCTTTTAAGGCATGTTGAGCACGGGCAACTGCTAAGCCATATCCAGGAACGATGATTACGGTATCAGCATTCTCCATCAGGAAGGCAGCATCTTCAGGTGAGCCTGTTTTGTAATTTTTAGGACTGCCATCATCGCCACCACCTGCGGCAGCTTCGGCGCCAAAGCCACCGAGTAATACAGCCAAAATAGAGCGATTCATAGCCTTACACATGATGTAAGACAGAATTGCGCCAGATGAGCCTACGCAAGCACCAGCAATAATTAACACTGGGTTATTAAGGGTAAAGCCAATACCCGCTGCCGCCCAGCCAGAATAACTATTGAGCATGGATACAACCACTGGCATATCAGCGCCGCCAATCGGAATGATTAAAGTCACGCCCAATACCAAGGCAATCGCACACATAGCCAAGAAAGCAGCATGACTATCGCCCATGTAATACGCGATGCCAGCACCCACCATGGAAAGAGCCAATAGCAAGTTGAGCAAGTGCTGACCAGCAAAACTCACTGGCTTACCGCTAACCTTACCTGACAACTTCCCGAAAGCAATCACAGAAGCGGTAAAGGTAATAGCGCCAATAAATGCGCCGATAAAGAGTTCAATCTTCTGCGCACCAGTATGTTCATGTGCAGGATTAAACACGGCTGCAATTGCAATCAATACTGCAGATAGACCTACAAAAGAGTGCATCAACGCAACTAATTCAGGCATCTTGGTCATTTGCACGCGCTTAGCTGCAATGGTTCCAATAATGGCGCCACCAACGATAGCAATACCAATGAGGGAGATGACTGGTTTGAAGTCAGGAATGAGGAAGGTGGTGATGACTGCTAACAACATACCAATCATGCCGAAGGTATTACCTTGGCGTGAGGTGGTTGGTGAGGATAGGCCACGCAAAGCGAGGATGAACAACACCGATGAAATGAGATAAGAAATAGCGGTTATGTTTGACATAGTTTTGGTCTCTATATAGGTCTTGTTCTAGGTTTACTTGGTTCCAGCCGCATCAGCTTTAGGAGCTTTTTTCTTGAACATTTCAAGCATGCGACGGGTGACCATAAAGCCACCAAAAATATTGATAGAGGCAAGAAATACCGCTACCGCACCAATGATGCTGGTGAGCGTAATTTCATCACCACCGATTACTTCGGTTTGCAGTAATGCGCCTACGATGATGATGCCGGAGATGGCATTAGTCACCGCCATTAAAGGCGTATGCAATGCTGGGGTAACGTTCCATACGACGTGGTAGCCGACAAAAATGGCCAGTACAAACACGGTAATGTTTTGAACGGTGAGGATACTTTGAAAGGCAGCGAGATCCATAGTGTTTCCTTAGTATTTTTACTATTAGTTTTTGCGGATGGCTTGGCCATCACGACACATTAAGCAAGCAGTAACGATATCGTCATCACTCGGGATAACCAATTTCGCATCTTTATCTACTATGAGTTTCATAAAGTCGAGCAAGTTACGTGAGTAAAGCGCCGAAGCATCAGCACCAACCATGCTGGCTAAATTGGTGTATCCAACAATCTTCACACCATTCACATCAACCACCTTGTCTGCCTGTGTCAAAGGGCAGTTGCCTGAGCCGTTATCGCCTTTACCAGCTGCCAAGTCAATCACAATCGAGCCTGGCTTCATATTGGCAACAGTATCGCTATGTAGAAGAACGGGAGGTTTACGGCCTGGAATCAATGCAGTAGTAATTACGATATCAGCCTGCTGCGCACGCTCTGCAACCAAAGCTGCTTGACGCTTCATCCAAGCTTCAGGCATTGGGCGGGCATAGCCACCAACGCCTTGAGCAATTTCGCGCTCTTCATCAGTTTCATAGGGAACATCAACAAACTTCGCCCCCAAAGATTCGATTTGTTCTTTAGCGGCAGGACGAACATCAGATGCTTCAATCACAGCACCTAGACGCTTTGCAGTTGCAATTGCTTGTAAACCAGCAACACCTGCGCCCAAGATTAATACTCGAGCTGCTTTAACGGTACCCGCAGCTGTCATCAGCATTGGCATAAAGCGTTGATATTCATTTGCAGCAACCATCACCGCTTTGTATCCAGCAATATTGGCTTGCGAAGACAAAACGTCCATGCTTTGAGCGCGGGTTGTTCGAGGCGCAGCTTCTAATGAGAAGGCGGTAATACCTTGCGCAGCCATCGCGGCAATCATGTCGTTATCAAATGGATCGAGCATTCCAAGGAGTACAGCGCCAGACTTAATTTGCTTAAGTTCAGCTGCTTCAGGAGCGCGCACCTTAAGAACAATCTCAGCTCCGAAGGCATCTGCAGCGCTACCAATGCTTGCGCCAACAGCCTCATATGCAGAGTCAGGTTGGCTTGCTTTTAACCCGGCGTCTTTTTGAATAACAACAGTATGACCTTGACCGATGAGTTTTTTAACGGTTTCTGGTGTAGCGGCTACTCGAGTTTCCCCAGGCCTTGTTTCCAGTGGCACTCCTATGCGCATGGCATGTCTCCAAAAGCAAAATTTTTCAAAAAATCTATTTTAGTTAAATAGGGCTAGTTGCACCTATTTACTTACCCCGAAGTCCGCTTGCTTGGTTTTTACCCAAAATCCTGTGAAATTGGGCTAAGACTTCTACAATATGGTCTGTCAGCTTATATTGAATTCTCGCATTTTTTGATGATCCCGCTCAATTCTTCTGCAATCCCGTCGCCCCAGACCAAGAAAGTCGTTATTGGCATGTCTGGAGGGGTAGATTCGTCGGTTGCCGCATGGATGCTCAAAGAGCAAGGCTTCGAAGTTATCGGCCTTTTTATGAAGAATTGGGAAGATGACGATAACGATGAGTACTGCTCCGCGCGTCAGGATTGGCTGGATGTTGTCTCTGTAGCAGACATGATCGGAATCGATGTTGAGGCGGTAAATTTCGCTGCCGAGTATCGAGAGCGGGTATTTGCCGATTTCTTGCGTGAATACGCTGCAGGGAGAACACCTAATCCTGACGTTTTATGTAATGCGGAAATTAAGTTCAAAGCCTTCTTGGATCACGCTATGAGTTTGGGCGCAGATGCGATCGCTACCGGACATTACGCACGCGTTCGTCATGAGGGCGGCAAAGTTCAATTATTAAAGGCAGTGGATGCTAGTAAAGATCAAAGTTATTTCTTGCACCGTCTATCACAGCAACAATTAGCAAAAGTGATGTTTCCACTTGGCGAAATTCCGAAAACAGAAGTCCGAAAAATTGCAGAGCAAATTGGTTTGCACAATGCAAAGAAGAAAGACTCCACTGGTATTTGTTTTATTGGCGAACGTCCTTTTAGAGAATTTTTAAACCGCTACCTACCTCGTGTACCCGGTCCCATCAAAACGCCAGAGGGTAAGACCGTTGGCGAACATATGGGCTTAGCTTTTTTCACCCTAGGCCAACGTAAGGGCATTGGTTTAGGCGGCAGCCAAGATGGAAATGGTGATGCTTGGTATGTTGCGCGTAAAGATGTTCCTAACAACACCCTCTATGTAGCTCAGGGCCATGAACACCCGTGGTTATTGGCTCATAAGCTTTCTGCAATAGACGCGAGTTGGGTATCTGGCGCAGCGCCAACACCTGGAAACTATTCAGCGAAGACGCGTTATCGTCAAGCAGACTCCGCTTGCGTTTTTAGTGCTGGCGCTGAAGCACTGAGTTTTGAATTAAGTTTTCCAGATGCGCAGTGGGCAGTGACTCCTGGACAATCTGCAGTACTCTATGACGGAGATATTTGTTTGGGTGGCGGAATTATTTCTGCATAAATTGAATCATCAAACAGCAGAAACAAAAATGCCAATCAACTTGATTGGCATTTTTAATTTAAGCAGTAATTTATTTAAGCAGCAGGCGGTACAGTTTCCATAAACGAAGGCCGCTGTAATAATTTTTGATACAAGCGATCTAAGTTTGGATATTGCGTTTGCCATTTCACTTCTGGGAAGCGAAACAGTAAGTAACCAATCGCACAACCAACGGCGATATCTGCCAAAGTCATTTGATTACCATGACACCAAGGATTCTCGCCAAGTTGCTCAGACATTTGACTAAGAGCAGCGTCAATTTTGCCCATTTGGCGGTCAACCCAGGCTTGGCTTTGTTGCTCTGGTGGACGTAAGGTGCGCTCTAAACGAGCCAAAATACCTGCGTCCATAACTCCATCAGCCAGCGCTTCCCAAGTTTTAACTGAGGCGCGTTCGCGGTTATCGCTAGGAATGAGCTTGCTAACAGGGCTTAAAGCGTCCGCATATTCAGCAATGACCCGAGAATCGTAGATAGTCTCGCCATCGTCAGAAATGAGGCAGGGGACCTTCCCTAGGGGGTTGGTGGCACTAATTTTGGTGTCTGCAGCCCAGACATTCTCTAATTCGAGGTCAACATCGACCTTTTTCTCGTTAAAAACAATGCGTACTTTACGTACATAGGGGCTAGTAAGGGATCCGATAAGTTTCATAAGGTCAAGTATAGCCATCCTATTTGAGCTTTGCTGGACCCCAGAACGCATTAAAATTAGCCTTTATTGACATATTCAATGCAAAGGCAATATTCGTGAGTCAGCCGCTTTCTACCTTAAATGCTCTTTCCCCTCTTGACGGTCGCTACGCCGGAAAACTAGATGCTTTGCGTCCTTGGTTATCTGAAGCCGCTTTTATGCGCCAGCGTGTTTTTGTGGAGATTCATTGGCTTTTGGCTTTAGCTTCTGCTGGTCTTCCCGATGTACCCAAGATTAATGCTGCTGATGAAGCCTTTTTGCTGTCGCTGCCTGAAAACTTTTCGGATGAAGATGCACAGCGCATTAAAGATATCGAAGCAGTAACCAATCACGATGTTAAAGCGGTTGAGTACTTCTTAAAAGAAAAAGTAGCTGGTCGTCCTGATTTATTAAAAGCAAGTGAATTCATTCACTTTGCTTGCACATCAGAGGATATTAATAATACTTCGCATGGTTTGATGTTGCGCGGTGCGCGTGATGAAGTACTTTTGCCCCAGCTGAGAAAAGTCCTTTCGGTATTAACAGAGCTCGCGCTTGAAAATGCCAAAGTACCTTTACTATCTCGTACTCATGGTCAACCAGCCTCGCCAAGTACCTTAGGTAAAGAGATTGCGAACATCGCCAAGCGTTTAGAGCGTGCAATCGATTCTATTGCTGCAGCTCCCCTACTTGGCAAGATGAACGGTGCAGTTGGTAACTACAATGCCCACTTATCTGCCTACCCTGATTTTGATTGGGAAAATTTCTCTAAGAATGTGGTCGAGAAGCGACTAGGTTTGACATTCAACCCTTACACCATTCAGATCGAGCCGCACGATGGCATGGCGCAACTCTTTGATGCTATTGCTCGTGCTAATACGATTCTCTTGGACATGGATCGTGACTTCTGGGCCTATATTTCAGTTGGGTATTTCAAGCAGCGTACTAAGGCAGGTGAGATTGGTTCATCTACTATGCCGCATAAAGTCAACCCAATTGACTTTGAAAACTCTGAAGGTAACTTGGGTGTAGCTAATGCATTACTGCGTCACCTTGCTGAAAAATTACCAATTTCTCGTTGGCAACGCGACCTTACTGATTCCACTGTCTTGCGTAATCTGGGCCCTGCCTTTGGGCACAGTGTTTTAGCCTATGACAGCGCCTTGCGCGGTCTTGGCAAGTTAGAGGTAAACCACGCTGCAATTGCTGCTGATTTAGATGCTTGTTGGGAAGTATTGGCTGAGCCAGTACAAACTGTGATGCGCCGTTATGGCATTGAAAATCCCTATGAGCAATTAAAAGAGTTGACTCGCGGCAAAGGCATTAATCAAGCAGATCTTCAAGCGTTCATTCGAGGTCTGAAGATCCCTGAAGATGCTAAAGCACGTTTGTTGGAGATGACGCCATCTTCTTATCTGGGTAAAGCGGTCGAGTTGACCGAACGTCTCAAAAAGTGAGTTTGACTAACAATTCAGAATACGGGGCACGTCCCCGCATCTGGTTTGCTGCTTACCAACTGCTGTGGCATCTCTTGTTGCCATTGGCATTCATGCGGCTAGCTTGGCGGGCGCGTCACGCATTCTCATATTTGCATCACATTCCTGAGCGCCTCGGTTTTGGTTACGACAAGCCTGTTACCCAAGGATCGATTTGGGTTCATGCGGTATCCGTAGGGGAAACTCGCGCGGCTCAACCATTAATCGATGCCTACTTGGCCAGAGGCGAATCTATCTTACTGACCCACATGACTCTGAATGGGCGTCGTACGGGTAAGCAATTATTTGCTAAAGAGATTGCTACTGGGCAAATTCGCCAAGTCTATTTGCCTTATGACCTCTGTTGGTCGGTGGAGTATTTCTTAAAAACATTTAAGCCAAAGTTCGGTCTATTTATGGAAACAGAAGCTTGGCCAACGGTAGTCTTTCGCTGCAAAGAAATTGGCCTGCCCTTATTTTTGGTTAATGCCCGTTTATCTGAACGCAGTGCGCGCCGTGTCAATCAATTTGGCAAAGCAGGGCGTGCATTATTTCAAGCTTTTGAGGGCATCTTGGCTCAAACTGAATTTGATGCAGAACGTTATCGCAGCTTGGGCGTTCAAAATGTGAAGATTGTGGGCAATCTGAAGTTTGATGTTCCTTTGGACCCTGGTCTCGTAGAGCAAGGTAAGGTTTGGCAACAGGACATACATGCAGGTAATCGCTTAATGGTGTGTGCTGCAAGTACACGTGATGGCGAGGAGGCTATCATTCTCAAAGCTTGGAGCGATTTGCTTTTAAGCAATGCCTTTAAAACACCGCCTTTGTTATGTTTGGTGCCACGCCATCCGGAACGCTTTACAGAAGTAGCTGATCAGATTAGTAGCGCTGATTTAAAGTTCCGTCGCCGCAGTGAGTGGACTGGTCTTCCTATTGATTGTGTTGGTTTAGATGTAGTCCTTGGTGATTCTATGGGTGAGATGCCAATGTATTACAGCGCCTCAGACTTGGTATTAATGGGTGGAAGCCTGCTACCTTTTGGTGGTCAGAACCTGATTGAGGCTTGTGCTGCCAGCTGCCCTGTTTTACTGGGTGAGCATACCTATAACTTTCAGCAGGCAGCTTTAGATGCTATTCGGACTGGTGCTGCTAAGCGTGTACGTGGCGAGTTAATTCTGAGCGAACCAGTAGCTTTGATGGAGGCTTTAAAAGAATTGCTTTTGAATACTGCCGAGTTGGTAAAAATGAGTGCGGCCGCAAAGACTTACTCAATTGAGCATCAAGGTGCAACTAAGAAGATCTTAGCTGCCCTTGATCAACAAAGCTGTTCTTAAACCCGAGCCCCATAGTTGGGGTCATCGTTGCGGGCATTGTCATCTGGCTTTTTATCACCCTTCACTAGATCTTCACGTGTAACACCAAGCCACATGGCTAATGCTGCAGCAACGAAGACTGACGAGTAGATACCAAACAAAATACCAATGGTCAGCGCTAATGCAAAGTAGAAGAGTGTTGGGCCGCCAAAGATGAGCATTGCTAAAACCATCATCTCAGTACTACCGTGAGTAATGACTGTACGGCTGATTGTGCTGGTAATTGCGTTATCAATTACTTCGCGAGTAGTCATCTTGCGATACTTACGGAAGTTCTCACGAATACGGTCGAAGATCACTACGGATTCATTGACTGAGTAACCTAGAACCGCCAATACTGCTGCCAGTACCGAGAGGGAAAACTCCCACTGAAAGAAGGCAAAGAAACCTAAGATGATGACAATGTCATGCAAGTTCGCAATGATGCCGGCAACTGCAAATTTCCACTCAAAGCGGAAGGACAGATACACCACAATGCCAATGATCACAAAGATCAAGGCTTTTAAGCCATCAAAAGCCAGCTCTTGACCAACCTGAGGGCCAACAAATTCGACACGCTGAAGCTTTACACCAGTCGTTGCTGGATCAAGAGCTTGCATAACTGAATTACTTTGATCGGCTGATGAGATGAGCTTGCCTTCTGCATCTTTTTGCAAAGGTAGGCGAATCATCACATCACGTGAGCTACCAAAGTTCTGAATCTGAGTATCTGCATAGCCGAGCTTCTCAACCTTTGACCGTATTGAATCTAAGGGCGCGGTCTGTGGGTAACTCACTTCCATGACCGTACCACCCGTAAATTCAATGGAGAGATGAAGGCCGTTATGCCAAAGGAAGAAGACTGCCGCTAAAAAAGTAATTAAAGAAATCGCATTGAGCACCAATGCATGGCGCATAAAGGGAATATCTTTTTTGATTCGGAAAAATTCCATGGCTTATTTCTCCTGTGGGCGCCAAACTTGGCCGATAGCGAGTTTTTGAATCTTCTTATGTCTGCCGTACCAGAGGTTTACAAGGCCACGTGAGAAGAAGACAGCCGAGAACATTGAAGTCAGAATACCTAAACAGTGAACTACCGCGAAGCCTTTGATAGGGCCCGATCCAAATGCTAGCAAGGCGAGACCTGCAATCAAAGTCGTTACGTTAGAGTCCAAAATCGTTGCCCAAGCCTTATCGAAACCTACAGAAATTGCTGTTTGTGGTGAAGCGCCGTTACGAAGTTCTTCGCGAATACGTTCGTTAATCAATACGTTTGAGTCAATCGCCATACCCAAAGCCAAGGCCATCGCTGCGATACCAGGCAGGGTTAGAGTGGCTTGCAACATTGAGAGTACCGAGATGAGTAAGAGAAGGTTCACTGCTAGGGCTACAACAGAGAAGGTGCCGAATAACAAGTAGTAAGCCATCATAAAAATTGCGATAGCGGCAAAACCGATTAAGAGGGATTTAAAGCCCTTCTCGATATTTTCAGCGCCTAGACTTGGTCCTATGGTGCGTTCTTCAATGATTTCCATTGGCGCTGCTAGTGAGCCAGCACGCAAGAGGAGGGCTAAGTCATTGGCGCTTTCAGTGGTTGGTTGGCCAGTAATCTGGAACTTTGCACCAAATTCGCTTTGGATGGTGGCGATAGTGAGAACCTCACCTTTGCCTTTTTCAAAGAGAATCATCCCCATTGGTTTGCCAATGTTTTCACGAGTCACTTCTTGCATGACGCGACCGCCAGCAGAATCAAGGGAGATATTTACAGCGGGTCGTTGATTTTGATCAAAGCCAGCACTAGCATCGGTAATACGATCGCCACTAAAAATCACTGACTTTTTAAATACGCCTAAACGGTTTTCACCAAAGCGGAAAGTATCCATGCCTGGGGGTGGTGTTTCACCTAAAGCGATGGTAGATACCAAGGGATCAGCTAAGCGAGACTCTAGTGTGGCTGTACGACCAATGATGTCTTTGGCGCGCGCTGTATCTTGTACACCTGGTAGCTGCACAACAATGCGCTCGGCACCTTGCTGTTGAATTACTGGTTCTTTAACTGCTAGTTCGTTTACGCGTTTATTGAGCGTAACAATGTTTTGCTTAACAGCATTGTCTTGAATTTCTTTTAAGGCTGCAGGTTTAAATTCACCGACTACTTTGGGTGAAAGGCCAGTGGGCTTTACTTGCCAAATCAAATCAGGTTGACTGGTCATCAGCATGGAGCGAGCCGATTCGGCATCAGCAGTACTGCCGAAATTGATGGAGATAAAGTCCGCGCCACGCTCGATTCCTTGATGGCGAATGTTCTTGTCGCGTAATTGGCTGCGAATATCGGTTGCTAAAGAGGTAACCTTTTTTTGTACTGCGCCCTTCATATCCACTTGGAGGAGGAAGTACACACCTCCACGCAAGTCAAGACCTAAAGGCATTGGAAGTGCATTGATCGCATTTAGCCATCCCGGAGTATTGGATAGTAGATTTAATGCAATGGTGTAGTTGGGATCGTTTTGATCCACATTCAACTTCTGCTGCAAGAGATCGCGTGCGCGTAATTGAATATCGGTGTTATTGAAGCGAACTTTGATAGAGCCTACATTGCCAGCCGCTTCAAAAAAGATGCCGGTGTTATTAATGTTGGCTTCAGAGAGAATTTTTTCTACACGAGCCTGCGTTGCCAAATCAACCTTGATGGTTGGTTTGGCAGACGAGACCTGAACCGCTGGAGCCTCACCATAGAAATTGGGTAATGAATATAGTCCGCCGATCAGTAATGCAATGGCAATGACTAGATATTTCCAGAGAGGGTAGCGATTCATATTGAGATACTTTTAAACAAACAAATTAAGCGGATGCATTAAGCGGACTTCAGAGTGCCTTTTGGCAATACTGTAGTGATAGCGCCTTTTTGCATTTGTACTTCAGTGCCAGCAGAAATTTCAACAGTCACTACTTGATCTTTCAAGGCCGTTACTTTGCCCATAATGCCGCCAACAGTCACCACTTCATCTCCAACGCCTAATGACTCAAGCATTGCTTTAGTTTCTTTTTGACGCTTCATTTGTGGGCGAATCATGATGAAGTACAAAACTGCAAACATCAAAATCAAGGGGAGGAAGCTCATTAAGCCACCAGAATCTGCGCCCGCTGCAGGAGCTTGGGCAAAAGCGTTACTAATCCACATACATAACCTCCGTTAATTACCATTTGAAAACTGCGTCATTTTGCGACCTTATAGCTAAGGTCGTAACCCGCAATTCTAAACTGTGTGGGGCTTTGGAGGGGATTTGCAGGGGGTTTTGCCCCCTGTAGGGCTATTAGTCCTGTCCCGGCTCTACGCCGCGCTGGCGATTGCTATGAAATTCCTCGCGATAGGCGCTAAAACGATCTTTACTGAGTGCCTCGCGCACCTCAGTCATGAGCTGGAGGTAATAAGACAAGTTGTGGATGGTGTTGAGCTGGGAGCCCAGGATCTCATTCGCTTTTTGGAGGTGATTTAAGTAGGATCTGGTGAAGTTTTGGCAGGTATAGCAGGCGCAAGTAGGGTCAACAGGGCGATCATCGTCCTTGTACCCTGAATTACGTAGCTTAAGGTCGCCAAAACGGGTAAAGAGCCAGCCATTTCGGGCATTGCGGGTAGGCATGACGCAATCGAACATATCAATTCCAAGGCTAACCCCCAAAATGAGGTCCTCTGGGGTACCCACACCCATGAGGTAGTGAGGCATATGCTCTGGCAGTTTTGGTGCGGTGAAATTTAAAATCCGCTCAAATTCAGGTTTTGGCTCCCCAACCGAAAGGCCGCCAATGGCAATGCCATCAAAACCTTGCTGGCTGACAGCATCTAAAGAAAATTCACGAAGATTCTCAAACATGCCGCCTTGGACAATCCCAAAAAGTCCATTACCGGTATTGAGTTCGCGAAAACGCTTTAGAGAGCGATCACCCCAACGAAGTGACATCTCCAACGAAGCACGTGCCGTTTTTTCAGAAGTCGGCTGACCTTTGATTTCATACGGAGTGCACTCATCAAACTGCATGGCAATATCACTATTAAGCACGGCCTGTATTTCCATTGACACTTCTGGTGACATAAATAATTTGTCACCGTTGATCGGTGATGCAAAGGTCACGCCCTCTTCAGAGATCTTACGAAGTGCTCCTAAGCTAAATACTTGAAAGCCGCCCGAGTCAGTCAGAATAGGTTTGTCCCATCCCATAAAGCGGTGTAGTCCACCATGTTTTTTAATGACATCCAATCCTGGCCTCAGCCAGAGATGAAAGGTGTTACCTAAAATAATTTGTGCTTTTGCTTCATTGAGATCACGCGGTGTCATCGCTTTCACGGTGCCATAGGTTCCGACTGGCATGAAGATTGGCGTTTGCACGCTGCCGTGCGGAAGGTCGAGCTGACCAAGACGTGCAGGACTTTGTGAGTCGCGCGCCAGGATATTAAAGTGAACAGGTTTGGTCATATCTTTGTATTCTCGAGTCGGCAAAGAAACATCGCATCTCCATAACTAAAGAAACGATATTTCTGATGAATGGCATGTTGATAAGCGGCGCGAATGTTATCCATTCCCGCAAATGCGCCTACCAACATCAATAGAGTAGATTTTGGCAGATGAAAGTTAGTTAACAAACAATCTACAGTTTTAAATTGATAGCCAGGGGTGATAAAGAGGTTGGTCTCACCACTGCTTTGCCCGCTAGCTGCAAAGCTCTCCAGGGCTCGAAGACTCGTGGTACCCACCGCAATCACTCTCCCACCTTTTTGCTTGGTAGCCTCAATCGCTTGCAAGGTTTCTTCAGGTATTGAATACCATTCATAGTGCATCTTATGCTTTGAGAGGTCTTCTTCGCGCACCGGAGTAAATGTTCCAGCGCCCACATGTAATGTAACCGCTGCTTGTTGTACACCTAATATTTTCAGTTCTTGCAAAATCGTTTCATCAAAATGCAAGCCTGCTGTTGGGGCAGCGACTGCACCTGGATTTTTAGCAACTACCGTTTGATAGCGCTGCGCATCTTCGCCATCGGGTTGATGCTCAATGTAGGGTGGTAAGGGGAGTTCGCCAAAGCGCTCCAATAGAGAAAATACATTCTCAGGAAAGCGGACCTCATAAAAGCGCCCGTCATATCCAGTCCTTTCAACCGGAAATGTCTCACCTGCTTCATTGTGGATATATACGATGCTGCCAGTCTTCGGTACCTTAGACGCTCTAATTTGTACCCAAGCCTGTTTTTCTCCGCTAATCCGCTCAATGAGTAATTCAACGATGCCGCCGGTCTCTTTTTTGCCATGCAGTCGAGCCGGGATGACTTTCGTGTCATTGAAGACTAATAAGTCCCCAGGCTTCACAAGGCTAAGAATGTCCTTAAACTGTCTGTCTACCAGATGGGCGTGATTCATCCCGTCAGCCATAACCTCTAAGAGGCGGCTATCGGTTCTATTCGCCAAAGGATGTTGGGCGATTAGATCGGGCGGGAGTTCGTAATTAAAGTCGGAGAGTTGCATAGCGTTACCATCAGGTATTAGATTTTAACGATGACTACTAAACAAGCGCCAAGCACACTCCAAAAGATGGGTTTAGACACCCCTATGGCCCTTGCTTTGCATTTGCCATCCCGCTATGAGGATGAGACCGAGCTTCTCACCATAGAGGAGGCAATTGTCCAGGGTAGATTTCACTCAGCCCAGACTCAGGGGGTAGTCATCCGTAATCAGGTCTTGTTTCGACCCAGAAGGCAGATGGTAGTCACTATTGAGGATGAGACCGAGACTTTAAATCTTCGCTTTCTCAACTTTTACCCAAGCCAGCAAAAGCAGATGGCGGTTGGGGTCAATATTCGGGTGCGTGGTGAAGTGCGCGAAGGTTTTCAGGGTCCAGAGATGGTGCATCCTACTGTGCGAGCTGTAGCTCCAGACGCACCTTTGCCCGCTAGTTTGACTCCGGTTTACCCAGCCAGCGTCGGTGTCTCACAAACCATTATTCGTAAAGCAGTAACGCAAGCTTTGCGTGACCCCAGTTTGCAAGATAGCTTGGCAGAATTCTTGCCTCAAAAACTGATGGGGGAGTTGTTGCCCAGCAATGATTGGCCCAATTTACAAAGTGCGATTACTTATTTGCATCAACCACCTGCAGATGCAAACACACAATCACTGTTAGAGCGCACTCATCCTGCGTGGCGCCGAGTGCAATTTGAAGAGTTACTAGCTCAACAGATTTCTTTAAAGCGCGCGCATGCGATTCGCCGAGAGAGACATGCGCCAAGTTTTATAAAAGACAAAGGTAAATCTCAAGGTAAAGAAGAAGGAGTACAAAGTCTTGAAGAAGGCTTGTTGAAAGTGCTTCCTTTTAAATTAACAAATGCGCAGGATCGTGTTTGGTCTGAAATTAGCAATGATCTAACAAAATCTTTCCCGATGAATCGCCTCCTACAAGGTGATGTAGGCAGCGGCAAGACCGTGGTTGCAGCCTTGGCGGCTGCCCGCGTGATGGATCATGGCTATCAAGCTGCCATCATGGCCCCTACCGAAATCTTGGCTGAACAGCACTATCTCAAGATGAAGGAGTGGTTTGAGCCTCTAGGAGTGCAAATTGCATGGCTATCCGGAAGTCTAAAAGCTAAAGACAAAAGACTGGCTCAAGAGGCCATTGAAAATGGGCAGGCTCAATTAATTGTCGGCACACATGCCCTGATTCAGGAGAGTGTGAGTTTTGCAAAGCTAGGCTTGGCAGTTATTGATGAGCAACATCGCTTTGGGGTGAGGCAGCGTTTAGAAATTCAACAGCGGGTTGGATCAGAATTGTTTTACTGCCATCAGTTGATGATGTCAGCTACGCCTATTCCTCGCACCTTAGCGATGACTTACTACGCTGACTTAGATGTCTCTGTAATTGATGAGTTACCCCCGGGTAGAAAACCCATTGCTACCAAAGTTGTTAAAGCTAGTCGCCGTGATGAGGTGATTGGTGGTTTGCAGGGTTGGCTCTCTAAAGGATTGCAAGCGTATTGGGTATGTCCCCTTATTGAGGAATCTGAAGTGCTTCAACTGCAAACTGCAGTAGAAAGTTTTGAGCAGCTCACCGAAGCTTTGCCTGACTTTAAGGTTGGTTTAGTGCATGGCAGGCTAAAAGCAGAAGAAAAGGCCGCTGTCATGGCAGCTTTTAAGGCAAATGAGATTCAGCTTTTGGTTGCTACAACAGTCATAGAGGTGGGGGTAGATGTGCCAAATGCAGCGCTGATGGTGATTGAGCACGCCGAGCGTTTTGGCTATGCACAGATTCATCAATTGAGGGGACGTGTAGGTAGGGGTTCCGCAGATTCAGTCTGTATTTTGATGTATGCCGAACCGCTCTCGATGTCTGCTAAAGAGCGCTTGCAAACCTTACGTGAGACATCGGATGGGTTTGTGATTGCCGAGCGTGACCTATCTCTTCGTGGTCCAGGCGAGTTGCTTGGTGCCAAGCAGTCAGGTGATGCTATGTTGCGCTTTGTCGATTTACAGCGGGATGCTTGGCTAATTGAACTGGCTCAGCAGGCGGCAGATCGCTTACTCGCAGAGCACACTGATTTGGTGGAACGTCATTTAGAGCGCTGGCTTGGATCTCGTGCAGAGTTCTTAAAAGCTTGATAATTGCTTCATGAGCTTAAAAGAGCGTTTCATTTCTTATGGGTATTTAATTAGGTTGGATAAACCTATTGGCACGCTATTGCTATTGTGGCCCACGCTCTGGGCTCTCTGGTTAGCCAGTAGCGGCACCCCTGATTTATCTATTCTGCTGATTTTTATTCTCGGCACTTTTTTGATGCGCAGCGCAGGCTGTGCAATTAATGACTATGCGGATCAAGATTTTGATCGGCACGTTAAAAGAACACAGGGCCGTCCCGTTACTAGTGGAAAAATTTCCGGTAAAGAAGCAGTTGCTGTTGCTGGCTTATTGGCTTTCATTGCCTTTTTACTCATTCAGCCCTTGAATGCATTTACAAAGCAGCTTTCAGTACTGGCCTTACTAGTCGCTTTTATTTATCCCTTCACTAAACGCTTTTTTGCAATGCCTCAAGCTGTCTTAGGTATTGCCTTTGGTTTTGGTATCCCGATGGCATATGCAGCCATTTTGGATTTCATTCCCATAGAGGCATGGATCTTATTTGTCGGTAATATTTTCTGGGCAATCGCCTACGATACGGCGTATGCGATGGTTGATCGTGATGACGACTTGCGTTTAGGTCTGAGAACATCTGCCATTACTTTTGGGCACTATGATGTACTCGCCATTGCAATAAGTTATGGAATATTGTTCATCAGTCAGCTATGGGTGGCGCAGATGGCCGGCTTAAGTAATTACTTCCTTTTAGGCTGGTTCTCAGCACTGGCTTGTGCAATCTATCACATGAAGTTAGTTGCAACTCGCAATCGTGAGAATTGCTTTAAAGCGTTCCGCCACAACAACTGGCTGGGTGGATTCTTATTTCTCGGGATTGTGCTGGGGTTGAGTCTGAACTAGTTCTGACCGAGTTCATCACCCATAGCTTTGCCACGTTGACTGGCAGCATCAATTGCTTTTTCTAAAATCTCGTGCCAACCCTGCTGCTTCATTACATCGAGGGCTGCCGCAGTAGTGCCGCCTTTTGAGGTGACTCTCTCGCGTAGAACGCCAGCATGCTCATCAGAGTTATGGGCTAACTGAGTAGCACCTTCAAGGGTTGCGTAAGCTAGTTTGCGTGCTATCTCTGTATCAAGGCCCAGCTTCTCGCCAGCCGACTGCATTGCTTCTAGAAAAGCAAAGACATAAGCGGGACCACTTCCAGACACGGCAGTGACTGCATCCATCAGCTTTTCTTCTGAAACCCATACTGCTTGACCTACTGCATTGCAAATTGTTTCAGCAAGTGCGCGGTCAAATTGATCGACTGCAGCATCTGCAAAGAGACCGGTAATTCCTTTGCCGATTAAGGCAGGAGTATTGGGCATGGCACGTACACAACGTGTGTGGTCTAGCCAGCGACTCATATCTTTTAAGCGAATACCTGCAGCAATACTGAGAATCAATGGACCGGGTACGCTTGCATGCTTTAACTTAGTCGCTAATTCCTTAGCAACCACATTAAAGTCTTGAGGCTTGATTGCCATGACAACGACATTATTTTTAGAGAAATCAAAAGCGATTTGCTCTAGAGCGCCAATACCTTGAACGCCAAAATCAGCATGTAGCTTGAGGGCAGTAGCGGCGTTTGCTTCCACCACAGAGATTTGATTCGGTTCAAATCCGCTTGCAAGTAAGCCGCTGATGAGCGCGCGCCCCATGTTGCCGCCACCAATAAAGGTAATGTGGGCGTTGCTATTGTTTTGTGCGATTTTATTTGAGTTCATTTGCTAATCTTATCGCGCTTCCCAAAAATGGCTGAACCTACACGTACCATAGTGCTGCCTTCAATAATGGCAGCTTCTAAGTCATCAGACATGCCCATCGACAGGGTATCAAAGAATTGATATCCCAGATCGTTAGCGTGAGCAGCCTTAATCTGCTGAAAGCAATCTTGGACTGCAGCAAAAGCCTGGCGCTGCTCAACGGAATCTGTGCTGGGTGCAGGAATGGCCATCAAACCCCTCAGAACTAGGTTGGGTAAAGAGGTAATAGCATTACATAGTACCTCTACCTCTGTCTGAGAAACACCACTTTTGCTCTCTTCCTCGCTCACATTAATTTGGACGCAAACCTGAAGAGGTGCTAAATCTGGAAACTCACCCCGTTGAGTGGAGAGGCGTTCAGCAATTTTGAGTCGATCTACGCTGTGAACCCAATCAAAGTGCTCGGCAACCTCACGAGTCTTATTGCTTTGTAGTGGACCGATAAAGTGCCATACCAGCCAAGGACGTAGCTTTTCGAGCTTAATAATTTTCTCTACAGCTTCTTGGACGTAATTTTCACCAAAAGCAGATTGACCGGCATGCATAGCTTCCTCAATCGCAGAGGTTGGGAAAGTTTTGCTTACCGCAAGAAGTTCAATGTCTTCAGGCTCACGCTTTGCCTCTAAAGCAGCAAGCTCAATTCGTTCTCTGACTTGCATCAGATTTACAACTATGGAATTCATGTGGCCTTAGAAGGTTTGCTAATCAATTGATCTACGATCTCAATCCAATGAACTACTGGAGTGTCATCTTGCTGGAGATGGGTAATGCAGCCAATATTGCCAGAGACAATAACCTCGGCGCCAGACTCTTCACAAGCAGCATTTAAGTGAGTTAGCTTGTTTTTGCGGAGTTGTTCAGATAACTCTGGTTGGGTGACGGAATATGTACCAGCAGATCCACAGCAAAGATGACTGTCGGCACATAAACGTACACCAATACCAATGCTGGTAAGGAGCCCCTCAACTTTGCCCCGAATTTGCTGGCCATGTTGCAAAGTGCAGGGTGGGTGATACACCACACCTGGCTTAGGATCTGTGCCTACGAGCTGCACTAATTCATTTTCTAGTGAAGGAAGAATCTCAGAGATATCTTTCGTGAGTTCTGAAATCTTCTTAGCTTTGGAAGCGTAGCTGGGATCATTTGCAAAGAGGTGGCCATAATCTTTGACCATGACACCGCAACCTGATGCGGTCATCACAATCGCTTCTACGCCACTCTCTACTAAAGGCCACCAAGCATCAATATTTTGTTTGGCATTATCTAATCCACCAGCTTGATCATTGAGGTGATAGCGTAGTGCTCCACAGCAAGTAGCACTGGGCGCGCTGATCAATTGAATCTTTAATGCATCCAGAACGCGCGCCGTTGCTGAATTGATATTCGGCAGCATGCCCGGCTGAACGCAGCCTTCGAGCAAAACCATTTTGCGCTGATGGGCTGCGGTAGGCCTTGTATAGGCATCAGTAGCGCTATTTAATGCTTTATTCACTGCCAATGGAATCTTGCGTTGAATACCGCTTGGCATCAATGGACGCACTAAACGACCTAAAGCCATTGCTGAATTAAATAAAGCGGGTTTGGTTAAACCCTCTTTTAGGGCCCAGCGTGTGAATCTTTGGCCGAGTGGGCGCTCCGGAGTATTTTCTTCAGCCCACTTGCGACCAATGTCTACTAAGTTGCCGTATTGCACGCCACTAGGACACGTACTCTCGCAATTGCGGCAGGTTAAGCAACGGTCTAAATGAAGACGGGTTTTTTCAGTCGGGGCCTGACCTTCAGCCATTTGCTTGATGAGATAAATGCGCCCACGAGGACCGTCCAACTCATCACCAAGCAGCTGATACGTTGGGCAGGTAGCAGTACAAAAACCGCAGTGAACACATTTACCCAGAATGCGGGCTGCCTCGATACCTTCCGGCGTATTGGCAAATTGAGGGGCGAGTTGAGTTTGCATAGAAAGACTTATGGAAGACGTTTAGTAGCGAATACACCTACAGGATCAAATGCCGATCTGAGGCGCTCTTGCACTGCCTCAAGGGCTTGGGAGTGGGCTTGCTCTGAAAGCAAAGTAAAGCGTTGAAAGCTAGGGTCTACGCTTGCACCCTGTCTAAAGCGGGTTGCATGTCCACCTTGGGAGTTTGCCAATGCTTTAATGGTTTTGAAAGTTGCTTCATCACCTGGCGCCTTAATCCAGCGTTGTTGACCATGCCATTCCAGAACGATTTCATCATCTGCGCCAGTAATGTTCAGTGGTCCGCATGCTGCTGGTAGTGCCAAGCGATATAGTGTTTGATCAGCGCCAAGATTAGTAAACGCAGGCAGTTTCTGTTCGCGCAAATCATGCCAAAACTGTTCTGCATTTTCTTCGTTGATCTCGGCTGCCATGACTAGTGAGCTCATCAGAGGAATAGCAGCTTTCACGGCTGCTGCTGCGCCTGCAAGACGGAAGGTTAACTCGCCATCACCACCTTTGGCTGAGCCTATCCAGCAACTTGCAGATAAGGGAAGTGGCTGGCCTGCCCATTCATTGAGGATCTTCAAAGCTTTCTCTTGAGAGATCTGGCAACGTAGGGTGGCTGTAGCAGCAGGCTTTGGCAATACTTTAACTGAGGCTTCTAGTAAGAGCGCAAGCGTTCCTAAAGAGCCCGGGAGTAAACGAGAGACGTCATATCCTGCAACGTTTTTCATGACCTTGCCGCCAAAGGAAAGATCTTGTCCTCTGCCATCGATAATGCGCGCACCCAAAACAAAGTCGCGAAAATTACCAACCGTGATGCGACCGGGACCAGCTAGGCCAGCGGCAATCGCCCCACCAAACGTTGCACTATCGCCAAAATGGGGAGGTTCAAAAGCGAGCACCTGATTTTTTTCTTTGAGCGCTGCTTCAATTTCTTTAAGTGGTGTACCAGCACAAGCTGTAATCACGAGTTCCTCTGGTTGATATTCCAAGATACCTGAGTAAGTGCGTGTATCAAGCTTGGCATGGTTATTTGGATTCCCATACCAAGACTTTGTACCACCACCTTCGATGGAAAGTTTAGTATTGCTCTTGGCTGCGTTCAGAATTTGTTCGCAAAATGCGTCGATGTGTGGATTGGAGTGACTCATTAGAAGCGCTCCAATTCGGGGTGGGGTAGTTGACCACCGCTAATACGCATGCGTCCATATTCCGCACAACGATTTAAAGTTGGAATGGCCTTATCTGGATTGAGTAGTTTCTCTGGATCAAAGGCGCTCTTAACACCCCAGAAGGATTCGCGTTCACCTTCGCCAAATTGAACACACATTGAGTTAATCTTTTCAATACCAACGCCGTGCTCACCCGTGATGGTGCCACCGAGTTCTACGCAGGCTTCTAAAATTTCAGTCCCGAATTCTTCTGCACGATGCCATTCATCTTGATCGGCGCCATTAAACAAAATTAGTGGATGCATATTCCCATCCCCAGCATGAAATACGTTTAAACACCCAAGACCATATTTCTCTTCCATACCTTGAATACGCTTAAGCAGGGTAGCAATGTGACGGCGAGGAATGGTGCCGTCCATACAGTAGTAGTCAGGCGCTAAGCGACCGGCTGCTGGGAAAGCATTTTTACGACCGCTCCAAAACTTTAAGCGCTCGCTTTCATCTTTCGAGATCTGAATACCGCTCGCACCAGCTTCTTCAAGCACCTTGGTCATGCGCTCAATTTCCTCAGCAACTTCTTCTGGTGTACCATCAGATTCACAGAGCAAAATAGCGGCAGCATCAAGGTCGTAGCCTGCATGTACAAACTCTTCGACGGCGCGAGTGGTTGCTTTGTCCATCATTTCTAGTCCAGCGGGAATAATGCCAGCCGCAATGATGGCAGCAACGGCGTTACCACCTTTTTCAATGTCGTCAAAACTGGCCATGATGACGCGAGCTAATTTTGGTTTCGCAACCAATTTGATGGTAACCTCAGTGACTACAGCAAGCATGCCTTCACTACCCATCATGATTGCCAACAAATCGAGTCCGGGTGCATCGGGTGCAAGACCACCGAATTCAACAATCTCACCATTCATCAGAATTCCGCGAACACGCAAAACATTGTGTAGAGTGAGGCCGTACTTCAGACAGTGCACACCACCGGAGTTTTCATTGACGTTGCCACCAATAGAGCAAGCAATTTGTGAAGAGGGATCTGGCGCGTAATACAAACCAAGATGCGCAACAGCTTCAGAGATGGCGAGGTTACGTACGCCTGGCTGAACCACTGCAGTGCGGGTGAATGGATCAATACTAATAATCTTCTTGAGCTTAGCTAGGGATAGAACCAATCCTTGAGAGAGCGGCATTGCGCCTCCAGATAAGCCAGTCCCAGACCCACGAGGCACCACTGGAACTTGCATTGCATAGCAAATCTTCAAAATTTGAGCGACTTGTTCCTCAGTTTCTGGCAGGGCTACTGCCAAGGGCATCCGTCGATAGGCGGCCAAACCGTCACATTCATAGGGGATGGTGTCTTCTGGCTCCCATAAAAGGGCATGTTCTGGCAGGAGCGGGCGCAATGCTGCTACCAATTTCGACTGAAGGGCGCTAATAGCGGCTAAATCGGGGGGTGGGGTCACCATATTCATAAGAATCATTTTAGCCATTTACCTATAATTAGGTTTATGGGAAATCGACTATCAAAAATCGCCACTAGAACAGGCGATGCAGGGATGACAGGCTTGGGCGACGGGAGTCGCGTAGAGAAGGATCATCTGCGGATCTGCGCCATGGGCGATATCGATGAGTTGAACTCAGAAATCGGTGTTTTGATGACTGAAGACATTCCTACAGAGATTGCTGCTGAATTACATGAGCTTTTTTTGCAAGTGCAGCACGACTTATTTGATCTAGGTGGTGAGCTTTGTATCCCAAATTACAAGCTACTGAATCCGGCCCATGTAGCGCAATTGGATGTTTGGCTTGAAAAATACAATCAACAGCTGCCGCCTTTGACCGAATTCATTCTGCCAGGCGGTACTCGCGCTGCTGCACAAGCTCATGTGTGCCGTACGGTTTGTCGCAGAGCGGAACGTTCGATTGTCCGCTTAGGCTGGGAAGAGCCTCTATACGACTCTCCTCGTCAGTACGTCAATCGTTTATCTGATTTGTTGTTTGTGCTGGCGCGCATTCTGAATCGTGCTGCTGGTGGATCCGATGTACTTTGGAAGCACGAAAAAAAAGAGACTAAATAAATTAGCCTCTTTTTGCTGTAGTTCTTAGAACTTATTTCTTTATTTCTTCTTTAGGCTTCGGCGTTTTTTAACGGCAGTTGCAAGACGCTCCAAAACTTTCACTGAATCATCCCAGTTAATACAGGCATCAGTGATGCTGCGCCCGTATTCCAATTTACTTGGATCATCTTTACCGGGTGTGAATTTCTGAGCACCATCATTTAAGTGACTTTCAATCATCACCCCAAAAATCTGATGAGAGCCAGACTCCATCTGCCCTGCCACATCATCGGCAACAACAATTTGACGCTCATGTTTCTTGCTTGAATTAGCGTGAGACAAATCTACCATCAAACTGGCTGGAAGCTTGGCTGCTTCTAGCTCGGAGCAGGCTGACTGTACAAATTGTGCTTCGTAGTTGGGCTCTTTGCCACCACGCAAAATAACGTGACAATCTTTGTTACCTTTAGTTTCCACAACGGATACCTGACCGTTCTTATGCACGGATAAGAAGTGGTGTGGACGACCAGCTGCTTGAATCGCATCGGTAGCAATTTTGATATTGCCATCGGTGCCATTCTTAAATCCGATCGGCGCAGATAAGCCAGAGGCGAGTTCACGATGAACTTGACTCTCGGTAGTGCGAGCACCAATTGCACCCCAAGAAATCAGGTCAGCAATATATTGCGGAGATATTACATCCAAGAACTCGCTACCAGCTGGCATGCCGAGACGATTGATTTCCATTAATACTTGGCGAGCTAGGCGCAGACCTTCTTCAATGCGATAACTTTCATCTAGGTAAGGGTCGTTGATCAAGCCCTTCCATCCAACAGTAGTGCGTGGCTTTTCAAAATACACACGCATCACAATCTCTAATTCACCAGCAAAACGCTCGCGCTCAACAAGAAGACGTTGACAGTATTCCAATGCTGCTTTTGGGTCATGAATAGAGCATGGTCCGATGATGACTAATAAACGGTCATCTTTACCATGAATAATGTCGCGGATCTTTTTACGGGTTTTGCTGATCAGGGCTTCCGTTGGTGTTCCAGAGATTGGAAAGAAGCGAATTAAATGCTCTGGCGGTGGCAGAACAGAAATCTTGTCAATGCGTTGATCGTCAGTATCCGAAGTCTTGTCGACGGTGGAGTACCAATTGGCGGGATTCGTAATTTGTTGGCTCATCTAACTATTTTAAGCCGTAATTAGCTGATATTAGGCAGTTCCGCCCACAGTTAGGCTATCAATCCTTAGAGTAGGCTGGCCAACCCCGACCGGAACGCTTTGTCCTTCCTTGCCGCAAACGCCCACACCACCATCTAATTTGAGGTCATTCCCGATCATAGATACCTGTTTTAAGGATTCTGGCCCGCTACCAATAATGGTGGCGCCTTTAACGGGATACTGGATTTTGCCGTTTTCAACCCAGTAGGCTTCGGAAGCGGAAAAGACAAATTTTCCGCTAGTAATATCCACTTGGCCACCGCCAAAATTGACAGCATATAAACCACGCTTGATGCTCGCCACAATCTCTTGGGGATCATCTTTGCCGGCCAACATATAGGTATTTGTCATGCGTGGCATTGGTAGAGAAGCAAAGCTTTCGCGACGACCGTTGCCAGTAAGCGGCATCTTCATCAAGCGCGCATTAAGACTATCCTGAATGTAACCCTTTAAGATGCCATCCTCAATCAATGTGGTGCATTGTGTAGGCGTACCTTCATCATCAATATTTAAAGAGCCCCTTCGTCCAGATAAGGTGCCGTCATCAACTACCGTGACGCCCTTGGCGGCAACCCGTTGTCCAATACGACCAGCAAAAGCAGAGGAACCCTTGCGATTAAAGTCACCCTCAAGACCATGACCAACGGCCTCATGTAACAGAACGCCAGGCCAGCCAGGTCCCATCACTACAGTCATTGGACCTGCGGGCGCAGGGCGGGATTCGAGATTTACAAGTGCGCCATCAACTGCTTCATCAACATAGCGATTAATAATTGCTTCATCAAAGTAGAGATAGTCGTGACGAGCGCCACCGCCCGAGGATCCAGACTCACGACGACCATTTTGCTCGGCGATGACGTGAACTGAAACGCGAACTAGTGGACGAACATCAGCAGCCAATAGCCCATCTGCACGCACAACTAAAACAACATCAAATTCACCGGCTAAACTCGCCATGACTTGAATGATGCGCGGATCACGTGCTTTGGCGCGACGTTCAATGCTTTCCAGTAGTGCAATTTTCTCTTTAGGCTGCAGAGAGTCTAAGGGGTTGATATCTGAATATAGCTTGTTGGAAACTGGGTGAAATAGTTTGCTCGCAACTGCTTGTTTACCGCCCTCAGGCCCAATCACCCGAGTAGCTTTAGCCGCTTTATTTAACGCTTCTAAATTAATTTCATCTGAGTACGCAAAGGCTGTCTTATCGCCATAAATGGCTCGCACCCCAACACCCTGATCAATATTAAAGCTACCTGATTTAACAATGCCCTCTTCAAGGCTCCAGCTTTCACTTCGGGTGTGTTGAAAGTAAAGGTCTGCATCATCAAGACGATGAGCAAATAGATTGCCAAATGTATGGTGTAGGTCTTGCTCAGATAATCCAGTAGGCTCGAGCAAGATGGACTTCGCTAACTTAATTAAGTCTGCTTGCTTTTTAGCTTTAGTCCAATTAGCGGGAAATAGTGCTTCTGGTGCATTCATGTGATTCGGCAAATCTTTCTTTAAAGCTTGCGATGTGCAAGTGCGGGTAACTTAGAGCGTACCTCGTTTAATTTATCTTTGCACAAGAGCCCAGAAATAAAGCCTTCGCCCTCAGGTAGGTTGGCTAGAACCTCCCCCCAAGGATCAATTAGCATGCTGTTACCCCAGGTGCGGCGTTGATTTTGGTGTTTACCGCCTTGTGCAGAAGCCAATACATAGGATTGGTTTTCAATGGCACGGGCGCGTAACAGGATCTCCCAGTGATCCTTGCCGGTAGTGTAGGTAAAAGCGGCTGGGATGATGTGGCAATCCACTTGCCCTAGGGCACGATAGAGCTCTGGAAAGCGTAAGTCATAGCAAATACTTAAACCAAATTTCCACTCAATACCGTCGACGGAAATTTGGAGGAGTCCAGGCTCATTACCGGCCTCAATCGTTTCAGATTCCTGATAGCGCTCAGTAGTAGTTTGAAAGCCAAACAAATGAATTTTGTCGTAGCGAGAAATTTGTTGGCCAACAGGATTATATACCAGGGTTGTATTGAGTACCTTGCTGGGATCTTTTGCTTCCAGGGGAATAGTGCCGGCTACTAAATAAAGATTGTTTGCTTTTGCAATATCTGAAAGTTGCTCTTGGATGGGGCCCTTACCAATACTCTCTCGGGCACGTACTTTGTCAGTATCTTTTAGGCCCATGAGGCAAAAATATTCTGGCAGAACAACTAGTTGTGCGCCATCTGCTGCGGCGGCAGCGATAAGTCTTCTCGCCGCAGAGAGGTTCTCCTGTAAATCTGCAGTAGAAACCATCTGAACGGAGGCAATCTTGAGTTCTGCACTATTGGTTGTTGTGCTCATAACGTATTAATTTGGATTTTTATTTGGTGCGCCAGAATTACTTGGATTGCTTTGCGGTCCGGAGCTATTGCCACTTGGCTTACTTTGCTCCTTAAGCAAATCTTTGCTGCGAATTGTCTCCAAAGTTTTGGCATCGATTGGTTGACCTTTTTGATCCAAGGGGATTACTTCCGGATTGTCCCAAGACCCCTGTACTAAATAGTCCGATTGAAGATTACGGTTAATTTGACTAGTGATTAAGTATTGCCCAACTAATGCACCAAGCCCAACAATCGGATTAATTACAAAGGCAGCTAGAGACCCTGCGGTTGCATCAATCGTTGGGAAGATAGTGACGCGTAAGTCTTGGGTTTGTTGAGGAATATTAATTTGCCCATTCATAGCAACTCGAGCTTGATCAAGACCCATCGTGAACTGTTTGGTTTGAGCTATACCCTTACTAACATCAAAAGAAGCTTCAATCGAATTAAATGGAGTCCCCTTGGTGACAATATTGCCAAGACTGCCTTGGAGGTCTAAGGTAGCAAATCTGAATAAACTTTGTAAGCTAAGTACATCAAGTAATTTTGCGCCGCTAGTGTTGACTTCTAAGAGGCGACCTTTCTCTAGATTTAAAGCCACCTTGCCGGAAAGAGTGTCATATTTTGGTCCAAAAGGGGACCCATCCCACTCTATGGAGCTGCTGAGTTTGCCCTGGCCGCCCTCTATCGATTTCTGACTTGTCCAATGACCGATGATTTGGCCGGCATTCCTAATATCTAAGGCGATGTTTAAGTTGGTGTGTGCAGGTGAATTTGGTGTAGATCCAACCCAGCGCCCAGTGAGGCTTGAGTTTCCTTGTGGATCGTTAAATTGAATAGTGTCAATCTCAAGAGCATTTCCATTGGTTTTAGTTTGAATTTTGACCTGACCAAGTCGGGCTTTATTCCATTCAAAGTCGTCAATTGTCAAATCAATACTTGGGATCAAACTTGGTTCAATCTGATTTTGATTAGATTTGTTCTGTTGTCCTGTCTTCGTTGAGGTGGTAACGAGTGAAATTGGTTCTGGAATCTTAAGGCGCGCGAGATTACCGCTAATAAGACCATTCGTTTGAGTCTGATTTGCTTGCTGATACTGAATACTTCCCGCAATTTGAGGCGACCCTCTCAAGCGAATTTGCCAAGCTGTATTTTTATTACCTGCTGTTAAGTTCACATCCTGCCATATGCGATCAAATATTGTTAATTGCTTAACCTGTACGGAGGCTTGAATATTATTTGCGTTGCTGGTATTCGTACTAGGCGTAGATTTTTTTTGATTGTTGCGATTTAAAAAGTCTAGCCAATCATCAAAGTTCAGTTCATTACTTGCCAGATTTAGGCTAAAGCCTTGCGGAGGTGTAACGGCAGGCGTCCCAATACCAATGGAGTGGCGAAGGGTGTCATCACCATTTAATTCACCTTGTACATAGTAGCTATCACCAATTTTTCCATCCCATGTGAAACGACTTGCATTCGATTTATTTTTTTCAAATGTCCTCAAAGTTACTTGTCCAGAAAGGGGGGCGCCCATCTCTTTTTTGAGCGGTGCTGGAGCTGCGACAGCCCAATTGCGCATATCCATCTTTAAGTTTGTTTCACTAGCCCCTTTATTGAAGTTGATGACACCTTGATATCGAGCTACACCACTCATAGCCTGCAAAATCGGAATGATCTGTACATCCGTATCATTTTTGAAGTAGTTTTTAATAAAGCTAGCCCCAATATCTCCTATGATGTTGTAGCTTTGTCCACCCTGATTTGTTGTTGCACTTGAGATCTTGATATCACCCCCAAGGAAGTTGGCAGTGATGTCTTCAAATTCTGGATTCACTTCCGTAATGCGAATCTTCCCCTTAAGGTTCTCAAAGGGTGGTAAGTCAGCCCATTGAGCTCTATTCCCTGGGAAGCTCAGCTTAACGTCCGTACTAGTGTCTTCACTGCCCGACAGCGGAACCTTGAGACCCAGGTTCAAGTTGATCGGTCCAGTTATTTTGAGGTTTCGTTCCAGTGCGACTTGTTTTTTCCCAACGGGCGAGGCAAATAGATATTCAAGCAATTGGGAGGCTTCTCCCTGTGCCTCACCATTAACTGTTAACACTAATTGCTTTGCACTGACGCTAGGAATTGCTGCATGAAAGTTGCTAAGAGCAACTTGTTTGTAGCTCGCTTGATCAATGTCAACTGTGAAGCTGGCATTTTGCATATTGATAACACCATTGACCTTGTTGAAGGCGGACCAAGTGCCTTGTGCAGTAGGTTGGGTCGGCACTGGACTGAATGTTGCGCCACTGATAGGTAGGTTGAGCGTGAATTCTCCCGAGCCTGCTTTAGAGAATGGCACTTCATTGGGATCACCTTTAATATGTAGTTGCCCCTTTTGAATTGTTCCCGCATCAAAAGCTTTGCTCAAATAGGATTTAGCCTCAGCGCCCATCCCAACTGGCAAATAACGGTAGGCCGTTTTTAAATTAGCCTGTTCAAAATCCATATCCAGAGACATGAAGTCAGGATTTTTGCCTGTGCCAACAGTGTAATTTAGGTTAAGCGTTGTTGTGATCTCAGGATTGCTCAGCATCAGCTGTTTAGCATTGATAACCCAGTTCCCTTTTTGTTTTGTCCAAGATATTTGACCGCTGGCTTGATCCAGTTGAATTTTAGGAGCGACAAGTAAGTCGTTTATCTCAAGAGTAAGATCATTCGATCTAATGGAGAAACTTCCCTTGCTTTGATCGGCCGTCAGAAAGCCTGAAAGCTTGGAGACAGAGGGCATCGTCTTATTAATGCCAACAAAACTTAAGTCGATCATTTTTCCACTGACAGTAAAGTCCAGTTTATTGGACTTGAACCATCCGCCAGGAATATTAAGTGCTGACAGGGGTGACTTACTTTCTGACCATTTGATGTCTAGATCTTGTAGCTCACCATCTGCTTGTGAGGCCTTAATCCATTGGTGAACCTTTTTTGATAGCGGCAGGTTAAGTGCAAATAAGGCAATGTCCTCTACCAAAATCTTTGGAGAGGAAAAGCCAAACTCTTTAATTTCTCCGCCTCCAGATGGTGGTCTCCAGCGGAAGGTCATGGGGCTCAACTTCTCGAGTGGAGTAGTTTTGGGGCTATCGATATCACGCCAGGCAAATGTCTTGGTTGTAATGGATATCAACCCACCATCAGTTTCTTGAGTTAGGTTGGTTTCTAGTCTTCCAAGAGTGATGGCATCTTCACCTTTGGAAAGCTGAATGGTTAGGTTATCGGCCGCTAAATAAATTTCTCCACCATCGGGCTTGCCGTTATCAATTTTTAGTTTTCCACTAGAGTTTAGGATTCCCTCAAGCGTATTTAGGGGGATAGAAAAGTCGCTAGCTATTTGAGTAAGCTGCAGTTCATTTAGATTCCAAGAGATGGTCCCAATCCAGTCTTGCCATTTACCAGCCTGGCCGCCGAGATGGTGAACTAAATCAATATCAAAGGTGAGGGGGCCCTTAGTCCAGGGTGTGCTGGCACTTAACGATCCTTGGTGACTGCGAATACCATTACTAAGAGAGAGACTTTGAATGTCTATAGTAGTAATTGGTTTCTTCTTCAGTTGATCATCCCAAAATAATTTGACATTGCTAATCTGAATTTCATTCTGTGCAAAGAGCCAATTTTCTGCTGCGTAACTATTTGAATTTCCATCTATAGAGATACCGGCAAAATTAATCGCACCCTTGCTATCACGTTGCGCATAAATTTGAGCGTTCTCAATATTGAGTTCATGAAAATATGGAGCCAAGTGATAAAACGATGCCCAACTTAGCTGCCCATGAATTTTTTGAATAGATAAGAGTGGTTTTGACTTATCTGGGCCGTTAAAACGTAAGCCATCAATTTCAAAATTAGGTCTAATGCCCGTCCATGAAACCTGCAGGGATTCCATCGAAACTTCAGCACCAATTCGAGCGCTGATGAGCTTTTCAACTGAGGCCTTAGATTTCTCAATTTGCGGCCAAAGGATGAAACGCACACCTACATGCCCAATCACAAAAAGGACCGCAACAATACATGCCAGGATCAAGGCGCGCTTACGCAAGGCCCTACTCGAACCTGGAGGACGTTTGGTGAGCACGCTCTTGAGGCGAGGCGGGATGAACTTTTGCAGCATGACCCCTATTATCCGTCAGCCTTGGCTTGATCGCCAAGCTTCTGGCTTGGGTCTTGGGGTCGGATTAAGATGGGGGAATGGATGATTTTTCCCGACAAATCGATTTTTTGGAGCGGCACTCGACTTATGCGAGGCGTTGGCTAAGCGCTCACCCCGAATGGCTTGAGTGGCTTCGTATTCAGGGGCAGAAAAAAGTTGATGTACAGGGTATCAGAGATCTTCTCGAAGACTGTGGTGCAGGCATCCAGGCAGATGAGCAAGATGAGGCTCTATGGATGGCCAATATTCGCATGGCAAGACAGCGCCTGATGCTGTGGGTGGCATTTCGGGATTTAAATGGTATGGCTGACCTCTGTGAGGTTACGAACGCGCTTAGTCATTTTGCAGAATTTGCCGTTTCAGCTGCCATTGCTTTTACGCGTGCAGATCTCAAAACTCGTTTTGGCTTGCCATGGAGCAAGTCAACGCAGTCTGAAATGCCTCTCATGGTTGTTGGGATGGGTAAATTAGGTGGCCTTGAATTAAATCTCTCTTCAGACATTGATTTAATTTTTCTGTATGAGCATGAGGGCGAGACGACTGGTGGTCCCAAGAGCTTATCTAATCACGAGTGGTTTACGCGGATGGGTAAGCGTTTGATCAAGTTGTTGGCTGAGCATGATGCTAATGGATTTGTATTTCGTGTAGATATGCGTCTTCGTCCCAATGGGGACTCCGGGCCCTTAGTATGCAGTCTTGATATGTTGGAAGAGTATCTATTGGTGCAGGGTAGGGAGTGGGAACGCTATGCTTGGATTAAAGGTCGATTAATTGCACCTCAACCAGACTCTCCAGATTTTGCGCACTGTCAAAAAGAGCTTGATCAACTCATTCGCCCCTTCGTGTATCGCCGACATTTAGACTACGGTGTGATCGCCTCCATTCGTGACTTGCATGCGCAGATTCAGGCTGAAGCAGAAAAGCGGTCCACAGGTCATCAAGGACGTTCACGGGATGTTAAGTTGGGGCGTGGCGGTATCCGCGAGATTGAGTTTCTAGCCCAAATGTTTCAACTGATGCGAGGTGGGACAGACCCTCGCTTTAGATTGCGCCCTACGATGGAAGTTTTGGAGCTTATTAAACAAAGCGGCATCTTGCCCATGCATGAAGTGGAATCCTTGCAAGCGGCTTATATTTACTTAAGGCGCTTAGAGCACCGTATTCAGATATGGGATGATCAGCAAACACACTATTTGCCCGATGATGACGATGCTCGATCACGTTTAGCAATGTCGATGCAAGAGCCAAATACTTCAGTAAAGACTTTTATGGTGGAACTAGAGCGCCATCAAAATAATGTTGCGCAGCTGTTCGAGAAGGCATTTTCACTAGACGATAGCGCTCGCCTGAAGATTGCTCCATTAGCTCAAGACTGGGCACCTGACCGGACAATTTTCCCGGATTCCTATAGTCGTTGGCAGGCATGGACAGATAGCCCAAAACAAAAATTGTTGCCAGAAAAAAGCCGTTTAATATTCGATAACTTAATGCGTAAGGCAGCGGAGAGTTTGCAGATTGAAGGAGCTTTGTCAATCTTTGCTGATAAAACGCTATTACGTTTCTTTGATCTACTTGAGGCAATTGCAAGACGCAGTGCCTACCTATCCATTTTGGTTGAGTACCCTAGGGCCCTATCCAATGTTTTGGACTTGCTCAAAGCCTCCCAGTGGGGCGCTCAATACCTAACGCGCCACCCCCATTTATTAGATCACTTATTAAACGCTCAATCAGAGAGGGAGTTAATTGAAGACCCTCAACAATATTGGCAAGAAGTACGATCAAATCTCAATATGCGGCTTGATGATGTCATGGCTGATGGCGACGGCTCTGAGCAGGCGATGGATATTTTGCGCGTAACCCATCACAACGAAACGTTTATTACTTTATTAACGGATCTGGGTATTGGCGTACAGCAAGCGCTGCCAGTAGAGCGGGTGAGTGACCATTTATCAGCATTGGCAGATTTAATTTTGCAGACTACTTTTGAGCGCGTTTGGCCTAGCGTAGCCAGAAAGTTTGACCTTCCTTCTGAATCAAGTCCTCCCTTTGCCGTTATTTCTTATGGAAAGTTAGGTGGCAAAGAATTAGGCTATGCCTCTGACTTGGATATCGTATTTTTATATCAAGCACATGAGTCTGATTATGCTGCGCAAGAAATTTATGCCCTACTTGCAAAGCGAATGATTAATTGGCTCACAGCCTTTACCTCAACAGGTAGTTTGTTTGAAATTGACACACGTCTTCGTCCAAATGGCTCTGCTGGATTTTTGGTAACTAATGCTGAGGCCTTTAAAAAATATCAGTTGCGTGAAGGCGATAACGCTGCCTGGGTATGGGAGCATCAAGCCCTGACCCGGGCGCGCTTCTCCGCTGGTAGTTCAAGTGTAGGAACTTTTTTTGACTCGGTTCGATCAGAAGTATTAAGTCAGCAGAGAGATGTGAATCTTCTGCGATTTGAGATTCTAGAGATGCGTCGCAAGGTACATGCAGGACACCCGAATGCCAATACTGAATTTGACTTAAAGCATGATGCTGGAGGTATGGTCGATATTGAATTTATTGTGCAATTTTTAGTATTGGCATATGCGCACAAACATCCACAACTCATAGGTAATTTAGGTAATATTGCCTTGTTACGTATTGCTAGCGATGTAGGTTTAATTACCCATGAAGCTGCTCAATCGGTTGGTAGTGCTTATCGATTATTGAGAGCTCGTCAACATCGTTTACGTCTGGATGGTGCAGAAAAAACCCGTATCAATTTAGAAAATCAACCTGAGTTCATTACAGCAAGAGCTGCCGTGCAAGCGCTTTGGTTGGAGATCTTTAAGGCGCCTTCTAGTATCGATTAGAGGCTATGGTTTAGTTTTGCTCCAGTAACTCTCGAGCATGACGACGTGTGGTGTCAGTAATTGTGGCGCCGCCGAGCATACGTGCTACCTCTTCAACTCGTTCGGCTCTGCCCAAAATCTGAACCTGCGACACTGTCTTGTCTCCAGTTTGTGACTTGCTTACCTTAAGGTGGTGGTTACCTTGAGCTGCTACCTGAGGTAAATGGGTTACACATAAGATTTGGTGTGATTGACCCAATTGATGCAAAAGTTTGCCAACGGTTTCAGCCACAGCGCCACCAATACCCGCATCCACTTCATCAAATATGAGTGTCGGTGTAAACGAGGCTTTACTCGTAATTACGCTGATTGCTAGGCTAATACGTGCTAATTCACCGCCAGAGGCTACTTTGGCAAGTGATCGTGGGGTACTGCCAGCATGGCCTGCAACTAAAAACTCAATTTGCTCGAGACCATGGGAGCCACCCTCGCTAAGAGGCGTCAAGGCTATCTCTAGGCGACCACCTGCCATAGATAAATCTTGCATTGCATCGGTTACTAAGTTCCCAAGATCGGTTGCTGCTTTTTCACGTTTCTGTGAAAGTTGTTTAGCGAGCTTGAGGTAGTTAGCCTCTTCCTGTTTAACTTGGTCTCGTAATACTTCGATATTTTGGGATGCAGTTAAGGCATTTAGTCGCTCGGATGTGGTTTGCAGTAATACTGGCAATTCATCTACTTCAGCACGATATTTTTTAGCTGTGCTGTGTAATGCTTGCATGCGCTCTTCTACTTGGGCAAGCCTGGCGGGGTCTAAGTCAATTTTTTGTAGATAGCGATTCAGTCCATGAATAGCTTCGTCAAGTTGAATACTGGCCGATTCTAGGGCTTGATTGATTTCGCCTAGCGCTGGGTCATGTTCAGCCAATGCACTGACAGTCGAGCAGACTTTTGAAAGGGTGGATTCAAGAGAGTTATCAGCATCGCTCAAAACGTCAATTGCCTCCTGGCAACCACCAATCAGTTTTGCGCCATTCGCTAAGCGGGCATGCTCACTCTGTATGCTTACCCATTCACCCTCTTGTGGTGAAAGTTCGGTCAATTCTTCGAGTTGCCACTCAAGACGTTCACGCTCACGTTCAACATCTTGACCTGCATTTTCGGCTTGCTGAAGGAGGCGACGAGAGTCCGCTAAAGTTTTGAATATTTGCGCTACTTCTGTAGCGAGTGGCAGTAAGCCAGCATGGCGGTCCAGGAGCTCACGCTGTGCTCCCCCTTTTAATAAAAGTTGATGCGCATGTTGCCCATGAATATCTACCAGTTGATCACCTGCATCACGTAACTGCACCAGTGTCGCAACACTTCCATTGATAAAGGCACGACTCCGCCCACTGCTTTCGACGGTTCTTTTCAGTAATAAGCTTTGCCCATCATCTTCCAATGGAAAGCCTTGCGCATCAAGCCAATGGCTAAACGATTCCACCAGCTCAGGCTCAATCCGAAAGAGTGCAGAAATTTCTGCGCGGTTACTGCCTTCACGTATTTGGCTGCTATCGGCACGCTCGCCCAAGACCAAGCCCAGGGCATCAAGCAGAATAGATTTGCCGGCGCCAGTTTCTCCAGTGAGTACAGTAAAGCCGCTAGAAAAATCTAGCTCTAACTGATCAACGATGACAAAGTCACGGAGGGAGATGGTCTGAAGCATGTATTAGCGTAGCAAAAAACTCGACATCAAAATGTCGATGGATACTCATTCCAATGCAGTTTCTCACGCAAAGTTTTGTAGTCGCTGTGCTTGCTGGGATGTAAAAGGGCGATCGTTTTGTCAGATTGGCGTACTTCAATCTTGTCACCGCTTTGCAAGTTGGTTTGCGATTGCATATCAAAATTCACAATTACTCCAAGTCCGTTGACAACCTCAATCACTGTAACGCTATCTTGTGGCAAGACAATCGGTCTATTAGAGAGTGAGTGCGGCGCAATGGGCGCTAACAAAATGCCAGCAACGTGGGGATGCAAAATCGGTCCTCCAGCTGAGAGTGCGTAAGCAGTAGAGCCGGTAGGGGTTGATACGATCAAGCCGTCAGATCGTTGGTTGTACATAAACGAACCATTGACATGCACGGCTAACTCGACCATTCCGGAAATGCCAGAACGATTTACAACCACATCATTGAGCGCTAATGCACGATTGATCTCTTTACCATCCCGCAGCACTACGGCATCAAGCAAGGTACGGGTATCCGCTTCGTAGTCACCTGCAATAATTTTAGGAAGGATGGCTTGTACTGACTGAATGGGAATATCTGTCATGTAGCCTAATCGACCCATATTGATGCCGACCAGAGGCACATTACTGCCTGCGAGTTGGCGACCAATGCCAAGCATTGTTCCGTCACCCCCTAAAACCACTACTAAATCAATTGCCCCTGCAAAATTCTCGACAGTTTTAGTGGGAAAGTCTTTTAAACCCAGATGTTGGGCTGTGGCCGCTTCCAGAAATACCTCGCAACCCAGATCCTTTAGGAGTTTGCTGAGATCTTTGAGGTGCTCCTCGATACCGTCTGCCTGGTATTTGCCGACAAGTGCAACCCGGCTAAATGCCTTTTTGCTGGAATTTGGGGATGGGCTTAACATATAACGATTAAACCATAGGCATAAAATCCCTTCCACCATGGATGAACGTTCCCGCGCCTTACTAAAAACCCTCATCGAGCGATATATCGAGGAGGGTCAGCCCATTGGCTCGCGTACGCTATCCAGATTCTCAGGTTTGGACCTCTCTGCGGCCACTATCCGCAATGTGATGGCGGATTTGGAGGATATGGGTCTGGTGACCAGCCCCCACACTTCTGCGGGTCGCATTCCGACCCCACGAGGTTATCGCCTGTTTGTGGACACCATGGTTACTGTTCGCCCATTAGAAGAAATGGCAGCTCGAGAGGTTGAAAAAGGCTTGTTGCCAGATTCCCCTCAAAGAGTACTGAACTCGGCAGCCCAAATTTTGTCGAACCTGACCCATTTCGCCGGGGTCGTCATGACACCCAAGCGAGCCCAGGTCTTTAAGCATATTGAGTTCTTGCGTTTGGGTGAAGGCAAGATTTTGCTCATCATGGTTACCCCAGAGGGTGACGTGCAAAACCGCATTTTGCCCACAACGCAAGACTACACACCGAGTCAGTTAATCGAGGCAGGTAATTTTATTAACGCTCAGTTTGCTGGAAAAAGTTTCGATCAAGTACGTATGCATTTGAAATCTGATCTCGATAATTTACGCGCGGATATTTCTGGGTTGATGGCTTTAGCACTGCAGAGCGGTGTTGCAGATTACGATATGGGTCGTGGCGATATGGTGCTCTCGGGTGAGCGACGTTTGCTGAATGTTGGAGATTTAAGTTCCAACTTGGATAAGTTGCGCAAGATGTTTGATATGTTGGAGCAAAAATCCGTTCTGATGCAGCTACTCGATGTATCGAGTCATGCTGACGGCATTCAAATATTTATTGGCGGTGAGAGTGACTTATTACCCTATGAAGATCTAGCGGTCATTAGCGCTCCGTATAGCGTAGACGGTCAAATAGTAGGAACACTTGGTGTCATTGGGCCAACTCGCATGGCTTACGACAGAGTCATTCCTATTGTGGATATCACTTCAAAATTATTATCGGGCGCGTTAAGTTCCTAATCTATATTGTCAATATCGAACACACTGCTTATATATTTAAACCTTACTACTAGAGACACAATATCTTGAATCCAAATCCGCATCTACGCGCATCCAAAACAGCAGTCCTACTGCTGAACTTAGGCACGCCGTCTGCGCCGACAGCTAAAGCAGTACGCGCCTATTTAAAAGAATTCCTTTCTGATCCGCGAGTAGTGGAGATTCCACGCATTATTTGGTGGTGCATATTGAATGGCATTATTTTGCCAATCCGTAGTGGTGCCTCTGCCAAAAAATATGCTTCTATTTGGCTGCCAAAATTAGGCTCCCCATTAATGCACTACTCACGCTTACAGGCTAAAGAGCTTGGCGAAAAATTTACCAATGAGGGGCATACTGTTTTGGTGGATCTGGCCATGCGTTATGGTCAGCCATCCACGCAATCTGCTCTTGAGAGCCTCAAGGCACAAGGCATGGAGCGTTTATTGCTCCTGCCTTTATACCCCCAGTACTCTGCCACTACAACAGCATCTAGTTTTGATGAAGCATTTCGAGTGCTCAGTACTTGGCGTGATCAGCCTGAGTTGCGATTAGTGAAGCACTATCACGACAATCCTGCTTACATTACCGCACTACGTGATCAAGTTTTAAGTAGTTGGGATCAAGATGGTCGTCCTGATTTTGCAAGGGGCGATCGTTTTGTCATGTCATTTCATGGTTTGCCGAAACGTAACCTCATGAAGGGCGATCCCTATCATTGTGAGTGCTTGAAAACGGGGCGTCTACTTGGTGAATCTTTAGGCTTAGAGCCTGGTCAATATATTGTGACCTTCCAGTCGCGCTTTGGTAAAGCGGAATGGTTAAAGCCCTATACAGCGCCAACGATTGAGAAGTTGGCTAAAGAAGGTTGTCAACGCATTGATATTTTTTGTCCTGGATTTCCGGCGGATTGCTTAGAAACGCTTGAGGAAATTGCGATGGAGGCCCGTGAAATCTTCTTGGAGCATGGTGGTAAGGACTATCGCTATATTCCCTGCTTGAACAGCAGCCCTAAGTGGATTGAGGCTATGAGCGATATTGCCCATCATCATCTACAAGGCTGGTCTTTAGGGGTGGAGTCTGAGGCTGAATTAGCAAAGCGTAATGAAAGAGCTGAATTAGCCGAAAGAATGAAGTCTTGAAATTGATTTAATTGACCCCATGTTACAAAGTAATAGTCATCTTTATAGAAAAGTAAAATAGCGTCCATGACACAAGAAAATCAAAACCCTTCCCCTGAGCAAGAGAATTCTGCAGCTGAGCCGATCATAGAAGCTACAGCAGAAACTCCGGCTGTAAAGACGCCTGAACAGGAAATTGCTGAACTCAATCAAAAGATTGGTGAGCTGCAAGATAACTTCTTGCGCGCAAAGGCTGAGGGAGAAAATATTCGCCGTCGTGCCGTGGAAGATATTGCTAAAGCGCATAAGTTTGCAATTGAAAGTTTTGCAGAGCATTTAGTGCCTGTGACGGATAGTCTTTATGCGGCATTAAGTACTGATGCTGGTGATGCCAAGGCATTCAAAGAAGGTTTGGAGATCACCCTCAAGCAACTGCTTTCCGCCTTTGAAAAAGGCCGCATGACTGAAATTAACCCTGCGGTTGGAGATAAGTTTGATCCTCACCACCATCAGGCAATCGCCTCGGTTCCTGCCGAGCAAGAGTCCAATACCGTGGTTTCTGTATTACAGCGCGGCTATACCGTAGCCGAACGGGTTTTGAGACCTGCTTTAGTGACGGTTAGCGCTCCAAAATAGGCAGAATAGGGGCTAAACCTCCCAAAAAAGCATAAAAAAGGCAGATTTCTGCCTTTTTTGCTCTTTATGCCCTTGAAATCTCCTTTTTAGACCCCATTTACTGGGTATCGAAATATTTATCAGTACAACAAAACAATTTAATTTTTTGGAGCAATTATGGGAAAGATTATCGGAATCGACTTAGGAACCACGAATTCATGTGTTTCAGTCGTTGAAAACAATGCACCTAAAGTTGTCGAAAACGCCGAAGGCGCTCGTACAACTCCATCCATCATCGCTTACGTTGAGGATGGCGAAGTATTGGTTGGTGCGCCTGCAAAGCGTCAATCAGTGACGAATCCTAAAAACACTATTTATGCAGTTAAGCGTTTGATGGGTCGTAAATTTACAGATCCTGAAGTACAAAAAGACATCGGCTTGATGCCTTATGCAATTATTGCTGCCGATAACGGTGATGCTTGGGTTGAAGCGCGCGACAAGAAAATGGCGCCACAACAAGTGTCCGCTGAAATCTTGCGCAAGATGAAGAAAACTGCCGAAGATTACCTCGGTGAAGAAGTGACAGAGGCAGTGATTACTGTTCCTGCTTACTTCAATGACAGTCAACGTCAAGCAACTAAAGATGCAGGTCGTATTGCTGGCCTGGATGTTAAGCGCATCATCAATGAGCCAACAGCTGCTGCATTGGCATTCGGTTTGGACAAGCAAGACAAAGTGGATCGCAAGATCGCTGTGTATGACTTAGGCGGCGGTACATTCGACGTTTCCATCATTGAGATTGCTAACGTTGACGGTGAGAAGCAGTTTGAAGTGCTCTCTACTAACGGCGATACATTCTTGGGTGGTGAAGACTTTGACCAACGCATTATTGACTGGATCATTGCTGAGTTCAAGAAAGAACAGGGCGTTGATTTGAGCAAAGACGTATTAGCGTTGCAACGCTTGAAGGATGCTGCAGAAAAAGCCAAGATTGAATTGTCATCCGCACAACAAACAGAAATCAATCTGCCTTACGTGACAGCTGACGCTAGCGGTCCTAAGCATTTGAACTTGAAGTTAACCCGTGCCAAATTAGAGTCCTTGGTAGAAGAGTTGATCAAGCGTACAGCTGGCCCTTGCTTAACTGCGATTAAAGATGCTGGCGTGAATGTTGCTGACATTGACGACGTTATTTTGGTTGGTGGTCAAACCCGTATGCCTGCAGTTCAGGACAAAGTAAAAGAAATCTTTGGCAAAGAGCCACGTAAAGACGTTAACCCAGATGAGGCTGTTGCTGTTGGTGCCGCAATTCAGGGATCTGTATTGTCTGGTGATCGCAAGGACGTATTGCTCTTGGACGTTACCCCGTTGTCATTGGGTATCGAGACCCTTGGTGGCGTAATGACCAAGATGATTCCTAAGAACACAACGATTCCTACCAAACATTCACAGGTCTACTCCACTGCGGAAGATAACCAACCAGCGGTAACCATCAAGTGTTTCCAGGGTGAGCGCGAGATGGCTGCTGCGAATAAGTTGCTCGGTGAATTTAACCTTGAAGGTATAGCCCCTGCGCAACGCGGTATGCCGCAAATTGAAGTGACTTTTGATATTGATGCTAACGGTATCTTGCACGTAACTGCAAAAGACAAAACCACTGGCAAAGAGAACAAGATCACTATCAAGGCAAACTCTGGTTTAACCGAAGAAGAAATTCAACGCATGGTGAAAGATGCCGAGGCTAATGCTGCTGAGGACAAGAAAGCGCTTGAGTTGGTAACTGCACGCAATACGGCAGATGCCTTGGCTCACTCAACTAAGAAAGCCTTGGAAGAGCATGGCGCCAGCTTAGAAGCTGCTGAAAAAGAAGCGATTGAAGCGGCCTTGAAAGACTTGGACGAAGCAATCAAAGGTAGCGATAAAGAAGCGATTGAAGCTAAGACAGAAGCTTTGGGTAAAGCCAGTCAGAAGCTTGGCGAAAAAGTCATGGCTGCTGAGCAAGCTAAAGCAGGTGGCGCTGCTCCTGGCGCGGCCCCTGGCGGTCAAGCTGCTGGCGCTGCTCCTGATGCAGACGTTGTTGACGCTGATTTCAAAGAGGTTGATGACAAGAAGTAATTCTGAAATCAGACATTCATTAACGTAGTTTTGATGTACTTAAATAACAAGTCGGCCTCGTGCCGACTTGTGCCATTCAGGTTGTTGAGAGGAATAGGCCGTGCCTAAAAGTAAACGCGATTTTTATGAAGTGCTTGGTGTAGCAAAAGGTGCCAGTGATGATGAGTTGAAAAAGGCTTATCGCAAGATGGCGATGAAACATCATCCAGATCGCAATCCCGATAGCAAAACGGCTGAAGCCCAGTTTAAAGAAGTTAAAGAAGCTTACGAAACCCTAACTGACCCTAATAAGCGTGCTGCTTATGATCAGTATGGTCACGCTGGAGTCGACCCATCCATGGGTGGCGGATTTGGTGGGGGCGGTTTTGGCGGTGGCGGATTTGCCGATGCTTTTGGTGATATTTTCGGAGATATTTTTGGTCAAGGCGGCGGCCGTCAGTCTGGTCCGCAAGTCTACAAAGGTGCGGATTTACGCTACAACATGGACATTACTCTTGAGCAAGCTGCCGAGGGTTATACAACTCAAATTCGCATTCCTAGCTGGAGTAATTGCAAACCCTGTCATGGTACTGGTGCTGAGCCGGGCACAAAAGCAGAGACCTGTACAACCTGCGGCGGGCATGGGCAGGTGCGCGTGCAGCAAGGCTTCTTCTCCATGCAGCAAACTTGCCCTAAGTGTCGTGGTACTGGCGAGTACATTCCTAAGCCATGTAAAACATGTCATGGCAGCGGTAAACATAAAGAACAAAAAACACTCGAGATCAAAATACCAGCAGGCATTGATGACGGTATGCGTGTTCGTTCAGTGGGTAATGGTGAGCCAGGCATTAATGGCGGACCATCTGGCGATCTCTATGTAGAAGTGCGCGTTAAGCCGCATAAAGTATTTGAGCGCGACGGTAGTGATTTGCACGTGCAGATGCCAATCTCTTTTGCGACGGCAACTATTGGTGGAGACATCGAAGTGCCAACCCTGGCCGGACGCGTTGAGTTTCCGATTCCAGAGGGTACGCAAACCGGGAAGACATTCCGCTTGCGGAATAAAGGCATCAAGGGTCTACGCTCAACATTAGTAGGCGATCTCTTCGTTCATGTTCTCGTGGAGACACCGGTGAAGTTGACTGAAGAACAAAAGAAATTACTACAGAAGTTTGACGATAGCCTTAAGTCTGGTGGCGATAAGCACAGCCCTCAGCAAAAGGGTTGGTTTGATGGTGTGAAGAGCTTCTTTAGCTAATTAGCCAGCAAAGCCGTATTCTGGTCCGGGGAATTTCCCGGACTTCACTTCTCTAATGTACGCCTTGATGGCAGCTTCAACCGAGTGGTGACCATCCATGAAGTTTTTGACAAACTTCGGCGGCTTACCTGGGCTAATGCCCAGCATATCTTGCAGAACCAATACTTGACCTGAGCAATCTGGTCCAGCGCCAATACCAATAGTCGGAATGTGAAGTTCTGCAGTGATCTTCTCGCCCAAGGAAGAGGGGATTGCTTCTAGCACCACCATTTGCGCACCAGCAGCTTGGCATGCAAGCGCTTGTTCAAGCATCACGCTAGCTGCATCTTTAGATTTACCTTGCACCTTATAGCCACCCAAGACGTGAACGGATTGCGGGAGTAAGCCTAAGTGGGCACAGACAGGAACGCTACGTTCAACTAAATGACTAATGACATCTACTTGCCAGTCACCGCCGCCTTCAAGCTTAACCATATCGGCACCAGCGCGCATTAGTTGAGCGGAGGACTCTAGGGCTTGTACTGGGTCGCCATAGCTTGCAAACGGAAGATCGGCAATGAGAAAGGCATGAGTATTTGCGCGTGCCACACATTCGGTGTGATATGCCATTTGTTCAATTGTTACCGGCGTTGTGCAGGAGTGCCCCTGAATTACATTGCCGAGTGAGTCACCAATCAAAATGGTCTCCACGCCGCAGCGATTAAGAAGCGCTGACATAGTGGAGTCATATGCGGTGAGCATAGAGATCTTTTCACCCTCAGCATGCATTGCGAGGAGCTTAGTGATTGTGATTGGCTTGTCGCCTTGTAAGTAACCCATGGCGAGAGTTTAATGAATTAATGTGCCGTTTGGCTATAAACGTCTTTTTCCCCGCAATTGCAGTTCCTGCAAGCGAGTTTTTCAATTCTTTGATGAGCTACATTCGGTAGGTAGGCTTTGAGTTCACCCCAGTTGGGCAGAAAAATATCCGGGGCTATTTCTAGCAGGGGTAGAAGTACAAATGAGCGCTCTATGATTTTGGGGTGTGGCAGCATTAACTCAGTTTCGTTCTGCGTAACCCCTTCAAAAGAGAGAATGTCGAGGTCAAGGGTCCGGGGTGCATTTGCATATGGACGTTCACGACCAAACTCTTGCTCAATGGTTTGGCAGACATGAAGAAGGCCATATGGGCTTAATTCAGTTTCAACTTCGATAACGGCATTAATGTAATCACCGCCGGTAGCTTCAACGGGCGCACTTTGATAAAAGCAGCTTTTTGCCAGAATTTGTAGCTCAGCACGTAGTGCCAAGCAAACAATAGCATCAGTAATAAGCTGACGCGTGTCGCCGATATTGCCGCCAAATCCGATAAATGCTCGTGCCATAGTTTTCCAAACGAGAGATGAAACTACTTTACTGAAATTTCTCTAAGTTTGCTTAGCTTGCTGCACTCTCTGGGGGCGCTGCTGATTTTGGCTTTCTACGGCGCCTTCTTTTGGCAGGGCTAGTATTGTTGCCAGATTCATTTTTGACGCTAGCCATCAGCTCTTCCTGCCCAGTGGGATCAGCCGCGATGAAGTCTGTCCACCATTGGCCAATAGCTGAATTCAGCTCCCCAGTTGCGCAGCGTAGCAACATAAAGTCATAACCCGCTCTGAAACGAGGGGATTCAATCAGGCGGAAGGGGTAACGACCTACGCGTCTCTCAAAGCGGGGTTGCATGGACCAAATCTCGCGCATATCGCTTTCAAAGCGGCGTTGAATGGTCATGCCGCTGCTCTGGGTGGCAATCGTGTCATCCATCGCATCGTGCAAGGCGGGAATATTAGCCATACCTTTGGCGGAGTTGGCTTTCCAGTTCTTCAGTAGATCAGGCCAAAGTAGGGTGGCAAATAAAAATCCAGCAGAAACACTTTTGCCGGACTGAATACGATCGTCGGTGTTGGCTAAAGCAAGCTTTACGAAGTTATTAGCCCCTTTAGAATCTTCGCCCTTATCTAGGATGTGATCAAGCAGTGGCAGCAGTCCATGATGAAGTCCGGCATCCTTTAGTCCTTGGATTGCTTTCCAGGAGTAGCCTGACATCAAAAGTTTGAGAATTTCGTCAAAGAGTCTGGCTGAAGGAACATCGTTCAATAGAGTGCCTAGCTTTGCAATCGGAGCGCGTGTAGCAGCGTCTAATTCAAAACCCGTTTTAGCTGCAAAACGCACAGCTCTGAGCATGCGTACAGGATCTTCGCGATAGCGTTTAGCAGGGTCGCCAATCATGCGCAAGGTCTTCTTTTGCATGTCTGCCATTCCGCCGTGATAGTCAAGAACAGTTTCGGAGGAGGGATCGTAATACATTGCATTGATCGTGAAGTCACGTCTGGCGGCATCTTCACCTTGAGAGCCCCACACATTGTCGCGTAGGATTCGACCACTTTCAGCCACATGATCTCCTGCGTTATCCAGTAGAGCTCTGAAGGTGGATACTTCGATGATTTCAGGATGACCTTTGCCAAAAAAGGTGACATGCACAATCTGAAAGCGGCGACCAATCAGGCGTGCCTTGCGAAAGAGTCTTTGCACTTGATCGGGCGTAGCGTTAGTAGCAACATCAAAATCTTTTGGGCTAATACCAAGAGCAAGATCCCTAACGGCGCCCCCCACAATAAATGCCTCATAGCCTGCTTGTTGCAATGTATGGGTTACCTTTACTGCGTTCTTGGAAAGCAAGTGCGGATCAATCCGATGTGATTTTTTAGGAATGCGTTTCGGAGCGCCAGTATTGTTCGCTTGGGTGTGCTTGACCATCGGGTCGCGCCGCAAAATACGTTTAATAAATTTAGTGATCATGCAAACAATTCAAGAATGGGCCAGTTACGCTGCTTAGCTTCGTTGCGAAGGCGATCATCTGGATTGGTGGCGACAGGATGGCTTACCTTTTCAAGTAAAGGAAGATCATTCATCGAGTCAGAATAAAAGTAACTGTAAGGCAAGGTATCTAAGGACAGTTTTTGAGATGCCAGCCAATCATGCAGGTTCTGAATCTTGCCTTCACGAAAATTCGGAATACCTTTCACTTCACCGGTGTAATTAGCCAGTGGCTGGTTATCTGCGGTGGCTGGTTCGGTGGCGATGAGATGTTCGATACCAAAACTTTCCACGATAGGACGAGTTACAAAGCTGTTGGTGGCGGTAATCACACAGCAGAGATCTCCCGCATCTTGGTGGCGCTTTACTAGATCCATTGCTTGTTGGCGAAGTTGCCCGTTAATCACTTCTTTCATAAAAGCATCGTGCCACTCTTTGAGTTGCACGCGCGAATGTTCTGAAAGTGGCTTAAGAGCAAAACGCAGAAACTCATGAATATCAAGCTTGCCCTCTTTGTAGTCTTGATAAAAGCGTTCGTTTTGTCGTGCGTAGTATTCGCTGTCTACAACACCAATACGCGCCAAAAATTGGCCCCATTCGTAATCGCTATCGCAGGGCAAAAGAGTGTGGTCTAAATCGAAAAGGGCTAACTGGGTCACAAATGAAATATTGAATAAATTATTTAGGCTGCAAGAGCTCACGTACAAGTGGCAAGGTTACAGCACGCTTTGTTTCTAGAGAGTAGGCGTCCAATGCGTCAATCAAAGCCATCAAGCTAGGCATATCTCGATAAAACCGACTCAATAACCAAGGCAATACATCCGGAGATAAAACGAGTCCTCGTGCTTTGGCCGCTTCCTCTAATGCCTGTATTTTCTCATCATCATCCAAAAGCTGTGTCTGAAAGATCAAACCCCAGCCTAGACGGGTTCGTAGGTCCTCCCGGAGCTTCAAGCTGGCTGGTGCAGCATTGCCAGCCATAAAAATATGAATTGCCTTGCTAGCCCGTACTTCATTCAGGATGCGAAAAAGTGACCCAACAAGGCGCTCATCTAGGCCATCAACATCATCTACGGTAATGACTGAAGGAGTGGCGCTATCAGTAAGCGCCCCCATTTTTTCTTCTAAACGAACCCAAGATATCGGTTCGTGTTGGGATAGGGCAATATGTTCTAGCCCTATTTGCTCGGCGGCATTCCCAATGGCATTGAGTAAATGACTGCGCCCAGAACCTTCGGGTCCCCACCAGTAAATCCAGCGCTGATTTAAGGGATTGGTGGAACTTTGTATGTCAACATTTACCCAAGAGCGCTCTAAGTCGCGCAAAGCAGAAATTAAGGCAAGATCTTTTCCAGGCAGATAATTTTCTAAACTCGCTTTAGGGGAATGGCTGATATCGAGCGCAAATTGCTTTGGAAGTGAGGATGTATTCATTACCGCTAAATTTACTTTTGATACCAGGAACTTTGGGTGTATACAGACCAGAAATACTGGACTAATACCAAACTTACAGCGCTGATCGGAAGGGCTAGCAAAACACCAAAGAAGCCGAAGAGTTTGCCAAAGAGAAGTAAGGCAAATAGGACAGCCACTGGATGCAAGCCAATGCGCTCACCCACTAGGCGTGGAGTTAAGACAAAGCCTTCTAGGAATTGGCCTAGGCCATAAAGTACTAATACCCAGATGATTTCATGTTGCGGGCCAAACTGAAGCAGCGCCGACAAAATGGCAAGGCTGAAGCCTAAAGTAATTCCAATATAGGGAATCACAATCATCAGTGCGGTAAAGATGCCTAGAGCAACAGCGCCTTTGATGCCAATAATGCTCAGGCCGATGCTATAAAAAGCGGACATGATGGAAATCACAATCACCATGCCGTTCAAATATTGTGAGAGTAGACCATCGGTATGCATTGCTAAGTGATGAACTGTCTCCTGTGCTCGTACGGGAACTATTTTTTTAACTAACCCAAAGAAGTGATCCCAATCGATTAGCAAATAAAACATCACAAACACAATCAAAACCGAATTCACAAATGCTGCGATGACTGAGCTACCAGACATGAGTACAGTTTCAAAAGTGCTCGTCATTAGAGCATCTGCGTGATCGCTAATATGCGTTGAAATTTTTTGAGAGGCGGTCGTTTTTAAAGCACCCCAATCGATATTGAGATGAAGTTCGGCCAGTTTGGGCCCAAGCCAAGCCTGAGTGTTTGCGATCCAATCAGGCAATTGTTCCTTAACGAGGGGGATCTCTGTTTTGAGTAGTCCAACAAAGAGACTCAAAATCGCTATAACCACACCTAAACCCAGTATTACCGTCAGACCAGCAGCAGCCGGCGCAGGTAATCGACGCCCCTCGAGCCATAGAAAAGCGGGCCGCAGGATGTAGGCCAGGATGAATGCAGCCAGAAAAGGGGTAAAAATTTCAGCCATTACGAGTAATCCTCTAGAATTCAATGATTCTACTGACCCAGTAGCATTTTTTACTAATATTCCAGCGCTAATATGACCTCATCTACTAATTCTTCCTCAAAAGGCCTTTCCTACCGTGACGCTGGCGTCGATATTGATGCTGGGGATGCCTTAGTTGATCGTATCAAACCGCTTGCTAAGAAAACAATGCGCGAGGGTGTTTTGGCTGGAATTGGTGGCTTTGGAGCCCTTTTTGAGGTGCCTAAGCGCTACAAGGAGCCAGTATTGGTGTCCGGTACCGATGGTGTTGGTACCAAGCTCAGGTTGGCTTTTGAATGGAATCGCCATGAAACCATTGGTCAAGACTTGGTGGCTATGAGTGTGAATGACATTTTGGTCCAAGGCGCTGAACCCCTTTTCTTCTTAGATTATTTTGCCTGCGGAAAATTAACCGTTGATACGGCGGCAACTGTTGTTGGTGGTATTGCCAAGGGATGTGAGCTATCTGGCTGCGCATTAATTGGCGGCGAAACTGCAGAAATGCCTGGCATGTACCCACCGGGTGAATATGACTTGGCTGGATTTGCAGTGGGCGCAGTTGAGAAATCCAAAATCATTACTGGTGCAACGATTGTCCCCGGTGATGCAGCATTGGCAATTGGCTCAAGTGGCGCACATTCAAATGGTTACTCTTTGGTACGGAAAATTATTGAACGCGCTGGTGCAAAGCCAAGCGATGATTTAGGTGGTCGTTCACTGGGCGATGTCGTGATGGCGCCAACCGAGATTTATGTGAAGCCGCTACTGAAGTTGATTTCTGAAATCAATGTAAAAGGTATGGCGCATATTACTGGTGGCGGCTTGGTTGATAACGTACCACGCGTGCTACCAGAAAATACTCAAGCAGTTTTGCATCGGGATAGTTGGCAAATGCCTGAGCTCTTCCGTTGGTTGCAAATGAAGGGTGGCGTTGCTGATGCAGAAATGGTGCGCGTATTTAACTGCGGCATCGGCATGGTGGTCATTGTTGCCCCTGACCAGGTAGATGTAGCGATCAAGTCGCTAACGGCTCAAGGTCTTAAAGCTTGGACGGTTGGTGAAGTGGTTGAGCGTCCAAAAGATGCGCCACAAACGATCGTTATTTAAGCTACTCAGAGAATCATCTACTTACCGAGCTAAATTCTTTTTGCAGTAATCCAGCGCCGCCTTAAGCTCACCAGGGTTGAAGGGGTCAAAGGTATTTCTGCCCTCTATTGCGCGCAGCCAAGTGAGCTGCCGCTTGCCAAGTTGTCTGGTTGCTGCCAAGGCCTTGTAGCGCATCTGTTCAGCGTCAATTTCCCCGTTGAGAAATTCCCAAGCCTGACGATAGCCTACTGAACGAATAGCTGGAAGATCTGCATGCAATTCAGTATTGGTGCGAAGCTTTTTGACTTCATCCATAAAACCGGCAGCGAGCATTTCGTCAAAGCGTTTTTCTAAATTGAGATGTAATCGTTTGCGATCACTGGGCTCCAGTGACACTAAATTAATCCAGGGCGGAATAGCAGAACCTTCTCTACCATCTTCACTAGGCGAGTCGGCAAGCAATACTGACATAGGCTTACCAGTGATTTCAAAAACTTCTAATGCTCGCTGTACTCTTTGCGAATCATTTGGTTTTAAGCGTGCTGCAGTTTCAGAATCTACTATGGCGAGTTTATCGTGCATAGCTGGCCAGCCGATAGCTTTACCTTCCTCATCCAATCTGGCCCGAATCTCTGGATTGGCTGGTGGTAGCGAAGAAAGGCCGTGTGCCCAAGCACGCCAATACAACATGGTTCCGCCTACAACTACTGGAATATTTCCTCGCTCACGAATTTCTGTGCAAAGGCGCTTTGCATCCTTAGCAAAGCGAGCAGCTGAATACACTTCAGTGGGATCAATAATGTCAATGAGGTGATGAATAACAGCAGCCTGTTCTGCCTTGGTTGGTTTGGCACTGCCGATATCTAGGCCGCGATAGACCAGAGCAGAATCCATGCTGATGAGCTCAATGGTTTGACCAAGCGATTTTGCGTACTCAGCCAAGGACATGGCGAGATGGGTTTTGCCTGCGCCAGTGGGCCCAACAATACAAAGAATAGGGGCGTCGTCTAGAGCATGCATAGGCTGAATGTAGGGTTCAGTTGGCATACCTGATTATAAGAGCCTGTTAATATCCGCATCAAACCTAAATTTGGAGTGCGGATTGATGGATACCCTTTTACAACTCGGCGATTTATTGCTGCATATCGACAAACATCTAGATGTGGTGATTCAGCAATATGGTCCTTGGGCCTATGGTTTGTTATTTGCCATTGTTTTTGCGGAGACGGGCTTAGTTGTGGCCCCATTCTTGCCGGGGGATTCCCTCTTGTTTATTGCAGGCGCTTACTGCGCAACTGAGCATTTCAATATCTGGACTTTGTGTATTGGATTATTAATTGCCGCTGTCGCAGGCAATACCTTAAATTACTTTATTGGTCGCTGGATTGGAAAAAGAATCTTTAGCAGTAAATCGCGTTGGATTGATCAAGGCGCTTTATTGAAGACTCATGCTTTTTATGAAAAGCATGGCGGTAAGACCATCATCCTTGCGCGCTTTCTGCCAATCATTCGCACCTTCGCACCATTTATTGCTGGCGTATCTGAAATGAACTTTTCACGCTTTCAGTTTTTTAACATTACGGGCGCTGCCCTTTGGGTATTTAGCCTTGTGATTGCTGGATATTTCTTTGGCAATATTCCGATTATTCGTCAGAACCTGAATGTGATCGTATTAATTGGAGTCGGTGCTGCTGCCATACCAGTAGTGTTTGCAGCTCTTTACAAAATATTTCAGCGCAAGCAGAGCTAAAGAAAATCTAACACTAAGACTAAAGTAATTTAGTTTTAGTGCAGCTTGGTTTGGCCTTCAAGTGTGGCAATGTGCTCACGAATATCGCTAGCATCTTCAGCTTCTGGCATTTCGCTCAGGTAGCGATGCATATCTGCTAAAGCTGGACGTAAATATTCTAGCTGCGCAAAGATCAAACCTCGGTCTCGGACCTCCTCAATAGAGTCGGGCAACAAGATCACCAAACGCTCTTGAATGCCTAGCAGACGCTCCCAGCGCTCATGCTCTGAGTAAATCATTTTGAGGTTTCTCAAAAAGCGCGACAGAATCTCACGTGAACTAGAGGCGCGCAGGAAGATATTGAGCGGCAGGCTGAGCTCACCACGATAGCCCTTGGCATCGAGGTAGGGGTCGAGCATCTCTTGTAATTGTTGTTTGGAGAGAGATTCTCCGGTGAGTGGATCCATGATCACTTCACCTTGTTGCAGGGAGATGCGCATCATGAAGTGGTTGGGAAACGAGACGCCACGAATTTTTAAACCAATTTGATTTCCAAGTTCCATCATCAAAATGGCCAATGAGATTGGAATGCCTCTGCGATTTTCTAGTATGTAATGCAGGTAGGAGTTTTCAGGGGCATAAAAATCATTTGGATTTGGTCCAAAACCCAACTCGGTATAAAAGAAATGTTTCAGAATTTGTAAGCGCTGAATTGGGGATGTGTCTGGAGTCAGGCGTGACTTCAATTTATTTCCCAATTGATCGAGTTTATCCAGAACGCCCTGAACATCCAAGTCGGGGTAGGCATGTTGTGCGACAGCGATCGCAGCTTCCGTTAAAGGGAAGTGCTCGTCTTCAGCAACCAGGGAGGTGAAATAGTCGAGTTGTTGTGTTGGCATAAGGGCTATTTTGCATGACGCAAGAATTTTTGCCAGCGAATTCCAACCAAACCTAGGGATGCGAAGTAAACAATAGCGGCAACGCCTAGCCAGGTCGCAAGTAAACCAATACGAAGCCATGGCTGCGCTTGAAGTTCAATCCAACTGTGCGCACCTGCGGCATAAAAAAGCACTGCCGTGAAGGGGATGAGCGCAAGAAATAATTGGCCTAGGTACTTTGCCCAGGCAGAGTTTGGTAGAGCACCACGTCGATGTAGGCCGATCCAGAGGAGGGCGGCATTAAGACAGGCACCAGTGCCAACAGAAAGGGCAAGTCCAGCATGACCCAGCCATGGCACAAAGATGAGGTTAGCTAGCTGGGTAGCAACTAAAACAAGCAAGCCAATTTTGACTGGAGTGCGAATATCCTGGCGTGAATAAAAACCGGGCGCTAAGATCTTCACCAGAATTAAACCGATTAGTCCAACACCATAAGCCGCCAATGCGCGTTGTGTCATCAAAACATCAAGCGCATTGAACTTGCCGTAGTGATACAAGACAGCGGCTAACGGCTCGCCAAAAATAAAGAGTGCAAGTGCGCAAGGCGCTGCTAGTAAAAATGTTAACTGCAGTCCCCAGATCAACAATTCACCCGCATGGACTAAATCATTCTTAGCATTCGCTTTACTCAGGCTAGGGAGAAGGACGGTGCCTAGAGCAACACCTAGAAGAGCGGTTGGAAACTCCATCAAACGATCTGCATATGACAACCAAGAAACACTTCCTGCCTGCAGACGTGAAGCAATATTGGTATTGATGATGAGCGAGATCTGCGCTACAGATACTGCAAATACTGCAGGACCCATTAGGCGCAACACACGCCTTGCATCGGGATTGGAGATTGCAGTTTTAATCGCGCCTGGCAACAAACCAATACGAGGTAATAAGCCAATTCGTTTTAATGCCGGAACTTGAATTGCCAGTTGCAATACGCCGCCAACCAGAACGCCAATGCTCAGGGCATAAATGGGTTGCTCAAGATGGGGTGCTAAAAATAGCGCGCTGCCGATCAATGCCAAATTAAGAAGAACGGGGGTAAAGGCAGGAATTGCAAAACGCTGGAATGTATTCAAAATCCCGGCCGAGAGTGAAACCAGTGAAATGAGGCCGATATACGGAAACATAATGCGGGTCATCACTACGCTAGCCTCAAAGGCTGGCCCACCTTTAAATCCTGTGGCAATGGCCAAAATGAGCAGGGGGGCGCCTATTACGCCAACCAATACCGTGAGCAGCAAAGCCCAAAATAAGAGGGTGGCGACCGCATTTACGAGGATTTGGGCCTGTTTTTGGTCTCCTTGGCTGGAGATTTCTCCCAAAATGGGTACAAAAGCCTGGGAAAAGGCGCCCTCGGCAAACAATCGACGCAGTAAATTGGGTAGCCTAAAAGCCACATTAAAGGCGTCGGTCCACTCGGAAGCCCCAAAACTACGGGCAATCAGGGTCTCCCGAAGCAGCCCCGTAATACGGGACACCATGGTTAGGGAGCTGACCTTAGCGGCGGCAGAAAGCAGGTTCATGAGCCGATTTTCACCTATTTATCGGTCGGCTGGGCTTTTTTGCCCCTTTAAGGTAAAATCTTGGGTTTTGGCGAGCTTGCTAATGAATTCAGCAAGTCCGCAAGATTTTTAACTAATCGCATTTTGCAATTTATAGAGGCAAGGTTTAAAGATGGCCAATACAGCACAAGCGCGCAAGCGTGCACGCCAAGCAGTAAAACAAAACGAACATAACTCCAGTTTGCGTTCAAAGCTCCGCACTTCCATCAAGGCAGTTCGCAAAGCAATTGAAACTGGTGACAAAGCTGCTGCAGCGAAAGTTTTCGCAGCAACTCAAGCAACAATCGATAAGATTGCTGACAAAAAGATTGCGCACAAAAATACTGCATCTCGTCAGAAGTCACGTTTGTCTGCAGCTATCAAGGCGATGGCAGCGTAATACAGTTTTAGTTTTAGGCTGGTCGATGTAGTTTCGACCTAAGCCCGCTCCTCATCAGAGCGGGTTTTTGTTTTTAAGGCTGGGTAGGGGCGGACGGGTTGAACTCACATGCCTCTTCGATCGGTAGGCTGTTGTCTTTGGCAAAGTTCACGACAAAGTCTAGCGCCCTTGGATCTAGGTCTCCCAGTCTGGTATCGATAACAACGCATTTCACTTTTGCAATAAGCACTGGTCTGACATAGGGCGAATAAGTGAAGCGAGGGTCCCCGGAGTCCCCGGGAGGGCGAAAAGTAGCCATCACCCCGCACAGACGCTCCGCCCAATCGCTGGGCCGAAATGGTTTGCCAGAAGTGGTAATGCCTTGAATGAAAAGCTTTTTGTGGTTCAAGTTCGCGTAATGATGGTTGTAAGAAATGGTATTGCTAAGCCCTCTAGCTTAACAGCCTGAGATGGCCGTAAGATGACTTTAGGATCCATTTTCGTGCAGTCAAATGTTTGAAGAAAAAAATGCAAGCCAAAACTTTAGTAGAAAGCTCAACTATGACATCCCTGGCAAAGCCTCAAGCGCCTGGTAAGGTAAAGCACTACCTGCAGTTTTCTGATCTGACCCGAGAAGAGTATGACTATCTGCTCAAGCGCTCAGCCTGGCTCAAAGCCAAATTTAAGAGTTATGAGACATGGCATCCGCTCCATGACCGTACTTTGGCAATGATTTTTGAGAAGCATTCCACCCGCACCCGCCTGTCCTTCGAGGCGGGCATCCATCAGCTGGGTGGCCATGCGGTATACCTTAACACTCGAGATACTCAGTTGGGCCGTGGAGAGCCTGTGGAGGATGCTGCACAGGTGATTTCAAGGATGACGGACATCATCATGATCCGCACCTTTGGCCAAGAGATTATTGAGCGCTTTGCAGCAAATTCACGTGTGCCGGTTATGAACGGCCTGACAAATGAATATCATCCTTGCCAAGTCTTGGCTGATATCTTTACTTTTGTTGAGGCACGCGGTCTGATACAGGGCAAGACAGTGGCTTGGGTAGGCGATGCAAATAATATGGCCTACACCTGGCTGCAAGCTGCTGAATGCTTGGATTTTCAGTTACGCTTCTCTGCCCCTGAAGGTTATCAGTTAGACCCAGCGCGTTTGACATCTAATGCTGCAAAACATTTGACGGTTTGTGCCGACCCTAAAGAGGCTTGCAAGGGCGCTGATTTGGTTACCACTGACGTTTGGACAAGCATGGGCTATGAAGATGAAAACACCTCACGCATGAATGCTTTCCAAGATTGGATGGTAGATGAGGAGTTGATGTCCTTGGCTAAGCCTGACGCTTTGTTTATGCATTGCTTGCCAGCGCATCGTGGCGAAGAAGTTTCTGCTGGCGTAATTGATGGTCCGCAAAGTATTGTGTGGGAAGAAGCAGAAAATCGTTTGCATGTTCAAAAGGCTTTGATGGAGTATTTACTCTGTGGTCGTTTGGATTAAGGAATTAATTTTTTTGTAATTCGTTTTAATTTATTTTTGATTGAATAAGAAAACATGTCAGATATTAAAAAAGCAGTCTTAGCATATTCCGGTGGTTTAGACACTAGCGTGATCTTGAAATGGCTTCAAGATACCTATGGCTGTGAGATCGTAACCTTTACTGCTGACTTGGGTCAGGGCGAGGAGCTAGAGCCAGCACGCGCTAAGGCGCTACAATTTGGTATCAAGCCAGAAAATATTTTTATTGATGACTTGCGTGAAGAATTTGTGCGCGACTTTGTGTTTCCAATGTTCCGCGCTAATACGATTTACGAAGGTGAATATTTGTTGGGCACATCTATTGCGCGTCCTTTAATTGCTAAACGTCAAATCGAAATTGCCCGCCTAACTGGCGCTGACTCTGTTTCCCATGGCGCTACAGGCAAGGGCAACGACCAGGTTCGCTTCGAGTTGGGCTACTACGCTTTAGAGCCGGGAATTAAAGTGATTGCCCCTTGGCGTGAGTGGGATCTTCTTTCACGTGAGAAGTTAATGGCTTATGCAGAAAAGCATGGCATTCCAGTCGAGATGAAGCATAAGCAGGGTGGCTCACCATACTCAATGGATGCCAACCTCTTGCACATTAGCTACGAAGGCCGTCATTTAGAGAATCCTAATGCGGAAGCGGAAGAGTCAATGTGGCGTTGGACAGTCTCTCCAGAGAAGGCGCCTGATGCCCCAGAAATTATTGAGATCGAATTTAAAGCCGGCGACCCGGTTGCGATTGACGGTAAGGCTTACAAGCCGCATGAGCTATTGGCTGAGTTAAACCGCATTGGCGGCAAGCACGGCATTGGTCGTCTCGACCTTGTTGAAAACCGCTTTGTAGGCATGAAGAGTCGTGGATGTTATGAGACTCCTGGTGGCACCATTTTGTTGAAGGCGCACCGCGGTATCGAAAGCATTACCTTGGATCGCGAAGTGGCTCACCTGAAGGATGATTTGATGCCACGCTATGCAAGCTTGATTTACAACGGTCTTTGGTGGGCGCCAGAGCGCCTTGCCTTGCAGACCTTGATTGATCATACGCAGCAGGCAGTCAATGGTGTGGTTCGCTTGAAGCTCTACAAAGGTTCTGTATCAGTGATTTCACGTGACTCAGCCAATACTTTGTTTGATCAGAATATTGCAACCTTTGACGATGATGGTGGCGCATATAACCAAGCAGATGCTGGTGGCTTTATTAAGCTCAATGCTTTACGTATGCGTATTGCTGAAACAGCAAAGCGCAAGCGCGCCAAGAAATAATTAGCGGTAAACGATTAGAACCAAACAGAATAGAAAGAATCAGTATGCAATTTGATCAAGTTTCCGTAGGTAAGAAAGCCAATGTATTTTTTGATGGCAAGTGTGTTTCACATACTGTTACTCTGCCAAATGGCGTGCGTAAGTCTGTTGGTGTTGTGTTGCCAAGCACTTTGCGCTTTGACTTAAGTACCAAAGAAATCATGGAGGTAGTTGACGGCAGCGCTTTTGTCAGCATCAATGGAGCCCCTGAGCAAGAGTTCAAGGCAGGCCAAAGCTGGGAAGTGGAGAAGGGCGGTTACTTTATTATTCGCGCCGAGCAACCGGTTCATTACGTTTGCCACTTTGAATAAATCAATAAGGCATTAAAGCAAAACGCAGACCGAGGTCTGCGTTTTTTATTGCCTTTTATTTTTCTTATCTCTTTGGTAGACCGGTGACTACAGTGCCTGGCACGATCACCCTTTCCGCGAACCATTGCTTGTTCATCTCTAACGCATAACGTATGGCTGCTTTTGGGCAATGGTTATTAGTGGTTTCAGCTTGCATCTCTTCGATGTTCACAATCTTCCCATCATCGGCAATGAATGCAATTGAGAGTGGAATCTTGGTGTTGTTCATCCAGAAGCAATGACCAGCTTTTTGTTCAAAGATAAATAGCATTCCGGAGTTAGTAGGCATGCTAGTACGATTCATTAGGCCAACCTCTCTAGCCTTTGGCGTATCAGCCAGCTCAGCTTGTATGCGGTAGATACCAGTTTTTAATTCTACGATTGGTAAGCCGGTGTTGACCTGCGCTAATGCAAGGTTTGAGCTAAATAAAACAAGGGCCGCAATGAGATTGCTAATAATATTTTTTGAAATAAGCATGAGTTGTATTTTAAGTGAGGTAAATTGCAGGCGAAAAAAAACCCAGGAACGAATCCTGGGTTTTTAATAATGATCTAAGGACTATTAAGCCGCTTGGATATTGGTAGCTTGCTTGCCTTTAGGACCTTGGGTAATGTCAAACGTTACCTTTTGGTTTTCCTTGAGGGTTTTGAACCCAGGCATAGTAATTGCGCTGAAATGCGCGAACAACTCTTCTTCACCATCATCAGGTTTAATAAAGCCAAAACCTTTTGCATCATTGAACCACTTAACAATTCCGGTCGCCATGCGAACTCCATTACATAAACTTAAAACAACCGTGATGAGGGTAAATACTTTTTAATCAGTCTCAATCCACAACACGCCTAAATAGAACCTCTCTTGAAGCCTACCCCCTGATTGTTTGCCCTTTTTGGAGGGGTGTCAAGGAGTTATATGCACCTACCCCCTGGTAAACACCCCTTTTTTTATCGAAAAATGCCCCAATATGCCTTTAAAGGGGGTTTTTGCGTGGTTTTCGCAACAAGACCCTAGTAAATTAAAGTTTCAATATCTGTGTTTAGAATGTTTCTAATGAGTCGCGCACCCAAAAATCCCACTACTGGCAACCCAGGCATTCCATATGCCGAGGACACTATTCTTCTCGAAAAACAGGTCGAGCAAGTTAAAGCACCATCGATGTATAAAGTTTTACTATTGAATGACGATTACACACCAATGGAATTTGTGGTGATGGTAATTCAGGAGTATTTTAATAAGGATCACGAAACAGCTACACGCATCATGTTGCAAGTGCATCTAGTTGGCAAAGGCGTTTGCGGAGTATTCACTCGCGATGTTGCTGCTACAAAAGTGCATCAAGTTATCGAACTCTCCCGCGAAGCGGGTCATCCACTACAGTGCACTATGGAGGAAGCATGATTGCCCAAGAATTAGAAGTGAGTTTGCACATGGCGTTTGTTGACGCAAGGGCATCAAGACATGAGTTCATTACGGTCGAGCATTTGCTCGCAGCCTTACTAGATAACGCTACCGCGGTGGAGGTTCTAAAAGCTTGCGCAGTGAATATTGCGGAGTTGCGCGCTCAACTGAAAAATTTTATCAATGACAATACACCGGTAGTTCCAGGTAATGATGAAGTTGATACACAGCCTACTCTAGGATTTCAGCGAGTGATTCAACGTGCCATCATGCACGTTCAATCTACTTCGAATGGAAAAAAAGAAGTGACTGGTGCCAATGTATTGGTAGCCATCTTTGGTGAAAAAGATTCGCATGCAGTGTATTTCTTGCAACAGCAAGGTGTTACACGTTTAGACGTTGTGAACTTTATCAGTCATGGTGTGCGCAAAGATCAATCCGAGCATGTAAAACCAGTTGAGCCTTCTCAAGAAGCTGAGGAATCTAGCGCTTCTGGTAAGGAGAGCCCGCTTGAGCAATACACCCAGAACCTCAATGTCATGGCCCGTCAAGGCAAAATTGACCCATTGATTGGGCGCGAGAGCGAGGTAGAACGGGTAATTCAGGTGCTGTGCCGTCGTCGCAAGAACAACCCATTATTGGTAGGTGAAGCCGGCGTGGGTAAAACAGCGATTGCTGAAGGCTTAGCCTGGAGAATCGTTAAGGGTGATGTTCCTGATATCTTGGCTAATGCCACGGTTTACTCTTTGGATATGGGCGCCCTTTTAGCAGGCACCAAATACCGCGGTGATTTTGAGCAACGCTTGAAGAGCGTTCTCAAGTCTCTCAAAGATCATGCTCATGGCGTTTTATTTATCGACGAGATACACACACTAATTGGTGCGGGCGCGGCTTCTGGCGGAACCTTGGATGCGAGCAACTTATTAAAGCCTGCTTTGTCTAACGGTCAACTGAAGTGCATTGGTGCAACAACCTTTACAGAATACCGTGGCATCTTTGAAAAAGATGCGGCATTGTCACGTCGCTTCCAAAAGGTGGATGTGGTTGAGCCAACAGTAGATCAAACAGTGCAAATTCTGCGTGGTTTGAAGTCACGCTTCGAAGAACACCATAGCGTGAAGTATGCAGCTGGCGCCTTGGTGGCAGCTGCAGAACTCTCTGCTCGCTATATTAATGATCGTCACTTGCCTGATAAGGCGATTGATGTAATCGATGAAGCTGGTGCTGCTCAACGTATTTTGCCGAAGTCGAAACAGAAGAAAACCATTGGTCGTCCTGAGATTGAGGAGATCGTGGCAAAGATTGCGCGCATACCGCCCCAATCCGTCACCGTGGATGACCGCAGCAAACTGCAGACTTTGGATCGCGATATTAAGAGCGTGGTGTTTGGACAAGATCCTGCGATCGAAGCCTTGGCTAGCGCAATTAAGATGACTCGTGCTGGTCTTGGCAAGATTGATAGGCCAATTGGATCGTTCTTGTTCTCTGGTCCAACAGGCGTTGGCAAGACAGAAGTTGCTAAACAGCTTGCCTACATCCTTGGAATTGAACTCTTGCGCTTTGATATGTCGGAATACATGGAGCGTCATGCGGTAAGCCGTTTGATTGGTGCGCCTCCTGGCTATGTTGGATTTGATCAAGGCGGCTTGTTAACTGAGGCCGTGAATAAGAAGCCACATTGTGTGCTCCTGCTCGATGAAATTGAAAAAGCCCATCCAGATATTTTCAACATTCTTTTGCAGGTGATGGACCATGGCACATTAACGGATAACAATGGTCGCAAGACGGATTTCCGTAATGTGATCATTATCATGACAACCAATGCTGGTGCTGAGGCGATGCAGAAATCCACCATCGGCTTTACCAATGCACGTGAGTCTGGTGATGAAATGGCTGATATTAAGAAGTTCTTTACGCCTGAGTTCCGCAATCGCTTGGATGCAATCGTCTCATTCAAGGCGCTTGATGAATCCATCATCATGCGGGTAGTTGATAAGTTCTTGATGCAGCTGGAAGAGCAACTTCACGAGAAGAAGGTAGATGCGACTTTCAGTGTGGCATTGAGAGCGCATTTAGCTAAGCATGGCTTTGATCCCTTAATGGGTGCGCGTCCAATGCAGCGCATTATTCAGGATACGGTGCGCAAGGCGCTTGCTGACGAACTCTTGTTTGGTAAGCTAGCTCAGGGCGGCCATGTGGATGTTGATATTGATGCCGATGGTAAAGTTCTACTGAACTTTGAGGCTCCAGTCTTACCAGGAAAACGCGCTAAAGCTGACGTAGCCCCAGCTGAAGAAATTTAATTAACCAATTGATTTAACAAAATACAAACCAAAAAGGAAGATATGTCTCATCACGATAAATTGCTAGAAGCTTTTGAAACTTATAAAGCTGAGAATGAAAAGTTTCAAGGTAAGGGTATTAAAGCTTCTGCTGCCCGTGCTCGCAAAGCATTGCAAGAGATTGCTGGTTCTTGCAAAGAGCGCCGTAAAGAAATTACTGCTGAGAAAGAGTCTCGTGAAGGTGCTGGTGCCGGTATGTCACAAGATGCTGCTCGCAAAGCGCATATTCGTAAGTAAGTAATTCTCGCTTAAATAAAAAGCCACCCTAGGGTGGCTTTTTATTTCAGAGAAATATTTTTAAGGCAGTTGTAACCTAAGTCCTACCCGTACTTCCAAAGCCACCAGCACCACGACTACTCTCAGTGAACTCTTCCACAACTTTGAGTTCTACTTGCTGTACAGGCATCACCACCAATTGAGCGAGGCGCTCCATAGGCTCTAGCTTGAATGGGGTTGAGCCACGGTTCCAAGTGCTCACCATCAATTGCCCTTGATAGTCAGAGTCAATGAGTCCCACTAAGTTGCCTAGGACGATACCGTGCTTATGACCTAATCCTGAGCGCGGCAGAATAAAAGCAGCATAGGCCGGATCTTCAACATAGATTGCTAAGCCAGTGGGCACAAGCAAAGTCTGGCCTGGCGCAATTTCAATGGCCTCATCAATACAGGCACGTAAATCAAGTCCAGCGCTTCCTGGAGTGCCGTAGGAGGGTAGCTGATCGCGCATACGTTCATCGAGAATTTTGACTTGGAGAGATTGCATAGAATTTCCTAAAACGGAGAATGTAAGTAAAGGGTTGCTGCTTAGATTTTTTTGGCAACCATCTGAATTAGTTGACGTGCAAGCTGGAGCTTTTCTGCTTTAGCAATTTTTTTACTACCGCTAGCATCAATGACAAGCAATTGATTCAGGTCGCTACCAAAAGTATCTGGACCAATATTGCCAACAATCATCGGGATACCTTTGCGCTTACGTTTTTCGTCAGCATGCTTCTCTAAATCAGTTGATTCGGCTGCAAAACCTACGCAGTAAGGATGGGGCTTGCCACCTTTGGTTTTTACTGTCCTAGCAATATCTAGGAGAATGTCTGGGTTTGCAACAAACTCCAGGCTGGGTGCTTGATTACCTTGGCGCTTGATTTTCTCTTTGGCTGGCTTGGCAATACCCCAGTCTGCAACAGCTGCCACTGCAAAGAAAATATCATTGGCTGTAGCTGCTAGGGTGGCTGCATGCATTTCGTTGGCGCTAACCACATTAGTGCGGGTAATTTGTCCAGTTGCTAGTAGCGGAGTTTCAAGATCGCAGGGGCCGGCAATTAAATGAACTTGAGCGCCTGCCTCAACAGCAGCGCGTGCAATCGCAAAACCCATCTTGCCTGAGCTGTGATTGGTGATGCCGCGTACTGGATCAATCGCTTCGAAAGTCGGGCCAGCAGTGATCAATACTTTTTTACCGGCCAAAGATTTTTTCTGAAAGAAGGCAATCACCTGTTCAGTAATTTCAGCAGGTTCGAGCATTCTGCCCATGCCCACTTCGCCGCATGCCTGAAAACCACTGGCGGGACCTAAAAGGGCAACGCCATCGTCAGTAAGTCTTTTCGCGCTTCTTTGAGTTGCAGCATGCTCCCACATTTGTTTGTTCATTGCTGGTGTAAGCATGAGGGGGCAATCTCTCGCAAGGCAGAGAGTGGTCAGCAGATCGTCAGCTAAACCCAAAGAAAGTTTGGCCATCAGATCAGCGCTTGCTGGGGCAATCAAAATAGCATCTGCTGAGCGCGATAACTCAATGTGAGCCATATTGTTTGGAATAGTGCTATCCCATTGGCTTAAGTAAACCGGATTGCCGGTGAGGGCTTGCATAGTCACTGGTGTCACAAACTGCTGTGCGGCTTCAGTCATCACTACTTGTACTGATGCACCTTCCTGCATAAGTTGGCGTGCAAGTTCTGGGGCCTTATAGGCTGCTATTCCGCCAGAGATGCCGAGAACGATCTTCTTGTTAATAAGTGATTGCATGGCGCCAGCTTAATGGGATTGGGCGGATTTGCCAAATGACTTGCGTAATTCACCCCAAATAATGAGGGATGCCCCAATACAGATAGCGCTATCGGCAATATTGAAAGCTGGCCAATGCCAGTTACCGTAATACACATCAATAAAATCAACTACGGCACCATACATCACCCGATCCAAGACATTGCCTAATGCACCACCCAAGATGAGGCTTAGGGCTATACAGAGTAGTTTGTCGCTTTGGCTTTTGTACAAGAGCCAAAGTATGTAGATGGAAGCAGCCAGGCCAATTATCGTAAAGAACCAGCGTTGCCAACCTGAACCTTGCGCTAAAAAAGAAAATGCTGCACCTGGATTAAAAAGCAGCAGCCAGTTCAGAAAAGGTAGAACTGGTTCGGGTACACCCATTTGTAAATTGCTGAGCGCTGACCACTTGCTGAGTTGGTCTAGCAAGAGCACGATGGTCGCTATTGCAAGGTAACGAAGCAGGGTGAGGCTTTTCATATACAAGTATCTTATGCAAATAGGCGGTGTTCACCATCGCCAAATAAGTTGGTGATACAGCGACCACATAATTCTGGATGATCGGCATGGCTTCCTGCATCCTTGGTGTGATGCCAGCAGCGACCACATTTTTTATATTGGCTACCACGCACTAAAACTTCTAAGCCTGCATTGCTCAGCTCGATATTGGCACTAGAGGTAATCGTGACAAAGCGTAAATCATCTTCAAGTGAATGCAAGATAGCAAAGTCCACATCACCTACTTTGATTGTGAGCTCAGCCTGCAATGAAGATCCCACATTGCCTGCTTCACGCTCCACTTCAATTGCTTTGGTGACTTCAGAGCGAATTTCCCGAATGCGATTCCACTTCGCAAGTAATTCATTAGCGTGGGCAATTGGTGGGAATTGACCAAACTCTTCCATGAAGATCGATTCTGCAAGCTTGCTTTCTGAGCCATGCGGAAAATCTTTCCAGGCTTCTTCTGCGGTAAAGGACAGGAATGGCGACAACCACTTCAAGAGATTGCGAGTGATGTGGAATAAAGCATTCTGAGCAGCTCTGCGGTCAGGAGAGTCGGGTGCACTTGTGTACAGGCGGTCCTTAAGGATATCCAAGTAGAAGCCGCCTAGATCCTCGGAGCAGAAACTCAATATACGTGCGACTGCTGGCTGAAATTCATAGGCCTTGTAGTGTGCTTCCACATCGCTTTGTAATTGATTGGCAAGGGCTACTGCATAACGATCTATCTCAAGCCATTGATCAGAAGGAATCGTATGCTTACTAGGATCAAAATCTGATAAGTTGGCCAACAAGAAGCGCAAGGTATTGCGTATACGACGGTAGCTCTCGGTAACGCGCTTGAGAATCTCATCGGAGATAGTCATTTCACCAGAGTAGTCGGTAGAGGCAACCCACAAGCGAATAATCTCCGCGCCTAACTTATCCGCTACTTGTTGAGGGGCGATCACATTGCCTACAGATTTACTCATCTTGCGGCCTTGTCCATCGACAGTAAAGCCATGAGTAAGGAGTGCTTTATATGGTGGCTTGCCGTCAAGCATAGCCCCAGTGAGTAATGAGGAGTGGAACCAACCCCGATGCTGGTCTGATCCCTCTAGGTATAGGTCAGCCAAGCGTCCATTAGTTGTTTCTGCATCGGCAGTTAACAACTCATCACGATGTGAGCCGCGAATGACGTGCCAGTGGGTAGTGCCAGAATCAAACCAAACATCTAAGGTGTCACGGTTCTTTTCGTATTGCGCCGCTTCTTCACCAAGTAACTCGGTAACTTCTAATTTTTGCCAAGCTTCAATACCTTCTTTTTCTACGCGCTTGGCAATCTCTTCAAGTAGCTCAACTGTCCGTGGATGTGGCTCACCACTTTCTTTATGAACAAAGAAAGCCATTGGGACACCCCACTGGCGTTGACGTGACAAAGTCCAGTCGGGACGATTAGCAATCATGCTGTTGAGACGTTGCTTGCCCCATGCCGGGAAGAACTCGGTACTTTCAATGCCAGCTAAAGCTGTCTCGCGCAGACTAGCCTTACCATCCGATGGCTTCTTATCCATGCTAGCAAACCATTGTGAAGTGGCACGGTAAATAATTGGCGACTTATGGCGCCAGCAATGCATATACGAGTGGGTATACGTTTTATCGCGCAACAGACTACCTGCTTCACGCATCGCTTCCACAATCTTAGGATTGGCTTTCCAAATGTATTCATTGGCAAAGAGCGGCAACCAAGAGGCATAGACACCATTACCCATGACTGGATTCAGAATATCTTTATCAGCAAGCTTGTTAGCTTTACAAGATTTAAAGTCTTCCTCGCCATAAGCAGGAGCAGAATGAACGATGCCAGTACCAGTATCCAAAGTAACGTACTCAGCTGGATAGATTGGCGAGAGACGCTTATAGCCCTCATGTAATGACGCGAGCGGATGCCAAAAGGAAATATTCGCTAATTGAGCTCCAGTGCAGGTGGCAATAACTTTGCCTTCTAGTCCATAGTCTTGCAGGCAAGTTTCAACGCGATCTTTGGCGAGAATTAGTAACTTATCGCCAACGTCTACCAGCGCATAAGTCAGCTCTGGATGAACATTCATTGCCTGGTTTGCAGGAATAGTCCAAGGGGTAGTTGTCCAGATAACAATTTGTCCTGGCTTATTTGGTAACTCAGTAAGTCCAAATGCTTTTGCCAGTTGTGGACGCTGAGCATCATCAAATGCAAAACCGACGTCAACAGTTGGATCAGTTTTGTCTTGGTATTCCACTTCGGCTTCGGCAAGTGCAGAGCCACAATCAAAACACCAGTTCACTGGTTTTAATCCACGGAATACATAGCCTTTTTCCCAGATCTTGCCCAAAGCGCGGATTTCATCAGCTTCGTTGCGGAAGTTCATAGTGAGATAGGGGTTATTCCAATCTCCTAATACACCTAAACGCTCAAAGTCTTTCTTCTGCTTTTCTACCTGAACATGCGCATAAGCACGTGCTTTAGATTGCACTTCAGCCGTGGGTAAATTTTTACCAAATTCTTTTTCGATCTGGATTTCAATCGGCATACCATGACAATCCCAGCCAGGAACATAGACAGAGTCAAAACCCATCAACCAGCGGGACTTGACAATCATGTCTTTTAGAATTTTATTAACAGCATGGCCAATGTGAATATCACCGTTAGCATAAGGGGGGCCATCATGCAAAATGAACTTCGGTTGGTTGGCATGGGCTGCACGAATCTTTTCATAGAGCTTATTTTTTTGCCAGCCAGCTACCCACTGTGGTTCACGCTTAGCAAGATCTCCACGCATCGGAAAGGAGGTATCTAGTAGATTGACGGGGTACGAGTTTTCTTTTTCAGACATAAGCTTTTTTCTGGAAATAATTTCTGGCATGCGTTGCATCTGCTGCAATCGCTTGTGTAAGAGTTTCGAGGTCTGGATACTTCGCCTCATCACGGATTTTTTCTAAGAGCTCTACGGTAATAATTTTTCCGTAAACATCTGCGTTGTAATCGAAAATATGGGTCTCTAGCAGTACTCTGCCTTCATCTTCTACTGTTGGTCTAACGCCAAGGCTGGCTACGGCTGGAAGGGGATTCTCACTTAAGCCCAAAACCTGAGCGGTAAAGATTCCAGTCGTTGCTGGCTTACGATGATGAAGATGATTAGCAACGGCTAAGTTCAAAGTAGGGAAGCCTAGCTGACGACCGAGTTGTTGCCCATGAATGACGTGACCGGAAATACCGTAAGGGCGACCTAATAAATTTTCAGCAAGTTTCATATTGCCGTCTGCTAGTGCTGCGCGCAAAGCAGAGCTAGATATGCGTTCACCATTTTCCTGAATGGTTTGAATGCTGGATACTTCAAAGCCATATTTTTTGCCGGCAGCCTGCAAGCTAGCGAAGTTACCAGCGCGTTTAGCGCCATAACAAAAATCATCACCAATCAAAATCCATTTGGCATTCAAGCGCTTGACAATAATTTCTGCAACAAATTCTTCTGGTGAAAGTTTGGCAAAAGCAGCATTGAAGTGCTCAACAACAACGCGGTCAATTCCAAGGTCGGCAAGCGCTGCCAATTTATCTCGCAAATTTAGGATGCGGGCTGGTGCTTGCTCTGGAGAAAAGAATTCTTTTGGATGTGGCTCGAAGGTCATGACGCAGCTGACCAAGCCCCGATCCTTGGCTCCATCAACAAGCTGTTTCAGCAGGGCGCGATGACCCCTGTGCACGCCATCGAAATTCCCGATGGTTAAGGCACAAGCTGGTCCTGCAGAAAACTGGGTGGGGCCACGGAATACGTTCACAAAATCGCTTTCAGGGTAGCCATCAATTATATTGTGGGCATGCCTTCTATCGTCACCTTAATCTCAGGCCGCGGATCTAATTTCGAAGCCATCTTCAAAACCGCCCAAAAAGAGCAATGGTCAGTCACATTTGCTGGGGTCATAGCGAACCACTCAGCAGCTAAGGGCCTTGATTTTGCTCGCTCGCAGGGCATTCCAGCCTTTGCTATTGAGCATAAGGAGCATGCTACCCGTGAATCCTTTGATGCTGCATTAATTGAGCAGATTGACGCTTTAGGGGCTGATTTGGTGGTTCTCGCCGGCTTTATGAGGATTCTGACCCCAGGATTTATTCGCCATTTCGAGGGCCGCCTAATTAATATCCACCCAGCCCTGTTGCCAGCCTTCCCAGGCCTGCATACCCATGAGCGGGCTTTAGAGGCTGGCGTGAAGGAACATGGCGCTACCGTGCACTTTGTAAATGAAGGTGTGGATGAAGGTCCGATTATTTGTCAGGCCTCGGTTCCGGTGCTTGAAGGCGACGATGCCAATACCTTAGCGGCCCGTGTTTTAACAGCTGAGCATCAAATTTACCCGCGGGCCGTAAAATGGTTCCTCGATGGACGATTGCGCATAGAAGGTAATCAAGTGAAGTTACAACCCCCGGAGTCGCAATTTTTTAAATTATGAGTGCAGAACGTCCACCCCGCAGATCTGGTAACAGACTAGCCCCCAATAAAAGTTACGCAACGAAATCGAAAGATCCATTGCGTCGCCCCGAGCGCAGAAATGCTAGCGGTAATTTAATTGCGCCGGAAGGCCAAAAGAATTTCTCGAATGCAAAAGCATTGCCACAGCATGCAATTCATCTAGAGCGTTTGCTTCCGGAATTACTGAGTTTTGAACAGCCAGCAGACCGAGTCGTCAGTCGTTATTTTAGAGAAGAGAAACAACTCGGAAATCGCGATCGTGCTTTGATTGCTGAGAGTGCGTTTGCTATTTTGCGTCGTAAAAATGAGTTCTCTCAATTTGCCTCGAGCGGCGAAGGTTCTCAAGCTAGACGCTTAGCCTTATTGGGTTTGCTGTCTGCTCTGTCTGAAGGTGGACTTGGTTCTGCCAATCGCGCAGAGAGTGCCATTGCTGACTTAGCACATGTGCTCAAGCCAGGTGAATATGAATGGTTGCAACGTTTTGCAACAGTTGATCCTGCGGCATTAAATCCCTTGGTGCGCAACAATTTACCTGAGTGGTTGTGGGATGCATTTGGTCAATATCCTGGCGAAGAAACTCGCGAAGAACTTGCTAAGTCATTAATGCATCCAGCACTTTTAGACTTGCGTGCAAACACCATGAAAACCAATCGCGAAGAATTACTCGCGCAGATGAATGCATTGGGCGGTCGCTATCAAGCAATTCCGACTCCATACGCACCCGATGGTGTGCGCATTATGGGCAAGCCTGCTTTGCAAAATACTGCAGGCTTCAAAGACGGCATGTTTGAAGTTCAGGATGAGGGTAGTCAGCTCTTGGCATACCTGCTTGCTCCTAAGCGTGGCGAGATGGTTGTGGATTTTTGTGCTGGTGCGGGTGGCAAGACTTTGGCAATTGGAGCGCTCATGCGTTCCACCGGACGTTTGTACGCTTTAGATACATCTGAGCGTCGTTTAGCAAATTTGAAGCCAAGACAGGCTCGTAGCGGCCTTTCTAACGTTCATCCGGTGTGGATTGACAGCGAGAATGATGCCAAGATCAAACGCTTGGCTGGAAAGATTGATCGCGTCCTGGTTGATGCCCCTTGTAGTGGAATGGGTACCTTGCGACGCAACCCTGACCTCAAGTGGCGCCAGACCCCAGCCGGGGTCTTGGAGCTAAACCAGAAGCAAATGAATATTTTGGCCTCTGCAGCCCGTCTATTGAAGCCAGGCGGACGCTTGGTTTATGCCACTTGTAGCTTGCTGCCGCAAGAGAATCAAGCCATTGCTGAGGATTTCTTGGCGAAACACCCGCAATTTGAGGCTGTTCCAGCGGCGGAAGTTCTTAAGCCATTGTTTCCAAAGGATAAATTTCCTTTAGGTTGCAGCAAAGACAATCCTTGGTGGCAGTTATGGCCTCATATTCATGGAACGGATGGCTTCTTTGGGGCAGTTTTCCAGAAGAAAGCTGCTGCGCCCGTTCCCGAGGCAGAAAAAGACCCTCAAAAAGAGACTAAGGTCAAAAACAAGAAGACTCCTAAAGAACTAAAATAGAGTTTTAGACCTCTTTAGGGATTCCCTTTTGAATACAGTTTCAGGTTTTGATTTATTCCTCCATTGGCTTGCGAATGGATATTTGGATTGGTCTTGGTGGAAGATAGTTGTTTTTACATTAATCGCCACCCACATCACGATTGCTGCAGTAACCATTTTCTTGCACCGCTGCCAGGCGCATCGTGCCTTGGATCTGCATCCCATCGCCTCCCACTTTTTCCGTTTTTGGCTTTGGCTAACAACAGGCATGGTTACCAAAGAGTGGGCTGCCATTCATCGCAAGCATCACGCTAAATGTGAAACTGTTGATGATCCACATAGCCCTCAGGTTTTAGGAATTAACACTGTTCTCTCACGTGGTGCAGAGCTTTATAAAAAAGAAGCTGCTAACCAAGAGACATTAGATAAATTTGGTCATGGCACGCCAAATGACTGGATCGAGCACAACGTCTATTCCAAGTTCTCTTGGCAGGGCGTTGCCATCATGCTCATCCTCGATGTGTTTTTATTTGGTGCGGTTGGGCTCACTGTTTGGGCTGTGCAAATGTTGTGGATCCCAATTACTGCGGCTGGAGTAATTAACGGCATTGGTCATTACTGGGGCTATCGTAATTTTGATAACGAAGATGCCTCCAGAAATATTGTGCCTTGGGGCATCTTGATTGGCGGTGAAGAGCTGCACAACAATCACCATACTTTTGCCACGAGCGCAAAGCTGTCTAATAAATGGTATGAGTTTGATATTGGTTGGATGTATATCCAGATGATGAGCGCAGTTGGTTTAGCAACTGTGAAGAAGACTCCACCTAAGCCAGTGCTGAGTGATTTACGCCCCGCCGATCTGAATACTTTAGAAGCTATCATCGCAAACCGCTATGAAATCATGGCGCGTTATAGCAAGACCTTGCGCAGTTTTTTTAGTAACGAAGTGCAGCATATGCAAGTTTTGGCAGCGCACCTCAGTGACGCGCGCACATGGTTAGCTAAAGACGAGTCTCGCTTAACTGAGCAAGAAAAAGCAAAGCTAGAAGAATTAATGGCAAGCAATGCGCAGTTACGTAAGATGATTGAGATGCGTCGTGATCTTCAAGCTATTTGGAGTCGTTCTAGCGCGAGCAGAGAGCAATTGGTTTCTCAGTTACATGCTTGGTGTCAGCGCGCTGAAGATAGCGGCTTAACAAGTCTGCGTGAGTTCTCATTGAGATTGCGTCGTTACGCCTAAGTAAAAACGAAATACAGTTCAAAACTTTTGACAATAAAAAACCCGCTGATGTAGCGGGTTTTTTATTTGCTTGAAGTAAGGATTACTTCAGCTTTGTTTCTTTGTAAGCAACGTGCTTGCGAATGGTTGGATCGAACTTCATGATCTCCATTTTCTCAGGCTTTGTACGCTTGTTTTTTGAAGTTGTATAGAAGTGACCAGTACCTGCTGATGACTCTAACTTGATTTTTTCTCTGCCGCCTTTAGCCATTTGTGCGCTCCTTAAATTTCGCCACGTGCACGAAGATCAGACAACACAGCATCAATACCGTTTTTGTCGATAACGCGCAAACCAGCATTGGTTAAGCGCAAGCTAATCCAGCGGTTTTCAGATTCAACCCAAAAACGACGATTTTGCAAATTCGGCAAAAAGCGACGCTTCGTTTTATTGTTTGCATGGGATACATTGTTGCCAACCATCGGCTTCTTCCCAGTGACTTGGCAAACTTTTGCCATGACATAACTCCATTAATTGCGAAAAAAGAAGATTGTATCAGTCTCAGCCTGTTTTGGGCTAGCTCTAAATGACTTTCTTGGCTGGTTATTGGAGATAAAAAGTACTCCTGAGGGACGGATGGGCTATTAAGTTAGTAATTACTATCATTTATTGCCAATACTCATAAGACCGGAGTCTGAAAAAGAGAAAAAACCACTGCCACTCACAATGCAATGGTCGAGAAGTTGAATATCAACCATTTGCAAGGCATTTGCTAGTATTTTGGTGAGTTCCTGGTCGGCGACGCTAGGCAATGGGTTGCCGCTAGGGTGGTTGTGCGCCACGATCAGGGCACTGGCATTCTTGGCAAGGGCTTCTTTTAGGATTTCCCGAGGGTAGATGGCTGTTTGGGTAATAGACCCTCTAAAAAGCTCCTCACATTCAATCAGGTGCAGGCGGGAGTCCAAATACAGGCACAGAAATACCTCGTGGGGCAGGCGTCCAATTTTGGCCTGCAAGAACTCTCTCACGTGGTTAGGTGATGAAAAGATGGGGTCTTGGGTAAGACCATCTTCCAGGCTGCGTTTAACCAGCTCATATGCTGCTTGAATTTGCGACCATTTAGATAGCCCTACGCCATGAATGCGGGTGAATTCGTGGGGTGTGCTGGCTAGAAGCTTAGGTAGGCTGCCAAAATGATGCAGTAGATCTTTGGCTAGAGCAACGGCACTTTTACCCTTTACCCCTACCCGCAAAAATATGGCCAGTAGTTCCGCATCAGAAAGTGCCTTGGCGCCATTTAAGCGGAGTTTTTCCCGGGGCTGCTCATTTTTTGGCCAGTCTGTAATCGGGGAGTGCACAGCCTGCGCAGGCCTAGATACAATCACCTTATGACTAAGCTTACCGTTTTGCCCAATTCCTTTCTGACTCTCAACTATCGGCTCACACTGCCTAGTGGGGAGGATTACATCAACACTTTTATTGATCGTCCTGCGACGGTTTTGATGGGGTCTGGACAATTTGCTCCTTGCTTTGAAAAAGTCTTACTTGGTTTAGGCGTGGGTGAGAAAAAAAGTGCATTGCTTCCACCCGAAGAAAGTTTTGGTGATCGTAAAGAGGATTTAGTGCAATGGGTATCTTTGCAGGCTCTCAAAGAAGGTCGCGATGACGATGTGGAATTTAATCCTGGTGATGTGATTGAGTTCAACGCGCCAGGCGGTGCTCAGTATGCGGGTGTATTGCAGTCGATCAATGATGAGGGTGCGTGGTTTGACTTTAATCATCCTCTTGCAGGAAGACCGGTGACATTTGAGGCAGAGATTGTGGCGATTCTATAAATCATGAGCACTCCCGATAACGCAGAAATTTTGATGGCTCAACCGCGTGGGTTTTGCGCGGGCGTAGATCGCGCTATCAATATTGTGAACGAGGCGCTCATTCGTTTCGGTGCACCAATATATGTGCGACATGAGATTGTTCACAATGCCTACGTGGTGAATGAGTTGCGCGATAAGGGCGCAGTATTTGTAGAGGAATTGCATGAAGTTCCTAAAGGCGGCATCGTTGTATTTAGTGCGCACGGTGTTTCTCAGGAAGTGCGTAAGGATGCTGAAGCGCGAGGATTGCAGGTCTACGACGCTACGTGCCCCTTGGTTACCAAGGTTCATCTTGAAGTTGTCAAAATGTGCAAAGACGGCTTTACCGTATTGATGATTGGTCATGCAGGACACCCTGAGGTTGAGGGCACCATGGGGCAAGTAAAAGAAGGTGTTTTCTTAATTGAGAAAGTTAGGGATATTGATTCCTTAGTATTTCCGGCCGACGAGAAGATTGCATTTGTTACACAGACAACGCTCTCAGTAGATGAGACCAAGGAAATTGTTGAAGCGTTAACCAAAAAGTTTCCCCACATTGTCCAGCCTCGCAAACAAGATATTTGTTATGCCACCCAGAATCGTCAAGATGCTGTGAAATTCATGGCACCTCAAGTTGAGTTAGTTATTGTGGTCGGTAGTGCGACGAGTTCAAACTCCAATCGTCTGCGTGAGCTTTCTGAAAAGTTAGGCGTGCCGTCTTACATGGTGGATGCCCCAGAGCAACTTAAGCCAGAATGGTTTGTTGGCAAAAAACGGATAGGTTTAACTGCGGGCGCGTCTGCACCCGAAAGTTTGGCTCAATCCATTGTCAGTCGAATTCAGGAGTTTGGACCCAGAAGCGTACGTGCACTCGATGGCGTAGTTGAGGACGTTACCTTTTCCCTGCCGAAAAATTTAGTTGGTTGAAGTATCCATTCATAACAGAGGAGCTGTAGATGAACAAATCACACATTACTTTTACAAGAAATGCCCTTGCTTTAGCGGCGGCGGCCCTACTGCTGGCGGCTTGCGGCAAAGGTGGCGATAAGACTGCTGCAGCTCCAGCAGATAGTATTGAGGTCAAGATCGGTCACGTTGCCCCTTTAACTGGCCCCATTGCTCACTTGGGTAAGGACAATGAGAACGGCGCCCGCTTGGCACTTGAAGAAATCAATAAAGCAGGTTTAACGATTGATGGAAAAAAAGTAGTTCTTACTTTGGTGCCTGAAGATGATGCCGAAGATCCAAAGACTGCTACACAAGTTGCGCAAAAATTAGTGGATGCCAAAGTGGCAGGTGTAGTAGGTCATCTCAACTCTGGAACGAGTATTCCAGCTTCACGTATTTACAGCGATGCCGGTATTACCCAGATTTCTCCATCTGCAACGAATCCTGACTACACAAAGCAGGGCTTTAAGACAACTTATCGCTTAGTTGCTACGGATGCACAACAAGGGCCAGCATTGGCTAATTACGTTGCCAATACCTTGAAGGCAAAAACTGTTGCGATTATTGATGACTCTACTCAGTACGGCAAAGGTTTAGCTGATGAGTTTGAGAAAACAGTCAAGGCTGCTGGTATGAAAGTGGTGACTCGTGAAGCGAGCAACAACAAAGCAACGGATTTCAAAGCTATTCTGACCAAGATTAAAGGCAGCAAGCCTGATGTCATCATGTACGGCGGCATGGATGCTACTGGTGGCCCCTTAACTAAACAAGCTGCTGAGTTGGGTATTAAGGCAAAGGTCGTTGGTGGTGATGGTATGTGTACCGAGAAGCTTGCAGAGTTGGCTGGCGAGGCTGTAGTAAATGTGACTTGCTCAGAAGCGGGTATGGCTTTATCGAAGATGGCACAAGGGGCTGATTTCCAGAAGCGTTACAAAGAGCGCTTTAATACTGATGTACAAATTTATGCGCCTTTTACCTATGACGCTGTCTATGTTTTAGTAGATTCGATGAAGCGCGCAAATTCAACCGATCCTGCCAAGATTTTGGCCGTCATGCCTGATACCAAAATGCAAGGCTTGGTAGGCAATATTGCTTTTGATAATAAGGGCGATATGAAAGAGGGCGTAATTACTTTGTATGATTTCAAAGACAAAAAGAAAACAGTTCTTGAAGTTATTAAGATGTAATGACACTGCAATAAAAAATAGCGCCGCTTCTGCGGTGCTATTTTTTTATTCAGACTCAATAAATTCCCAGCCCTAATGGACATTCTTCTTCAGCAGATCATTAATGGCTTAGTGCTTGGAAGCATCTATGCTTTGATCGCGCTGGGATACACCATGGTCTATGGTGTTCTGGGCATTATTAATTTTGCGCATGGCGAAGTATTGATGATTGGTGCGATGGTATCGCTGTCACTCTTGCGCTTGATTCTGAACTTAACCAGTGATTTACCGGGATGGCTTACGCTGCTAATTGTGTTGCCGGTGACGATGGCGGTATGCGCTGGGCTCAGTTATTGGATTGAGCGTATTGCCTATCGTCCCCTACGCAATGCTCCTCGTTTAGCGCCTTTGATCTCAGCGATTGGCATGTCTATTTTGTTGCAAACCATTGCGATGATGATTTGGTCGCGCAATCCAATGACCTATCCGCAATTATTGCCTTCTGTGCCGATCGATTTATGGGGTAGCGGCGCTACCATTACTGGTAAAGAAATTGTGATCATTGTCGTCGCCTTAGTGGTGATGGCTGGGCTGTTATTCCTAGTGGAAAAAACAAAGCTTGGTAGAGCCATGCGTGCTACGGCTGAGCAAACTCAAATTGCCGCACTCATGGGTGTCAATCCGAATCGCGTCATCTCTATTACATTTATGTTGGGTGGTGCATTGGCCGGCTTAGCGGGCGTCATGATTGCTAGCAACTATGGCAATGTCCATTTTTATATGGGTTTCATTCCGGGCCTTAAAGCATTTACTGCAGCCGTTCTGGGCGGCATTGGCAATCTTCAGGGCGCGATGTTGGGCGGTTTGCTCTTGGGCTTGATTGAATCCTTGGGTGCTGGATATATTGGTGAGCTCACTGGCGGAGTCTTTGGCTCTAACTACCAAGATATCTTTGCATTTCTGGTTTTGATCTTAGTACTTGTTTTGCGACCCACTGGTCTGTTGGGCGAGAAGGTTTCTGATCGTGCTTAAGGGTCTTGTTGGAAATCACCTAAGTCGCACTGCCTACATATGGCTTGGTGTAGTTGCTTTAGTTCTCTTGCCTTGGGTTGTAGGCGCGGGAGGCGGTAACTACTGGGTGCGCGTACTGGATTTTGCTTTGCTCTATATCGTTTTAGCCCTGGGTTTAAATGTTGTAGTGGGCTTTGCGGGTCTATTGGATTTAGGCTACATCGCCTTTTATGCATTAGGCGCTTACAGCTTCGCTCTATTGGCATCCCCGCACTTACCAACTCAGTTTGCAAGTATTGCGGCGAGCTTTCCAGAGGGTATGCACTTTTCACCCTGGATGGTTGCAGTGTTCTCGATTATATTGGCCGCCTTATTTGGCTTGATCTTAGGTTTGCCTACCTTGCAGTTACGTGGCGATTATTTGGCAATCGTCACCTTGGGATTTGGTGAGATTATTCGCATCTTCATGAATAACCTCGATCGTCCTTTAAATCTCACTAATGGACCTAAGGGAATTTCTGGCATTGATCCACTGCAATTATTTGACATCCCATTTACCAGGCCCCTAGATCTTGGCTTCATCCAAATCCCTGGTTTATATCTAGTGTTCTATCTATTCCTGGCATTAGCGGTTGCAGTAGCAATCGTTTGTCTGCATTTACAAGACTCACGTATAGGGCGCGCCTGGATTGCAATTCGTGAAGATGAGATTGCTGCTAAAGCGATGGGTATCAATACCCGCAATATGAAATTACTTGCTTTTGCCATAGGCGCTTCATTTGCCGGGGTGGCAGGGGTCTTATTTTCAGCCTTTCAGGGCTTTGTTTCTCCGGAATCATTCACGCTGTGGGAGTCCATCGTTGTTTTGGCTATGGTGGTTCTTGGTGGTATCGGCCATATTCCAGGGGTAATCTTGGGTGCGGTTTTATTGGCAGTCTTTCCAGAAGTTTTGCGCGGCATTGCCCAGCCAGTGCAGCTGTTTCTGTTTGGTCATGTGATTGTCGATGTTGAAATCATTCGCCAATTAATTTATGGCTTGGCTCTAATTTTGATCATGCTCTATAGACCTGGCGGCATTTGGCAAAAGCGTGGAGGTGGAAGATGAGCGCCCCCTTGCTTTTGGATGTGGCGGATGTATCAAAGCGCTTTGGTGGAGTTCAGGCTCTAGACTCTGTTGGTCTGCAAGTACCGCAGGGATCGATTGTTGGCTTAATCGGCCCTAATGGCGCTGGTAAGACTACTTTCTTTAACGTCATTACTGGTTTATATCCGGCAGATTCAGGAATCTTTTTGTTTGATGGCAAATCGTATTTTCCGGAATCGGTATCCGAGGTAACTAAGTCTGGCTTAGCCAGAACTTTTCAAAATATTCGTCTCTTTGGGGAAATGTCTGTTCTTGAAAATGTGATGGTGGGTTGTCACTGTCGCACTAAGGCCGGTTTACTTGGAGCGATTTTCCGCTTTCCATCCGCCAAACGTGAAGAACAAGCGATACGAGATAAGGCGCATAAGCTATTGGCTTATGTTGGCCTAAGCGAGTTTGCCCAGATAGAAGCGCGTAACCTTTCTTATGGCCATCAGCGTCGTCTTGAGATAGCGAGGGCTTTAGCCACTGAGCCCAAGCTCCTGGCGCTTGATGAGCCCGCTGCTGGTATGAATGCAACTGAGAAATTAGAGCTGCGAGAATTGCTATTGCGTATCCGTGCTGATGGCAAAACAATTTTGTTGATTGAGCACGATGTGAGTTTGGTCATGGGGATTTGCGACAGCTTGACGGTGCTAGATTACGGCAAGGTAATTGCCGCCGGAAAGCCGGCGGATGTCCGCGTGCATCCGGAAGTCATTAGAGCTTATCTTGGTCAGGGGGCCGCTTGATGAGCTCCTTACTAAATGTAAAAGATCTCAAAGTATCCTATGGTGGAATTAACGCCGTTAAGGGAATTGATCTGCACGTCAATCAAGGCGAGCTTGTTGCATTAATTGGCGCCAATGGCGCCGGTAAGAGCTCGAGCTTGAAAGCGATTGCAGGTTTATTAACGCCTTCCGCTGGCGAGATTGATTTTGCAAATCATCTTACGAAAAAATTGCCGGCCTACGAATTGGTTCGCTTGGGGTTGGGTATGGTGCCAGAGGGTCGTGGCGTCTTTAAGCGCATGACTATTCTAGAAAACTTACAGATGGGCGCTTACTTAAAAACGGATGCTAAAGAAATCGAGCGCAAGCTTGAAGAGGTGTATTCGTATTTTCCGAGGCTGAAGGAGCGCTTATCTCAGTTGGCAGGCACCCTCTCTGGAGGTGAGCAGCAAATGGTGGCAATGGGTAGGGCAATGATGGCCGAACCTAAGTTACTGCTACTGGATGAGCCATCAATGGGTCTCTCGCCGATTATGGTTGAAACGATTTTTGATGTGGTTCGCAGCTTATCTGCCAGTGGAATGACTATTTTGTTGGTGGAGCAGAATGCCCGTCTCGCTTTGCAGATGGCGGATCGCGCTTATGTCATGGAGAGCGGCTTAATCACTCTCAGTGGGTCTGGAAAAGAGTTGCTAGAGGATCCTAGGGTAAGAACTGCCTACCTCGGTGAGTAGGCAGGTAATGTCTTTTAAGCCACTTCTTTGAGTAACTCGCGCAGCATATTGCACATCTGACGAATCTCATCATCAGACACATTTAATGCCGGCATAAAGCGTAACAAATTTGGTCTTGGTGAATTAATCAGCAATCCCTCAGGGCCGCGATCACGCGCTAGCTCAACCAATTTTGGGCCAATATCTTTGCCAAGCATGAGGGCGCGTAACAAGCCTTCACCACGCTCACCTTCCAAATTAAATTCTGCACAAAGTTTGAGTAGCTCTGATTTGAGTAATTCACCTTTGGCTTTAACGCTATCCAAAAATCCTGGAGCTAACAGCTGCTCAATGACGCTAATACCGACAGCGGTCATGAGTGGATTACCGTTGTAAGTACCCCCTTGATCGCCCGGCACAAAGCAAGCGACTGCATCGGTTGCCAATAAGGCTGCCAATGGGACGCCACCACCAATACCTTTACCTAAGGTCATGATGTCTGGCTCGATACCGTAGTTTTGGTAAGCAAAGAGGGTGCCAGTACGGCCGCAGCCGGCTTGCACTTCATCGGCGATTAAGAGGATATTGTTTTCTTTGGTGAACTTACGCAGTTCAAGCATAAATTCTTTAGTCGCTGGAATGACGCCGCCCTCACCTTGAACAGGTTCAAGCATGACAGCTACTGTTTTATCAGTTACTAGTTTTTTCACCGACTCTAAATCATTCAAGTCTGCTTTAGGAAAGCCTGCTACCTGTGGGGCAAACATCGTATCCCAGTTAGGTTTTCCGGAGGCGCTCATGGTTGCCAATGTACGACCATGAAAACTATGATCAAAGGTGATGATTTCAAAGGCACCAGATTTATTGAGTTGACCCCATTTACGAGCGAGTTTAATTGCGCCTTCATTAGCTTCTGCACCGCTATTCGCAAAAAAGACTTTGTTGAAGCAGCTGTTCTCAGTCAAGAGATTGGATAAACCAATCATAGGTTCGTTATAGAACGCAGGACTTGGATTGATTAACTTCTTTGCTTGTACGTTGAGTGCCTCAATCATTCCGGGGTTACCATGACCTAAGCAATTTACCGCCCAACCCTGTAAGAAGTCCAAGTAGCGCTTGCCATTGTTGTCCGTTAGCCATGAACCTTTACCTTCGACCATGATTACCTCTGGACGTGGGGTAATAAACATGACTGAGTGAGTATCAATAGTCTGGTTTGGCTTATTCATGCTGGTCTGCTTGGATTAATAAATATAAGTAAGGGCTCTATTATCTCGCTGAATCGGTTTTGCAGTGCTTAGGCGGTCGCTAAATCCGCTGCGCTAGTAAAAGAGTCTGCAAAGAATTCTTCCTCAGGTAGATGACATTTAGATGAAAAGTCATCTCTGGCGGCATTGACCATCACTGGCGCACCACAGGCGTACACCTGAAAGTCCTTCATGTCAGGATGGTCTGCCATGGCTGCTTGGTGCACAAACCCAGTGCGACCTTGCCAGTTATCTTCCGCTAACCCATCAGAAATTACCGGAATGTACTTAAAGTCGGCAATTTCTTGTTCCCAAACTTTGCACAGATCATCCAAGTACAAATCGCTGGGACGGCGTCCACCCCAGTAAAGATGAATAGGGCGCGCAATTTTCTTCGCCTGCATTTGCTCGATGATCGATTTGATGGGGGCAAAGCCAGTGCCCGCTGCAACAAAAATAATCGGTTTTTTAGAGTCTTCTCTCAAGAAGAAGCTGCCTAATGGGCCTTCAAAGCGCAGGATATCCTTTTCTTTTAATGCAGGAGTAACGGCACCAAAAACAAAATCTGTAAATAAGCCGCCTGGTAAATGGCGAATATGCAATTCAAGTGGACCCTCTTGCTCTGGCGCATTAGCAATCGAGTAGGCGCGGCGTTGACCATCCTTTAGGAGAAATTCTAAATACTGCCCAGCCAGGAATTGAAAGCGTTCAGCAGCTGGCAATTGGAGTTTGAGGATGGCCACATCGCCGCTAGGCTTGCTAATGGAATTGACCCGGCAAGGCACTTTGCGAATTGCAATATCGCCAGTCCCTTGAACTTCACGAGCTTCAATGAGTAAGTCAGACTGGGGATGGGAGCAACAAAACAGAATGCCGCCAGCGGTTTCATCGGTCTTGCTGAGAGCGCTTTCGCTATGTTGACCATGAGTTACCTGACCCTCTAAAACCTTTCCTTTGCAGGAGCCACAAGCCCCATTTTTACAGCCGTAGGGAAGGTTGATGCCTTGACGCAGGGCGGCCTCCAGGAGATTTTCATCTGGATTAACGGTAAATTGTTTGCCGCTCGTTTTGAGCGTGACTTGATAAGACACTCTCATTCCTTTCAATAAATCGTTACGATGTCACTTATGCAATCTTTTGGTAAACCTTCAATCCTGATTATTGGCTGCGGCGACATCGGTCTTCGGGTGGCTAAACAGCTCTCACGAAGTCATCGCGTATACGCACTCACTTCTCAACAAAATCGCTTTCAGGAGTTGAGGGAGGTTGGCGCGATTCCTATTTTGGGTAATCTGGATCATCCAGAGTCTTTGTGGCGCCTAAGTGGTTTAGCTCAAACCGTGATTCATTTGGCGCCACCTCAAAATGGTGGAAATCGTGATTGCCGAACCCGCAACCTACTTAGAATTTTAGCCCAAGGCTCTAATGTCGTCAGGCGCCTGATCTATATCAGTACTACAGGCGTATATGGCGACCACAGGGGTGGCAAAGTGAACGAAGTAACCCAAGTGAGCCCACAAAGTGAGCGCGCTCAAAGAAGGGTGGACGCAGAGCGGGCGCTCCGTTTATGGGCGCCAGCCCATGGAGTGGCTTTAACGATTCTGCGTGTGCCAGGAATTTATGCCGCTGACCGTTTGCCGATTGAGCGCTTACAGGCGAAAACGCCAGCGTTGTTGTCTGAGGAGGATGCTTACTCCAATCATATTCATAGTGATGATCTCGCAAGGCTGGTATGTGCGGCGGTTTATCACGGTAAGCCACAACGCATCATTAACGCTTGCGATGGCGGTGAAACCAAAATGGGTGACTACTTTGATGAAGTTGCAGATGCTTTTGGCCTGGAAAGACCAGCTCGATTGCCTGGTAGCGAGCTACAAAAAATTGTGAGCCCGATGCTTTGGTCTTTCATGCGTGAATCACGCAGAGTAACGAACACGCGTTTGCATGAACTCAAAACACCACTACGCTATCCCAGCGTAGGACATTTTCTAAAAACTATTTCCAAGAATCCTTAAGGCCAACTGTACGGTTAAATACTGGCTTGCCAGGCTGGCAATCTTTTTGGTCGGCAACAAAGTAACCATGGCGCTCAAACTGAAAACGATCTTCGGCTTTCACATCTTTCATGCAAGGCTCTAAATACGCAGCAATCGTTTGCATAGAGTTTGGATTGATGGCATCCAAAAAATTCTTGTCGCCACTATCTGGATGTGGGTCGCTAAAAAGATGATCGTATAAGCGCACTTCAGCTGGAATAGCTTCTGCAGCGCTAATCCAGTGAATATTGCCCTTCACCTTGTAATTATTGGAGCCAGCTGTGCCACTCTTGCTATCGGGGAAATGAGTGACATTGACTTGAGTAACATTACCTTGTGCGTCGGTTTCAAAACCAGTGCACTCGACTACAAAGCCATGTCGTAAGCGGACGCGGCTACCAGGTTGATCGCCAATAGGTGGATACAGTCTGAAGAATCCTTTAACGGGTTCTTGCATAAAGTCATCCGCTTCAATCCATAGTTCACGAGTAAAGTTAAATTCGCGATTACCCCATTCTGGATGATTGGGGTGACGCGGCGCAGAGCAAGCCTCTGTTGCTGAGGCATCAAAGTTTTCGACTACAAGCTTAAGTGGCTTTAATACCGCAGTAGCGCGTGGCGCTCTGACTTCAAGATCATCACGAAGCGCCTGATCAAGAGTACTCATATCAATCCAGCTATCCGCTTTGGAAACCCCAATACGCTCACAGAACAGGCGAATACTTTCTGGGGTGTAGCCACGACGACGTATGCCTACGATTGTTGGCATACGTGGATCATCCCAACCTTCAACATGCTTTTCTTCGACCAGCTGCAACAACTTACGTTTGCTAGTGATGGTGTAAGTGAGATTGAGGCGGGCGAATTCATATTGATGCGGCACTGGATCTTTAAATACGCCCAGCTCTTTAAGGGAGCTCACAATCCAGTCATAGAGCGGACGATTATTCTCAAACTCCAATGTACATATGGAGTGAGAGACATTTTCTAAGGCATCAGAAATGCAATGTGTGAAATCGTAAAGAGGGTAAATGCACCATTTACTACCAGTGCGGTGGTGGTCGGTATGGCGGATGCGATAAACCACTGGGTCACGCATCACAATGTTCGGATGTGCCATGTCAATCTTCAAACGAAGAACGTGTTCCCCATCTTTAAATTTACCATCGCGCATCTCACGAAACAGCTTTAGATTCTCTTCGGGGCTGCGATCACGATAAGGACTATTTTTACCAGCCTGGCCAAAATTACCGCGATTGGTATGAATGTCATCAGCACTTTGACTATCGACATAGGCTTTGCCATTCTCAATCAAGATCTCTGCAAACTCATAGAGTTTGTCAAAGTAATCGCTTGCGTGATACAGATTAGTACCCCAATCAAATCCCAGCCACTTCACTGCATCCAAAATGCTATCGGCGTATTCCACATCCTCTTTGACGGGATTGGTATCATCCAGGCGCATATTGCAGCGCGCGCCACCAGCCTGATTGTTGTAATCAGCAGCCAAACCAAAGTTCAGGCAAATGCTTTTAGCATGACCAATATGTAGATAGCCATTTGGCTCAGGCGGAAAACGGGTGATGATGGATGGGATGGCTTCGCCCACCAAATTAGTACGCTGTGAAAAAGCGCCGCTTGCTAAATCATGATCAATGATCTGGCGTAAGAAATTAGATGGTTCGGCTACAGCGCCGGTATTTGCTTTAGAGGGTTTGCTATCTTGGGACATAGTCACATTGTAGAGAAAACCCCTGACCCATAAAGAAAAAGCCCGCAAACTGCTGCGGGCTCATTTCTGGGGGGCGCGCGGGGAATTAATCCTCCACGAACGCCTCTTCGCGCGTCTTCTTCACTGCTGGCAGAGCCACGATCACTACCAAGAGGGCTGCTGCGATCAGCAAACCTAAGGACAGTGGGCGGGTTACGAAAGTAGTGAAATCGCCGCGAGATAACAACAATGCACGACGGAAGTTCTCTTCCATCATTGGTCCGAGCACGAAGCCCAGCAGCAATGGAGGAGGTTCACAACCCAGTTTGAAGAATAAGTAGCCAATTAAGCCAAAGCCTGCGGTTACATAGACATCAAACACAGTGTTATTTACGGTGTACACGCCGATACAGCAGAACACCAGAATCGCTGGGTAAAGGAAGCGATAAGGAATCTTCAAGAGCTTCACCCAGATACCAATCAAAGGCAAGTTCAAGAGGATCAACATCACGTTACCAATCCACATGGAAGCGATCAAACCCCAGAACAAAGCAGGGTTGCTGGTCATTACTTGTGGACCTGGCTGAATGTTATGAATCGTCATTGCACCAACCATCAAAGCCATAACGGCATTTGGTGGGATACCTAATGTGAGCAATGGAATGAATGAAGTTTGAGCGGCAGCATTGTTTGCTGCTTCTGGACCTGCAACACCCTCAATCGCACCCTTACCAAACTCATGGCTGTACTTAGAGGATTTTTTCTCAACAGAGTAAGCGCCAAACGCTGCCAAAGCTGCGCCGCCGCCTGGCAAGATACCCAAGATAGAGCCGATGGTAGTACCACGCAAGATCGATGGGATCATGCGCTTCACGTCGTTCTTGGTAGGAACCATGCTGGTGAGCTTATTGAGGAAACCCTCATCGTCGCCAGACTTCTCAAGATTGCCCATGATTTCTGCGAAGCCGAATACGCCCATCGCTACAGCAACAAATCCAATACCGTCGCTCAACTCAGGAATATCAAACGCATAGCGAGATACGCCAGAATTCACGTCAGTACCAATTAAGCCCATCAAGAGACCCAAGATGATCATGCCGATCGCCTTGATCAAAGAGCCAGATGCCAATACCACCGCACCGATCAAACCTAACACCATTAAGGAGAAGTATTCGGCGGGGCCAAACTTAAATGCAAGCTGAGAGAGTGGCGCAGCAAATGCGGCCAATACTAGAGTTGCTACGCAACCTGCAAAGAATGAACCCATGCCAGCGGTAAAGAGTGCAACACCAGCACGGCCATTTCGGGCCATTTGATAGCCGTCGATCGCCGTTACCACCGAGGACGTCTCCCCCGGGATGTTTAAGAGAATCGCCGTTGTAGATCCGCCGTACTGTGAACCGTAGTAAATACCTGCCAACATGATCAGGGCGGCAATTGGAGGAAGTGCGTAGGTAGCAGGCAACAGCATCGCAATCGTTGCGATCGGGCCAAGACCTGGCAATACCCCAATTAAGGTTCCCAAGATACAGCCGATAAGGCAGTACATCAGGTTTTGTAATGTGAACGCGGTGTCGAAACCGAGAGCTAAGTTAGTGAATAAATCCATTTTTCAGAGTCCCGTTTCGTTATTGTTGTAAAAATACAGGAAAGAGTGGGAACTGAAGCTTCAGACCCAATACAAACACTGAATAAGTAAATGTCACTAAAAAGGCAGCATTTATTGCTGTACCTTTCCAAGTAAATTCTTTGCTGGCGCTGGCGGCTACGAACACCAAGACTACTATGGCAATCAAGAAGCCCATGCGTGGAAGCAGTAGGCCATAGAGCACTACCGCACCAGTAATTTGCGCCATGATGCGCCAGTTAAATTTAGGGATGGACTCAATGGCTGCTTTGGCGCCAAATGCTTTAACAGCTACCAAAACCCCTAGGAAGAACATCAAAATACCTAAATAGAATGGGAAATAGCCAGGACCCATTTTGGCGGCAGTTCCCATGGGGTAATTAGTGGCCATGATGGCGAAAAAGAGACCTATAACCATGTACATGATTCCGGCCCCAAAATCCCGTTGATTGCGAATTTTCAAGTTGCTCTCCTTGTGATCGACTCAGCTGTCGATTTTTATTGATGTTGTGCGATTGTAAGGCAGGTTTGACCCATCTTCCTTAGCGTTTGCCCTAGGCTAGTGCCAATGCGATAATTATTGGCATGAAAGTCTCCCAAATTCGCCAGGCTTACCTGGATTTCTTCGCCCAAAAAGGCCACCAAATTGTCCCATCCAGCCCAGTAGTGCCGGGGGATGACCCAACCCTGCTATTTACCAATGCAGGTATGAATCAGTTCAAAGACGTATTTTTGGGCTTTGATAAGCGCCCCTATAACCGCGCTACGACCGCCCAAAAGTGCATCCGGGCCGGCGGAAAGCATAACGACCTAGATAACGTTGGCTATACCGCCCGTCATCACACCTTTTTTGAAATGCTCGGAAATTTCTCCTTTGGAGACTATTTCAAGAAGGACGCGATCCAGTTTGCTTGGGATTTATTGACTCAAGTATTTCAGCTGCCAAAGGAAAAACTCCTGGTTACGGTGTATGCGGAAGACGATGAGGCTTTTGAAATTTGGAATAAACAAATTGGCATTCCTGTTGATCGCATTATTCGGATTGGCGATAACAAGGGTGCACGTTACGCATCAGACAATTTCTGGATGATGGGTGACACCGGTCCGTGCGGTCCTTGCACTGAAATTTTTTATGATCACGGCGATCATATTGCTGGCGGCCCTCCAGGTAGCCCAGATGAAGATGGCGATCGATACATCGAAATTTGGAACAACGTCTTCATGCAATTTAATCGCGACGAGGCGGGTGTAATGCATCCACTGCCTAAGCCTAGTGTCGATACAGGCATGGGTTTAGAGCGTATTGCGGCAGTCTTGCAGCACGTTCATTCTAATTATGAGATTGACCTCTTCGTCAACCTCCTCAAGGCTTCCAAGGCGGCAGTAGATGCTGCTGGCGGTGAGAATTGTGATCCAGATAGTCCTTCACTCAAGGTGATTGCTGATCATATCCGCGCATGCAGTTTCATTGTGGTGGATGGCGTTATTCCAGGTAATGCAGGTCGTGGATATGTGCTGCGTCGTATTGCACGTCGTGCGATTCGTCACGGCTACAAACTAGGCGCACGTAAACCATTCTTTTATCAAATAGTGCCAGCACTCGTCAAAGAAATGGGTGACGCTTATCCAGAATTGCGTGCTGCACAAGATAAGGTGAGCGAAGTCATTAAACAAGAAGAGGAGCGTTTCTTCCAAACTATCGCTAACGGTATGGAAATTTTGGATGGCGCTTTAGCTGGGGGTGCAAAAGTAGTCGATGGTGAAACTGCTTTCCGCTTGCATGACACATTTGGTTTTCCATTAGATTTAACTGCTGACGTATGTCGCGAACGTGGTGTAACGGTTGATGCCGAAGGTTTTGAAGTGGCGATGCAAAAGCAGCGCGATCAAGCAAGAGCTGCCGGTAAGTTCAAGGTCGCACAAGGCTTAGATTACAAAGGCACGCCAACTCAATTTCACGGTTACGACACCCTAAAACATGAGGGCGCGAAAGTAACCGCCCTTTATGTAGATGGTTCAGCTGTGCAATCCGTGAAAGCAGGTGATGCAGCAGTGATTGTTTTGGACAATACCCCTTTCTATGCTGAATCTGGTGGCCAGGTTGGCGACAAGGGTGAGCTTCGTAATGAAAGTATTCGATTTGCAGTCGAAGATACTTTTAAGATTCAGGCCGATGTATTTGGTCATCAGGGTGAAGTTTTAGAGGGTGAGCTCAAAGTAGGCGATGTAATTAATGCCTTGGTTGATACCCAACAAAGAACCGATACGATGCGCAACCACAGCGCTACGCATATCTTGCATAAAGCATTGCGTGAAGTATTGGGCGATCATGTCCAGCAAAAAGGTTCCTTAGTAGACGCTACCAAGACTCGCTTTGACTTTACGCACAATGCGCCCATCACTGCAGAGCAGATTCGTCGTATTGAAGATATCGTGAACCAAGAGATTCTAGAAAACACCGCAACTTCAGGCAGGGTAATGTCCTTAGAAGATGCGCAAAAGACCGGTGCCATGATGCTCTTTGGTGAAAAGTATGGTGATGAGGTTCGCGTTCTAGAGATTGGTTCTTCCAAAGAGCTCTGTGGTGGTACGCATGTAGGCCGCACGGGTGATATTGGTAGCTTGAAGATTGTTTCGGAGGGCGGCGTTGCTGCAGGGATCCGCCGTGTTGAGGCAGTGACTGGTAATAATGCCCTTCACTTCCTGCAAGGCTTAGAAGATAAAGTCAACGAGGCTGCAGCAATTCTCAAAACCCATCCTGGAGATTTAGTGAATCGTGTGGCACAGCTTCAAGAAAGCTTGCGTCAAGCAGAGCGTGAATTAGAGAAAGTGAACTCTAAGTTAGCTGCAAGCCAGGGCGATGAGTTGGCTGGTCAGGCAGTAGAAGTGAATGGCATCAAAGTACTTGCTGCTCGAATGGATGGTGCTGATGCTGGTGTACTACGCGAAACCATGGATGCTCTTAAGGCAAAACTCAAGACCGCTGCCATTGTGTTGGCCTCCGTTCAGGGCGATAAGGTGAGTTTGATTGCTGGGGTGACTGCTGACTCAATTGGTAAAGTGAAGGCGGGTGATCTCGTCAACTTTGTTGCGCAACAAGTGGGTGGTAAAGGCGGCGGTAAACCAGAAATGGCGATGGCTGGTGGAACTGACCCTAGTAAGTTAGGCGTAGCCTTAGAGGGCGTTAAAGACTGGGTGGCAAGCAAATGAGTGAAGCAGTGAATATTGCTTTTAATGCAGAAGTTGATGCCATTGGTATGAACTGTCCATTGCCTATCCTGCGCACCAAGAAAGCTTTGGCAACCATGCAGTCAGGTGAAGTCTTGAAGATTAAGGCAACGGATGCGGGTGCCGCTCATGATTTTCCTGCTTTCGCTAAGCAAACTGGTAATGAGTTGCTTGCTAGCACTACCGAAGGCGATGTATTGGTTTTCTTTATGAAGCGCAGATAAGAATAAGTCTGTCATTCATCCTTCTGAGTAAGCAATAAAACAAAAGGCAGAGATTAGTCTCTGCCTTTTTAATTTCTGCTTAAGGAGCTTACTTTAAAGACCAGCTTCTTAGGTATTCCGCAAACTCTTCGCCGACTTCTTGGTGGCGCAAGGCGAAATCTACTGAAGCTTTAAGGTAGCCCAGTTTGCTACCGCAGTCATAGCGCACGCCATCATATTGATAGGCAAATACAGGCTCTTCTTTTAGCAAAGCGGCAATTGCATCTGTAAGTTGAATTTCGCCGCCTGCACCAGGTTTTACATTGCGAATGTGATCAAAAATTTTTGCGGAAAGCACATAACGACCCACAACTGCTAGGTCAGAAGGGGCATCTGCTGGCTTTGGTTTCTCAACGATGCCATTCAGGTGATAGATACCTTTGCTGACTTCATCGCCGGAGACGATTCCATAAGAACCACTCTTTGCTGGATCGATTTTTTCTACCGCTATTACAGAGCCTTCTCGCTCATCGTAGACTTTTAACATTTGGGAGAGCACTGGAGGCTTTCCATCCAAAAGATCATCGGCCAAGATTACTGCAAATGGATCGTCGCCCACTACTCGTGCCGCGCAGAGAACAGCATGACCTAAGCCTAGTGGCTCTGCTTGTCTAATGTAAACACAATCTACATTGTCGGGTTTAACGCTGCGAACTAGTCGAAGGAGGTCCTGCTTATCCTTAGCTTCTAGGGCTGCCTCTAATTCGTAAGCTTTATCAAAGTGGTCCTCAATCGCACGTTTGCTGCGGCCCGTAACAAAAATTAACTCTGTAATACCGGCGGCAACCGCTTCATCAACAGCGTACTGAATCAGTGGCTTGTCCACCACATTGAGCATCTCTTTTGGGCTGGCTTTAGTGGCAGGCAAAAAGCGTGTACCAAATCCTGCAACAGGAAATACAGCCTTAGTGACTTTTTTGGAGCCGAAATGGATTGACATGAATGATCCGTTCTAATCGTTTTCTTTATTTAAGACGCTCTAATTGTGCAACAAGCTTCTCATGGTTTTGCTCAAAGCCGGCAAGACGTTGTTTTTCTTGGGCTACAACTTCGGCTGGGGCGCGAGCCACAAAGCTTTCATTAGTCAATTTACCCTTGGCTTTATTGATTTCATTGGCAAGGCGGTCAATTTCTTTGCCTAGGCGTATGCGCTCTGCAGCTACATCTACCTCAATCTTGAGTAGGAGCTTGATATCGCCTACTAGGGCAATAGGTGCACCTGGAGCATCTTTCTCTAAAGCGGATTCATCGCTGTAGATTTTGACTTCAGTTAACTTGGCAAGAGCCATTAAATAAGAGGTCGCTTTTTCTAAGAATGCTTGCGGTCCAAAAATCCAGAGCGGTACTTTTTGACCTGGTGGCACTTGCATCTCACCGCGCAGGTTGCGGCAAGCATCCACGATCGCTTTGATCTGTGTAACCCAAGCTTCGCTTTGCTCATCAATCTTTTCAGGTTGAGCAACTGGGTAGGGCTGAAGTGCAATCGTTTGTTTAGTTTGCTGGGCTAAATCTTTTCCAGACTTCGGCCCAACCGTTTGCCAAAGTGTCTCAGTGATGAATGGAATCAATGGATGCGCCATGCGCAAGATGGTTTCTAGAACACGCAATAAGGTGCGGCGAGTTGCGCGTTGTTGCGCTGGTGTGCCGGTTTGTAGTTGTACCTTAGCGAGCTCTAAATACCAATCGCAATATTCGTCCCAGACAAATTGGTAAATACTGCTCGCGATATTGTCAAAGCGATAAGCCTCAAATCCTTTGGCTACTTCGGCTTCTGTTCTTTGAAGTTGGGAAACAATCCATTTATCGGCAGGAGAAAAGTCTAAGTAACCCTCTGGTCCGCATTGGTTGTCACAAGGCGCTAAGCCATTTTCCTCATCATTGCCCGAGCAGTTCATGAGTACAAAGCGCGTGGCATTCCAGAGCTTATTGCAGAAATTGCGATAGCCTTCACAGCGCTTTTGGTCAAAGTTGATATTGCGCCCAAGTGAAGCTAATGATGCAAAGGTAAAGCGCAAGGCATCAGTACCAAACGCAGGAATGCCATCCGGAAACTCTTTTTTGGTTTTCTTGCTAATACTCTCTGCTTGTTTCGGGTTCATGAGGCCGGTAGTTCTTTTGCCTACTAACTCTTCAATCTGAATGCCGTCAATCAAATCAATTGGATCCAAAGTGTTGCCTTTGGATTTGCTCATCTTCTGGCCTTCAGCATCGCGTACTAAGCCGTGTACATAGACGGTGTGAAATGGCACCTTCCCAGTGAAGTGACAGGTCATCATGACCATGCGTGCTACCCAGAAGAAGATGATGTCAAAACCGGTCACTAGAACGGATGAGGGTAGGAAGTGATTCAAAGCAGGCGTTTCTTCTGGCCAGCCTAATGAGCTAAATGGCACCAGGGCAGAGCTGAACCAAGTATCGAGAACATCAGGATCACGATTCAATTTGCCGGTGTAGCCTGCAGTAGCAGCCTTAGCCTGAGCCTCTTCCTCAGATCGCCCTACAAAAATTTGCCCATCTTCACCATACCAGGCCGGGATTTGATGACCCCACCAGAGTTGACGAGAGATACACCAGTCCTGAATATTGGCTAACCACTGGGTATAGGTATTAATCCAATTTTCTGGCACAAGCTTAATGTCGCCTTTAGTTACAGCATCTAAAGCGGCGCCAGCGATCGATGAACCGGGTTGATATTTGTTATCTGGACTTGGTTTGGACATAGCAACAAACCATTGGTCTGTGAGCATCGGCTCAATAATCGTTTGGGTACGATCACCACGAGGAACCATTAATTTATGAGGCTGAACTTTTTCCAATAAACCTGCAGTATCTAAATCTGAAACTACTTGTTTACGAGCTGCAAAACGCTCCATACCTTGATAGGCGGCTGGAGCATTCTCATTAATTTTGGCATCCAAAGTCAGGATGTTAATCAGCGGTAGTTGATGACGTTGGCCTACTGCATAGTCATTAAAGTCATGCGCAGGAGTTACCTTGACAACGCCAGTACCAAAGTTCAAATCTACATAGTCATCAGCAATGATCGGAATTTGACGATCGCATAAAGGTAGATTCACTGATTTACCAATGAGGTGTTTGTATCGCTCATCCTCTGGGTTAACCATGACGGCGACGTCGCCCAGCAGGGTTTCAGGGCGAGTAGTAGCAACAGTGAGGTGACCAGAGCCATCGGTTAACGGATAGCGGATGTGCCACATTGAGCCATCTTCTTCTTCACTCACGACTTCTAAATCAGAAACTGCAGTACCCAAAACTGGATCCCAGTTCACTAAGCGTTTACCGCGATAAATTAAACCTTGCTCATGCAAGCGCACAAAAACTTCCACTACTGCTTTGGACATCTTGCTGTCCATCGTGAAATATTCTTTACCCCAATCGATCGATGCGCCTAAGCGTCGAATTTGCCTAGTGATGGTGTTGCCGGAAGTTTCTTTCCACTCCCACACTTTTTCTAAAAACTTTTCACGGCCCAAATCATGACGAGAAACTTTTTGCGTATCAAGCTGACGCTCAACAACAATCTGAGTTGCGATACCTGCGTGATCGGTGCCTGGTACCCACAAGGTATTTTTGCCTGACATACGGGCATGGCGGATCAAGCCATCCATGATGGTTTGATTGAAAGCGTGCCCCATATGAAGGGTGCCGGTCACATTGGGTGGTGGCAGTTGAATCGAAAAATCACCCTTGCCTTCATCCATTGTGGAATCAGCAATACCCCGACGCTCCCACTCTGGACCCCAGTAGGCCTCTATCGGGGCGGGTTCGTAGGATTTGGCGAGCTCGTCCGCTGAGCTGGCCGCTGGTGAATTAGGGGTATTTGAGGCATTTGGCATAAGAGGCAAATTATAATTGGGCTGATGTACTCAGACTTGCTCGCGAACCTCAATCCAGAACAGCGCGAGGCAGTGACCCTCCCGCCCGTAAATGAAAATGGCCAAGCCCAGTCAGCCTTGATTTTGGCTGGGGCAGGGAGCGGCAAGACTCGCGTCCTTACCACCCGTATAGCTTGGTTGATTCAGACTGGCCAGGTATCCCCTATTGGCGTCCTGGCAGTGACCTTTACCAATAAGGCTGCCAAAGAGATGATGCTTCGCCTAAGCGCCATGTTGCCGATTAATACTCGGGGTATGTGGATCGGCACCTTTCACGGTCTCTGTAACCGTTTATTGCGGGCGCACCATAAAGAAGCGGGTTTGCCGTCGACTTTCCAGATTTTGGATACCCAGGATCAGCTGTCGGCAATCAAACGCCTTCTAAAAGGTTTGAAGGTTGATGATGAAAAGTATCCTGCCAAGCAATTGCAGTACTTTATTGCGCATGCCAAAGAGCGTGGACAGCGTGCAAAGGATTTAGCGGTTGGCGATGATTTCCAGGCCAAGATGGCGCAACTCTATGCTGCTTACGATGAACAGTGTCAACGTGAGGGTGTAGTTGATTTTGCAGAACTCTTATTGCGTAGCTATGAGTTGCTCAAACATAGTGAAGCGATTCGCACGCATTACCAAGAGCGTTTCCGCCATATTTTGATTGATGAGTTCCAGGATACCAATGCCTTGCAATATGCTTGGCTCAAATTATTGTCTGGTCACGATGCGAGTCGTATCAATGTCAGTGGTATGGGTAGTAGTTCCGTATTTGCTGTTGGAGATGATGATCAAAGTATTTATGCTTTCCGTGGAGCCGATGTTGAAAACATGCGCTTATACGAGAAGCAATATCATCCCTTGATGGTGAAGCTAGAGCAGAACTATCGCTCGCATGGACATATTTTGGATACAGCAAATCATCTGATTGCAAACAACTCCGAGCGTCTTGGTAAAAACCTACGCACTGATGCTGGACATGGGGAGCCGGTCCGTATCTATGAGGCGCCAAGTGATCATGCAGAGGCTGCATGGTTAGTGGATGAGATTAAGGCCTTGGTAAATAGCGGTATCAAGCGTACTGAAGTCGCATTGCTCTATCGCAGCAATGCCCAGTCACGCATTATTGAGCATGCCCTATTTTCAGCGGCTATTCCATATCGCGTTTATGGCGGCTTACGATTCTTCGAGCGCGCCGAAATTAAACATGCTCTTGCTTACTTACGCTTGCTAGAGAATCCGAATGACGACACCTCTTTTTCACGGGTGGTGAATTTCCCCACTCGCGGAATTGGCGCAAGATCGATTGAGGCATTGCAAGATGCTGCAAGAGCGCAGCAGTGCTCCTTGTACTTGGCAGCCTCCACATTGGATGGCAAAGCCGGGGCTGCACTTGGTGGATTTGTACGCTTAGTGGATCATATGCGGGAAGCAACGCGTCACAATACTTTACCTGAAACCGTTGAGTTCGTGATACAGCATAGCGGCTTGATACAGCATTACCTCTCAGAGCGCGAAGGACAAGATCGCGTAGAGAACTTACAAGAATTAATTAATGCTGCCACCGCATTCATTGCTGAAGAAGGTTATGGTCAAGATGCTGCAGCTGCGATGTTGCCTGGTGAAAATGCCCCAGGCGTTGTCGAGGTTTCGCCCTTGGCTGCCTTTTTATCCCATGCTTCGTTAGAGGCCGGCGATAACCAAGCCCAAGCAGGTCAAGATGCTGTGCAGCTGATGACCGTACACTCAGCTAAGGGCTTAGAGTTCACCTCTGTCTTTATTACCGGTCTTGAGGAGGGTTTATTTCCCCATGAGAACAGCGTAAATGAGCAGAATGGTTTGGAAGAAGAGCGTCGCTTGATGTACGTAGCAATTACTCGTGCGAAAGAGCGCTTATACCTCTCGCACACCCAATCAAGAATGCTACATGGTCAAGTGCGCTACAACATGCCTTCCCGTTTCCTTGAAGAGCTGCCATCGGATTCATTGAAGTGGCTTACCCCTAAAGCGAGAGATGCGCGGTGGGGCGGCGGTAACTCAAGATCTGGATCTACTTGGCAGGATGGCTATACCCGTCAGCGCGAATATGAATCTAATGACTTTTTTGATTCGGGCTCTGAACGCCAGAGGCCGGCTAAGCGAGTTGGCTCTGCTTCACTGGAAGTGAAAAGATTGGCTTCGCCACCACGTGGAAATTATCCCTTCACGATTGGGCAGAATGTATTTCATACCAAGTTTGGTGAAGGGCGCGTGACTGGCTTAGAGGGCGTAGATGCTGATGCGCGAGCGCAAGTGAACTTTAAGCGCCATGGTATTAAGTGGCTGCAACTCAGTATTGCAAAGCTTGCTGCGATTGACTGATTAATCAGTTAAACAGGCAAAGCTACCTCATCTTCTGCAAAGCAAGCCTTCCAGGTCGCATAGAAAGAGCAGTGCATTACTGTGAGGCCGGCCATGGAGATAGGGGCAATTACGAATGAGGCTGCTTGACCTAAGTTGATGGCATCAAAAAGCATTCCTACCATTAACGGAATAGCAATCAAAATGGCGCTCCAAATGGAGAGATATAAAAAGAATGCTGCCTTATTAGTCCAGCACGCTAAGCAGCTGGAAAAAAGGGCCTGAGCAACTGACATATCTGCCCACGCTACCAATACTGGTGAGAACCACATCAACATCGCTACAGGTACGTAGAGCATTGCTCCAAAGAAAAGTACTAGGTAAACCTGGCGCAATGCTTCGGGTGTAATGGGTTTATCACTAGTCATTAATGGGAGTAGTAATTCAAAATCAACTAAGAGGCTGAGGATAAAACTCAGCAACAAAATCATGCCGGCATAAACCAAGCCTAATTGCAAAATTCTTTTGCGAATACTTAGGCCTGATTGGAGTGCAATCAAATACACAATTGGCCTAATTCGTTCTTTTTGAATGGCCTGGCGACAGGCTGTCATAAAGCCAACAGAAAGGGTTGGCGTAAGAACTAGCACGGCAAAAACACCAATCACCGGAATCATGACCGCTAGTTGTGCTGCAAAGACATACATAAAAACCAACATCAAGAAGCCCAAAGGATTCTGTTTAAAGAGCCAAATACCCTGTCTAATCCAGGTGTAGCCTTCTTTGGGTGCTGCGGAATTCAGTTTCATAGTGAGCGTCGGCTTAAAAGGATGCGTTCAAAGTGTGTAGGGTCATGAGGGGTCAACATCTGGGCATCTCTTGGCAGATAGAAGTCCCATAGTCTAGAAACCCAAAAGCGTAAGGCGGCAGCTCGTAACATGAGTGGCCAGCTTGCTTGCTCTTCTTTGGTGAAGGGGCGAACTGCTTGATAGGCTTTGAGGAATGACTCTAAACGCACAGGATCTAAATCTTGTTTATTTTCAGCAAGACACCAATCATTTGCGGTTACTGCAATATCAAATAACCATTTATCAGTGCCAGCAAAATAGAAGTCAAAGAAGCCGCCCAATTGATCATGAGATGCATCTGATCCTTTTGGATCGAATAAGACATTGTCGCGGAAGAGATCGCAATGACTAGCGCCTTGCGGTAATCCATCGTATTTGCCGGAGAAGAAGAATTCTTCCTGAGTTTTTAGCTCATGCATCAGCAATTCTTTTTGCGAGGTATTGAGGTATGAAAGTACTTGAGGGATTGTTTTTTGCCACCAAGCAAGGCTTCGAAGATTTTCTTGTGCTTTCGGAAAATCTTTTCCAGCCAAATGCATCTTGGCAAGCATCTCACCAACTAATGCGCAATGATTAGCCTCCGGCTCAAGTCTGGAGAGGCCTGGCAGCTTGGTAACTATGGCTGCTGGTTTGCCTTTGAGGGTAAATAAGATTTTCCCTTGCTTATTCTCAATGGGTTTGGGAACGGGTACGCCCTTATTGGCCAAGTGGCGCATAAGCTCTAAATAAAAAGGGAGCTGCTCTGCGGACAATCTTTCAAAAATGGTTAAAACATATTGCTGCTTCTTGCCATCTTTTAGGGTGTCTAAGAAAAAGTTAGAGTTCTCAATGCCACCATGAATGCCACGAATGTCACTGGCTTGGCCAATATCAAAATCTTGAGAAATCCAATTGGAAATATCTGCAAGATCGATCGGAGTAAATACAGCCATAAACCAGTGAATTCTTTTGAGATTAAAAAGGAATGCTGATGCTTGGCACGCTAATCAGGTCAGTTTCTTTTTGCGGACCAGGCATTACAGAAGTCGGTGGAGCCATTTCATAGCTGGTGTAAGGTGTTTTTACATCCACTTGATTTGGTGCATTGACATCTTTGTATTCGGTAATCGTAGTACCGTTTTTATCTTTGTACTGATAGTTCGGTTTGCGTTGTTCCGGTGTATTCGTTGATCCAGATGCGCTAACTGCTGGAGCAATCGGTTGACTATTAATACGGTTTAATTCTGAAGGGCTCAGTACCTGACTGTTATTCTGTGCTTGGGCTGGAATGGCGACAAAAAGTCCAAAAACCACCAAAACGCTCAATAGGGTGAGGCTTTGACTCATTGATCGGCTCACTAAGTTTGTTAAATAATGCATTTTTTCACCTTTTTAAGCCTACTCTCGGATGGTTCCTTAACCAGACCTGTAGGCAATTCACAACTAGATTGTACGATTGCGGTATGACTAAACATAGACTCTTGTTGGTAGACGGCTCTAGCTACCTCTATCGCGCCTTCCACGCTATGCCAGACCTCAGAAATGGGGCTGGAGAGCCTACCGGGGCTATCTATGGCATGGTTAATATGATGCGCCGAGCCCGCTCTGAGCTCAAGGCTGACCATATTGCCTGTGTTTTTGATGCCAAGGGCAAGACTTTCCGCGATGAAATGTACTCGGAGTACAAGGCGCATCGTTCTCCAATGCCCGAGGATTTAGTTAAACAGATTGAACCCATCCACGCTATGGTCAAGGCTTTAGGTTGGCCGGTATTAATGGTGTCTGGTGTAGAGGCTGATGATGTGATTGGTACTTTGGCTTGCCAAGCTACTCAAGCAGGTTGGGAAACCATCATTTCCACTGGCGATAAAGATTTAGCGCAATTGGTAAATCCTTCGGTCACTCTCATTAATACGATGACAAATGAGAAGCTTGACATTGAGGGTGTAAAAGAAAAATTTGGCGTACCTCCAGAATTAATCGTTGATTATTTATCCATCATTGGCGATACCGTAGATAACGTACCAGGCGTTCCTAAGGCAGGTCCAAAGACAGCAAACAAATGGTTAGCAGAATTTGGCAATCTCGATAACTTGATGGCGAATGCAGATCAGGTTAAAGGTGTTGTTGGTGAAAACTTGCGTGCCACTCTTCCTTGGTTGCCGCAAGCTCGTCAGCTCATTACAGTAAAAACGGATTGTGATTTATCCCCACATTTACCAAGCTTAGACGACTTGCATGCGAAATCTGAAGACGCGCCATTACTTCGTGAGTTGTTTGAACGTTATGCCTTTAAGACCTGGTTACGCGATGTCGAGAAGCAGCTTACAAGTCCAGAGGATAAAGACTCTGAGCCAGTTTCTTTCGATCTTGCAGGCAGCCCAATTGCTAATAACTCTGAAGAAAATTCGGGTGGAGAAAAGAAGGTGCGTATAGTTGCTAACGCACCAACCAAAGATTTATCGCAAGCAACTCGTGACTCACAAGATGCAATCGAACGTCATTATGAATGTGTTGTGGACGAAGCAAGTTTAGAAAAGTGGTTAAGCAAGATTGAGTCTTCTGCATTAACAGCGGTTGATACTGAAACTACTAGTCTTGATGCACTTGCAGCAGAGCTCGTTGGTATTTCTTTATCGGTGAAGCCAGGTGAGGCTTGCTACATTCCTGTAGCGCATCGTAATGGTGAAGCACAGCTTGATCGTGATTTTGTACTCACTCGTATGAAGTCTTGGTTAGAAAGCACTACGCATTTAAAGGTAGGCCAAAACCTCAAGTACGATGCCCATATTTTTGCAAACTACGGAATTACCTTAAAGGGCGTTGCATTCGACACATTGCTGGAATCATATGTGCTCGAATCTCATCTCCCGCACAATATGGATAGCCTGGCTGAGCGCCATCTGGGCATGAAAACGATTCGCTACGAAGAGGTGTGTGGCAAAGGCGTTCACCAGATTGGCTTTGATCAAGTTGATCTCAAAATTGCAACGGACTACGCGGCAGAAGATGCTGACATTACCTTGCGTCTCCATTTAGAGCTTTGGCCGCAGATTCAGGAGAGTCCGGGACTGCTCTATATCTATGAAAAAGTAGAGATGCCGGCCATGCGGGTTCTCGGCATTATGGAGCGTAATGGCATTCGGATTGATTCGGCGCTGTTGGCAAAACAGGGACAGCAAGTCGGTAAGCGTCTGCTGGAGCTGGAGGGGGAGATTCATCAGTTAGCTGGTCAGCCTTTCAATATCCAGTCACCCAAGCAAATCGCAGAAATTTTATTTGGTCAGCTTGAGTTGCCAGTGATCAAAAAGACACCATCAGGCGCGCCTTCGACTGATGAGGAAGTATTGCAGAAGTTGGCTGAAGACTATCCCTTACCTGCACGTATTTTGGATTACCGCAGCTTGGCAAAGTTGATGTCTACTTATATCGAGAAGCTCCCCCGCATGGCTGATCCTAAGACTGGTCGCGTACATACAAACTTCTCTCAAGCTACTGCAGTTACGGGCCGACTGGCTTCGAGCGATCCTAACTTACAAAATATTCCGGTGCGTACAGAAGAGGGCCGCCGCATTCGTGAAGCATTTATTCCAGCTGATGGCTGTAAGCTTTTGTCCGCGGATTATTCCCAAATTGAGTTGCGGATCATGGCGCATATTGCTGAAGATGAAAACCTCTTAACGGCATTTAGAGAAGGCAAAGATGTTCACCAAGCCACTGCCGCGGAGATCTTTGGTATTCCTTTGGATGATGTTAATTCTGAGCAGCGTCGCTACGCCAAAGTCATTAACTTTGGACTGATCTATGGCATGAGTGCTTTTGGTTTGGCTGGTAATCTAGGTATCGAACGCTCTGCTGCCCAAAACTATATTGCCAAATACTTTGATCGCTATCCAGGGGTTGCTCAATATATGGAGCAGACTCGTCTCGAGGCAAGAGAGAATGGATACGTGGAAACCGTCTTCGGCCGCCGTCTTTGGTTACCAGAGATTAAAGGCTCGAACGGGCCACGTCGCCAAGGCGCTGAACGTGCCGCTATTAATGCTCCAATGCAAGGTACTGCCGCAGACTTAATCAAGTTAGCGATGATTGCGGTGGAAGATTGGTTGGAAAAAGAACAGTTAAAAACCAAAATGCTCCTTCAGGTACATGATGAATTGGTGTTTGACGTTCCTTTGGATGAGATTGAGCTACTGCAGGCTAAGTTGCCGGATTTGATGTGCCATGTTGCTCAACTAAAGGTGCCTTTAGTGGTTAGTATTGGGATTGGCGATAATTGGGAAGAAGCACATTAAAAACTGCAGTAAAAATTGAAGCGAGGAGACAAAACAATGAGTAAAGATATTCAAAATAGTCGACGCAATTTTATGAAGACATCAGCCATTGGTGCCACCGCTATTGGCGTGGGATTTGTGGCCGCATCTGAACCAGTGATGGCTGCAGCAATTGAAACGGACTTTAAGGGTATCAAGGCAGGTGAGCAGATGATTCCTGTCGGCAGTTTTCAGATGCCAGCCTATGTATCCCGTCCTGATGCATCTAAAGGCTCACTGCCTATCGTAATAGTGGTGAGTGAAATATTTGGTGTTCATGAATATATTGCTGATATCACAAGAAGATTTGCAAAGTTAGGCTATCTTGCAATTGCCCCTGAATTTTTTACTCGCGCTGGTGATCCAAATACTTATGGAACAGTGGCAGAGATTCAGAAAAATATTGTGGCTAAAACACCGGATGTACAAGTCCTCAATGATTTGCAGGCTGCTTTAGTTTGGGCGGGTAAAAATGGTGGCGATCTCAAGCGGGTTGGCGTGACAGGTTTCTGTTGGGGTGGTCGAATCACTTGGTTATCTGCGACTTTGCCGCAAGTGCGCGCTGGAGTTGCTTGGTATGGTCGTGTCATTGGCGAAAAAACTGAAGGCAATCCACGTCATCCAGTAGATATTGCTGCCGACTTAAAGGCACCAGTACTCGGTTTATATGGAGCTGCTGATACCGGCATCTCTTTGGAGAGTGTTGAGCAGATGCGCGCAGCCCTAGCGCAAGCTGCCCCTAAAAACCCAGCTGCTAAAGCATCAATGATTGAAGTGTATCCAGATGCGCCACACGCTTTCCATGCAGACTATCGCGCCACTTATCGCGAAGGTCCTGCCAAGGATGGTTGGGAAAAATGCATTGCTTGGTTCAAGAAAAATGGAGTAGCTTAATCCGCATGTCGGTTTTACAAACTATCCTCTTAGTTACTGCCTTAGCTGGCACAGCTAGCGTGCTGGTAGCCGCTAGCTGTTCTCTGGCATTGCTGTCCAAGATGGTCAACAATATGGTCAGCTTATCAGTTGGTATTTTGTTGGCCACCGCTCTACTACATTCGCTACCAGAAGCATTTAGCATGGAGGATGCAAAACCTCAGTTCTTATTCGCCACCTTACTTGCTGGTTTATTGGGCTTCTTCTTGCTAGAGAAAATTGCTTTACTACGCCACGATCATCACCATGAAGGTGATGGTCATCACCATCATCATGGGCATGACGCTGAAAACGCTGGACGAAGTGGATGGATGATCTTGGTGGGTGATGGCATTCATAATTTTGTCGATGGCATTTTGATCGCTGCTGCTTTTATGGCTGACTATCAAGTGGGCATCTTTACTGCCATTGCGATTATTGCTCACGAGATCCCGCAAGAGATTGGCGATTTCATTGTCTTACTGAATGCAGGCTTCACGCGTACACGCGCTTTACTTTATAACTTTATTTGCGGTTTAGCGGCAGTAGCAGGTGGTGTGCTTGCCTACTTCTTCTTGGAGCGTGCACATGCGGCAATGCCGTACTTACTGGTGATTGCGTCTAGTAGTTTTATTTATATTGCGGTCAGCGATCTCATTCCGCAAATGCACCGCCGTCCACACTGGATTGAATCTTTACGTCAAACGGTATTGATTGCTTGCGGTGTAGGGTTTGTGATCCTACTTTCCTTGCTGCATTAGAGCTCAACGGGTCTTTTAGGATCTGCGCACCACTCGCTCCAGCTACCCGCGTATAGGCGAGAACCTTTAAATCCGGCAAGCTCCATTGCCAAAAGGTTATGGCAGGCAGTAACACCAGACCCGCATTGATGAATAACCTCAGAAGCCTTAATTGGCCCAAGAAATTCTGAGAACTCTTTAAACAATAGTTCTGGTGCTTTAAATGCAGTTGCACTCAGATTGTTTTTAAAGAAACGATTCATTGCTCCTGGAATATGTCCGCCAATCGGATCCAAGGTTTCATTTTGACCATGAAAGCGATCTTCGGTACGCGCATCAACTATTTTGTATTTCTGGGAATTGAGATTACTAACCACCTCATCAACTAGTACCAGTCCAGCATAGGGCATGACTGCAATAGCTTGTGTGCAAGGAGTGGGTGCCCTAGGAATATTGCCCATAGGGCCATTCCAAGCATCTAAACCGCCATCAAGAACTCGAACATTGGCGTGCCCAGTGGCTTTGAGCATCCACCACAAGCGGCTTGCGTAAACAGACCCTTGCTTATCATAGGCAACTACTAGGGTGTTGGGGCTAATGCCAAGACGAGCTTTAGTTTGTGCCCAGGCTTCTGGGCTTGGAAGGGGGTGACGTCCGTTACTACCAGTTTTTGTCCCCGATAGATCTTTATCTAGATCAACATAAATAGCGCCCGGGATATGGCTTTCTTCATAGGATTTTTTGCCGATGAGAGGGTCCACTAAATCAAAGCGGCAATCACAGAGCAATACATTTTCACCACTATTAATGATTTCTTCTAATTGGTTTGCTGAGATTAGAGGAGTCATGATGCTTCCTATATTTAGTGATGAGGGTTATTAATGAAAGGTATTAATGAAACCGTAAATTGCTAATGTCGTGAAGCTACTTTTGATTATGCGCCTGTAAAGTTCATGACGCGACGATACCACTCATGAAAATGTTGCATGCCATCTTCCATGGGGCTTTGGTACGGCCCTACTTCATTGATGCCACGTGCTAGCAGTGCTGCGCGTCCTTGGTCCATACGCTCGGCGATTTCATCATCCTCGATGCAGGTTTCCATATAGGCGGCACGTTCTGCCTCCACAAACTCGCGCTCAAATAAAGCAATTTCTTCTGGATAGTAGAACTCCACAATATTGCGAGTTTTATTTGCGCCCATTGGATGCAGGGTGGATACGCAAAGCACCCCTGGATACCATTCCACCATCACATTGGGGTAGTAGGTTAGCCAGATAGCGCCATGGCGTGGGGCTTTGCCGTTGAACTGACGTAGTACTGCCTCATGCCAGTTGCGATAGGTTGGTGAACCTGGGTTCTGTAAATCTTTATGAATACCAACGGTTTGGACGCTATGCCAATCTCCGAATTCCCAATGTAGATCTTCGCAAGATACAAACTTACCTAAACCTGGATGAAACGGCACAACGTGATAGTCCTCGAGATATACCTCAATGAATGTTTTCCAGTTGTAGTTGCAATCATGTACTTCAACATGGTCTAGTACATAGCCATCAAATTTCAGATCATCAGCAACACCAAGTTTGGCAAGATCGGTACGTACATCACGTGGGCCTTCAAACAAGAGACCCTGCCAATTTTGTAATGGGGACTTACCAAGATTTAGACAAGGTTTATCTTCGAAGTGTGGCGCACCTAATAAGTTGCCACCTAAGTCATAGGTCCAGCGATGTAATGGGCAAACAATATTATCGGCTTTGCCACGACCATTGAGCATCAATGCTTGACGATGGCGACAAACGTTGGAAAGTAGTTCCACGCCGGATTCATTGCGAACGAGGATGCGACCTTCGTTTTCTGCTCTTAAAGTTTGATAGGAGCCGATTTCAGGCACCATGAGTTCGTGACCAACATAGCCGGGACCCTGCTTAAAAAGCAGTTCGATTTCCCGCTGATACAAATCAGCGTCAAAATATGCCGAAACCGGCAGTTGTAAATTGGACGGCGCAAGCTGCTGCGCGGTAGCCAGATTAGTCATTCTCCCCACCCCCGAAAACGTCAGCCGAAGCTAAGCGGAATAACCAATCCAACCATCGACGGATCGATATTGGAAAGGAAGGGATGGATTATACCCATCCAAGGAGCTTCTCGCTTTAAGATGTAGGGCTATCTGTGTGAGAAATACCAAGGAATCCAGCATATGCCAGCCAAGAAGTCAGAGAGTCAAAAACCCGGTCTTGAGGTCCAAATTGACCCCAACTTGCGCTATGAGCAAGCCGTCAAGGAGCTTGAGAAGCTTATTTCCGATATGGAGTCCGGCAAATTTTCCTTAGAAGAGACCTTGCTAGCCTACCAACGCGGTGCCGCTTTGTTAAAGCATTGCCAAGGAATGCTAGCCCAAGTTGAGCAACAGGTTCGGGTATTCGAGGCTTAATTGAGCAACACTTTTCAATTCCAAGAGTGGATAAATTCCCACTCCGAACGAACTGAGTCAGCCTTAGAGCGCTTACTCGATTCTGCACAAACCACACCACATCGTTTGCATGAGGCAATGCGTTATGCAGCGCAGGGTGGCGGCAAGCGTATACGTCCGCTATTAGTTTACGCTGCTGGTGAACTGAGTAATGATGGAAAAGCAGAAGCTGTTTCATTGGACGCTGCCGCAGTTGCGATTGAATGTATTCATGCCTACTCCTTGGTGCATGACGATTTACCCTGTATGGATGACGATGATTTGCGTCGCGGTCGCCCAACCGTACATAAAGCTTTTGATGAAGCTACTGCGCTGTTGGTTGGTGATGCATTGCAAACTCGTGCCTTTGAGATCCTAGCAGCTGCAAACTGTGATGCGCAGGTTCGTCTAAAAATGATCTCTGCTTTAGCAGCTGCCTCTGGTTCACGCGGGATGGCTGGTGGTCAGGCAATTGATTTAGAGAGCGTTGGTAAGAAGCTTGATCTGCCAGGCTTAAAACAAATGCATGCCATGAAGACCGGTGCGTTATTGTCCTGCGCTGTAGAACTGGGTGGTATTGCTGCGCAACTCAATCAAACGCAATTGGCGCATCTCGAGGCATACTCAAAAGCCTTGGGATTGGCGTTCCAGATTGTCGATGATGTACTGGATGCTACTGCTGATAGTCAAACCTTGGGAAAAACAGCCGGCAAGGACGCTGCAGCGAATAAGCCGACCTATGTGACCTTGATGGGTTTAGACTATGCGCAGAAGCAGGCTAAAGAATTACAAGAAGTAGCAATCGCTAGCTTAGATAGTTTTGGTGCTCAGGCGCAAGCATTAAAAGATTTGGCTCTCTTGGTTGTCAATCGCGGCAAATAAGAGATACATGAGAAATATAAGAGAAATTCATTAGTACAGATTATTTAGATTCGATGACTTTACATTCCATTAACTCCCCTGACGATCTCAAAAAACTCACACGTGAAGAGTTACCTGCTTTAGCTGATGAGTTACGTGAGTTTGTTTTGGATTCTGTTTCTAAGACAGGTGGACATCTATCCTCCAATTTAGGAACGGTGGAGTTATCGATTGCTTTACATTACGTATTTGATACCCCAGACGATCGTATCGTTTGGGATGTGGGACATCAAAGTTATCCACATAAGATTTTGACGGGTCGTCGTGAGCGAATGAATACCTTGCGTCAGTACCAGGGTCTCTCGGGATTTCCGCATCGCTCGGAAAGTGAGTTTGATGCTTTTGGTACTGGGCACTCGTCTACTAGTATTTCTGCGGCGATGGGTATGGCTCGTGCGTTCCAAACTAAAGGCGAGCGTCAGGTAGCTGTAGCGGTGATTGGTGATAGCGCTATGACTGGTGGCATGGCTTTCGAGGCTATGAATAATGCCGGCGTGTATGACGATATACCATTGGTTGTCATACTGAATGACAATGATATGTCGATCTCACCTGCGGTGGGTGCACTCAATCGTCACCTAGCCAGATTACTAAGCGGCAATATATATTCTGCGACCAAAAAGGGAATTGATAGCGTGCTGTCGATTGCACCACCCTTGCGGGAGTTTGCTAAGCGCCTTGAGGATCATGCCAAGGGTATGGTTTCTCCCTCAACGATTTTCCAAGAGTTTGGCTTTAACTATTTTGGCCCAATTGACGGTCATGATTTAGATGCTTTGATTCCGATGCTGCAGAACGTACGTCGCCTTGCCCTTGAGGGTCGGGGGCCACAGTTCCTGCACGTAGTGACCAAAAAAGGTCAGGGCTATGAGTTAGCCGAAGCAGATCCAGTGCTGTATCACGGCCCTAGTAAATTTAATCCTGAAGAGGGTGTGAAAAAAGCGGCCACTAGCAAGAAAACTTTTACACAAGTTTTTGGCGAGTGGCTATGCGACATGGCACATGCAGATCCTTTGTTGGTGGGTATAACGCCAGCGATGCGTGAAGGTTCAGGTTTGGTTGAGTTTGAAAAGAATTTCCCAAAACGTTACTACGATGTAGGCATTGCTGAACAACATGCCGTGACATTTGCAGCGGGTATGGCATGCGAGGGTATGAAGCCGGTTGTAGCGATTTACTCTACTTTCTTGCAGCGTGCGTATGACCAGCTCATTCACGATGTTGCGTTACAAGATCTGCCAGTGTTGTTTGCATTGGATCGTGCCGGCTTAGTTGGCGCTGATGGTGCTACACATGCTGGTGCATATGACATTCCATTTTTACGCTGCATTCCGAATATGTTGGTGATGACACCAGCGGATGAGGCGGAGTGCCGTGATTTATTAACAACCGCTTTTCATCAACCGCATCCAAGCGCAGTGCGTTATCCACGTGGTGCTGGTGTAGGCGCAATTCCTTCAAAAGAGTTGCGCACACTGCCCATGGGCAAGAGTGAGGTTCGTCGTAAATCCACTGCACCTGCGGGTCAGCGTGTGGCGATATTGGCATTCGGTACTTTGCTCTACCCTGCGCTCGAAGTGGCTGAGGGTATTGATGCAACGGTTGCCAATATGCGTTTTGTAAAGCCGCTTGATGTAGATTTAATTCAATCACTCGCTGAGGACCATGATTATTTCGTGACGATTGAAGACGGCGCAATTGCTGGCGGTGCTGGTAGCGCATGTTTAGAGGCGTTATCGAATCTTGGTATTCATAAGCCCCTCCTGCAATTAGGTCTTCCTGATCAATTTATTGAGCATGGCGACTACAGCTTGCTGATGACCAAGTGTGGCCTGGACGTAGAGGGTATCGCCAACTCTATCAAACAGCGTTTTCCAGCAATATTGGCCGTAAATTCAGCACTTGTAGGCAAATAAGCTGGTTTTGCCTGAAAATAGAGCCATGAATGACATGAATCCCGCTTTTCTCAAGCCTAGCGCAATGCCTGACGTGCAATCCACGCGGGACGAGCGCGCTTTACCGATTGAGCAAGTTGGTATTCGTGGCGTGCGTCATCCGCTGACGATTCGTAGCGCGACAGGGAACTTTCCATCGGTTGGCACTTTTGAGATGGATGTGGCATTGCCTGCGCATGTGAAGGGTACCCATATGTCTCGCTTTATGGCTTTGCTACAAAAGCAAGATATTGCAGTAGACAGTACTTCCGTTGTCGCAATGGTGCGTGAGATGTTGCCATTGCTCGATGCCAAGGAAGGGCATGTTCAATTTACCTATACGCACTTTGTTAAAAAAGCTGCTCCGGTTTCCGGAGTTGAGAGCTTGATGGATTACGAAGTGACTTGGATGGCGACTGCCAATCAGAATTCAAAAGGCATTACTGATGTTGAATTAGGTTTGCGTGCTCAAGTCCCAGTAATGAGTTTATGTCCGTGCTCTAAAGAGATTTCTGATTTTGGTGCGCATAATCAACGCTCGCATGTAACGATGTCAGTGGTGCTAGATACGGAAACCAGGATGACAGTAGAAGATTTGGTGACTGCTGCCGAGAGTGAAGCATCTAGTGAGTTATGGGGTCTACTTAAGCGCCCTGATGAAAAGTGGGTGACCGAGCGCTCATACAGCAACCCGAAATTCGTGGAAGATTTAGTACGTGACGTGGCCGGGAACCTCAAGGCAGATCAGCGTATTCGGTCTTTTGTAGTTGAAGCCGAGAACTTCGAGTCTATTCACAATCACAGCGCATTCGCTAGAATTAGCCACAAGAAATAAATAACTGCAGATAAGCAATCAATTTATTTCAGATTATTGCTTTGTAAATCCCAACGGGGTTTGATATCAAAGGCTCCAGAAGTTGTGGAGCCATTATTTTTGGCAAGCATACGTAGCGCCCCAGCAAAAGCGATCATCACTCCATTGTCAGTGCAGAGCTCAAGTGGTGGATAGTGCACTTCAAAGCCATTCTTCTTCGCCTTGTCATTGAGTGCTGTGCGCAACTGTAAATTCGCCCCCACGCCTCCAGCGAGCACTAAATGTTTGCAACCAGTTTGCTTGAGTGCTTTTTCAGATTTACTTATTAGCACTGCCACGATTGAGTCGACAAAACTTCTAGCGAGGTTCGCATGAAATTGTGCGATCTCATTTGCGTCAACAATATTTTTCTCAGAAAACTTTTTAGTTTGATTAAGGACTGCAGTCTTTAGACCTGAGAAAGAAAAATCTAAATCACCCGAATGCAACATTGGTTTTGGTAAATCAAACATTCCGGGGCGACCTTGTTCTGCTAATTTAGAAATTGCAGCGCCACCCGGGTAATTTAGACCAAGTAATTTGGCGGTTTTATCGAAAGCTTCGCCAGCAGCATCATCCAAAGTCTCACCAAGAAGCTCGTATTGGCCAATGCCGGAAACTTTCATGAGTTGGGTGTGGCCGCCCGATACCAGTAGGGCAATAAATGGAAATTGGGGGGCTGTTTGGCCCAAAAGCGGGGAGAGCAGGTGTCCCTCTAAGTGATGTACCCCAATAGAAGGTAGATTAAGTCCCTGAGCTAGTGATTTAGCAAAGGCACTGCCTACCAGGAGGGCGCCAGCCAGTCCTGGCCCTTGGGTGAAGGCTACGGCATCAATATCGGCCAATTTGAGGTCCGATTGGGCTAAAGATTGGTCTAAAAGGGGTAAAACTCGACGAATATGGTCTCGGGAGGCTAATTCGGGGACAACGCCCCCATAATCCCGGTGCATGGCGATTTGGGAGTGCAAACCTTGGCCCAGTATGCCCTGGAAGGCCGGTTTACCCTCTTCCCAAGGCGTGGTGTTGTATAAAGCCACCCCGGTCTCGTCACAAGAAGTTTCTATTCCTAAAACAATCATTTTTTCGCTTGGTCGTGCTAGAATCGCAATTCAGTTAATTTTTCGATATCTATCGAGCATATACGAGTTAAATAAGTATGACTACAGTCCGCCTCCGCGAAAACGAACCATTTGAAGTGGCATTGCGCCGTTTCAAGCGCACCATTGAAAAGAATGGCCTTTTGACAGACTTGCGTGCACGCGAGTTCTACGAGAAGCCAACGGCTGAGCGTAAGCGTAAGAAGGCCGCAGCTGCTAAGCGCCATTACAAGCGTATTCGCAGCCAGATGTTGCCTAAGAAGCTTTACTAATAGAATTTAAAAGCTCTCTTCACCGAGAAGCTTTGAAACCCGCTGACGGTGAAACGCAGCGGGTTTTTGCTTTCTGAATCACCATCAATCAACATCAGGAATGAAGTCATGAGCTTAAAAGATCAAATTACCGAAGATATGAAAAATGCTATGCGCGCAAAAGAAGTTGAGCGCCTAGGAACTATTCGTCTTTTGTTGGCAGCGATTAAGCAACGTGAAGTTGATGAGCGCATCGTGGTTGATGATGCCGGTGTAGTTGCAACTGTTGAAAAAATGATTAAGCAACGCAAGGATTCTATTTCTCAGTTTGAAAAAGCAGGGCGCGATGATTTAGTGGCAATTGAAGCTGCCGAGATGGTGATCTTGCAAACTTACTTGCCTGCGCAGTTATCCGATGCTGAGGTTGAGGCTGCAGTGGCTGCTGCCGTTGCCTCTACAGGTGCTGCTGGCCCACAGGATATGGGTAAGGTTATTGGCGTGCTGAAAGGTCAATTGGCTGGCAAAGCAGATATGGGCAAAGTTTCAGGCTTAGTAAAAGCCGCACTCGCCAAGTAAGTATTCAAAAAAGAGAAACAGTTTCATACTCGCCCTATGGCACTCATTCCACAATCCTTCATTGCCGATCTTTTAAATCGGGTTGATATCGTTGATGTGGTTGGGCAGCATGTTAAGTTAAAAAAAGCGGGTGCAAACTTTCAGGGTTTGTGCCCTTTTCATTCAGAGAAGTCTCCTTCATTTTCAGTATCTCCGACTAAACAGTTTTATCACTGCTTTGGTTGTGGCGCACATGGATCAGCGATTAGTTTTTTAATGGAGTATTCCGGCCTTGGTTATGTAGATGCGATTGAAGATCTTGCGCGTTCGGCAGGATTAGATGTACCACGTGAAGAGTGCACCGCAAATGATGTAGCAAGACAACAGCAAGCTATGGCGCTGAGTGAAGTGATGAGTTCAGCTGCAGACTGGTATCGCCAGCAACTTAAAGGCAATACCCGTGCAGTTGAATATCTCAAAGGCCGCGGTCTTACGGGTGAAATAGCGAAGCGCTACGCTTTAGGCTATGCGCCTGATGGCTGGCAGGGCCTGGAAGCTGTGTTTGGCACTTATTCCAATGACGAAATAGCAAAGACTTTGGTGGAAGGTGGCTTGCTGATTCAGGGCGAGCAGTCTGAAGGGGCACCAATCAAGCGCTATGACCGTTTTCGCGATCGCATTATGTTCCCAATTCGCAATCCCAAAGGACAGACAATTGGCTTTGGTGGGCGCATTTTGGATCAAGGCGAGCCTAAGTATTTAAATTCTCCAGAGACACCTTTGTTCTCCAAAGGAAATACTCTTTATGGGTTGTTTGAAGCAAGACAAGCTATTCGTGGACAAGAATATGTTCTCGTTTGTGAAGGTTACATGGATGTCGTTGCTTTAGCGCAATTGGGTTTTCCGAATGCAGTAGCTACTTTAGGAACAGCATGCACTGCAAACCATGTGCGCATGCTATTGCGCCAAACCGATAAAGTAGTGTTCTCATTTGATGGTGATGCTGCAGGTCAACGTGCAGCACAGCGTGCGCTAGAAGCTTGTTTGCCTTTGATGTCGGATGATAAAGAAATTCGTTTCTTGTTTTTGCCAACCGAGCATGATCCTGATAGTTACGTGCGAGCTTATGGAGCGCCTGCTTTTGAAAAGGTTATCAAAGAAGCGATGTCTATCTCCAGCTTCTTCTTTAAGGTGGCGAGCGAAGGCCATGAGTTAACCACGCCTGAAGGCAGAGCCCATACGCATCATGCCGCTAAGCCGCTGTTGCTCTCCATGCCGCCAATCGCTTTGCGAACCCAAATCTTGCGTGAGCTAGCGATTCGGACCAATACAACCCCAGCAGAACTCGAAGCGTTTTGTGGTTTAACAGTGGCGCCTGCACCCGTTCGCCAAACTACTTATCAGCCAGTTCAAGCGCGGACTCAAAGTGGGCAAGGCAACCAGGGTAATCAGAATAATTTTTCGAGTAATCGACAGGGTGCTCCATGGCAGGCATCCAAAGGTTCCGCAAAACGCGTGGCTACTCATAATATTGAACCACCCAAAGCGCCAACCGATTTGGCAGAGCAAATGTTACGCGTCATTATTCAGTTTCCGCATTTGGGAAAAGCCTTAGATGCGAATAAGCGCGAGCTTGCATTTAAGGCTGCAGAACAAAGATCTGCAAAAGCACATGCGTTAATGAAAGATCTTTTGTCGCAGTGTGACTTAGTTGAATTCATTCCAGGTGAGGGCAATAAACCGGCAGTCGCAGGCGCTGGGGCATTTGCCATGTTCCAGGATCAGCTCTCACGTAGCGAGTTCGCTCCTTTGTATGAAGTGCTCAGAAATCGTGTAATGGGATCCGATCTAGAGCTTGAAGGTGCTGCCGCTGATCTTGATGGAGCATTCAAAAAACTGGAATTAATCCATCTCAAGCAAGAAATGACCGAAATTGCCCAAAAGATCGCTGGAAGCACCGCTTCCGAGCAAGATAAAGCCCGTTATCGGGAATTGGGCGAAAAGCTGAAATTCTTCTAAGAATTTCTGTAAAGACCCCTAGAAATTCCCTGAAATTACCCCATATTTTTAGGAAGAATAGGGTCCAAAAAGTCGCAATCGACTATAATCCTCTGTTCCCAAGAAAAAACCGATTTAATTCAGCCACTTGCGCTTTATTTTAATGAAATTTGGGGTAAGTGAGTAAGTGAGTTACGCGGGGCTGTGTTTCTTCAGTCGATATCAACAACAGTAATGTGAGTAAGTGCTAATAAATGCCAAATACCAAGACCAAAAAACCAGCTCCAAAAGCAAAAGCTCCAGCTAAACCAGTAGCTAAAGCAAAAACTCCAGCTAAAACAGCAGTCAAAGCAAAAATTCCAGCCAAGCCAGTAAAAGCTG